>NZ_JBVCPH010000002.1:0-412835 GCF_057456235.1 Photobacterium sp. | reverse complement strand
GCTGCCTGTTGCTGATGTGCGGTACCATTTAATTTCAACTTTAGGCAGACGTTCGCCGGAAGTCAGTGCGTTATAGATAAGTGGCGAACACTTATCAAACACTTTGGTGATTTTCACTGGCTTGTGCACGCGCTGACCGGTAGGCTGGCCTGATTGCGGATCGCGAGGTAAAACAACCTGATGCTCAAATGCTTCGACCAGCACTTCATCTTCATGGCCTTCCTGGAAAATATTTCCAACTGAATCTTCTGTAAATGTACCCGCCGTGATCAGCCCTTGTTTTTCGCCTTCAATGCGCATATATGCAGGAGTTGGCATTCTTAATATCCTTTTGCTCTATAAGTGGGATTAATTTCACCTCAAAATAAGGTGATTGATATAGAGCAAAAGACATGCCACCAAATTAACTCTTACTTTTCATGTGTTTATGTTCATTTGTTTTTCTGATCATTGAAAATGATGAATCCCAACCTGATAATCAATAATGTATTATTGATTATCAATCAGTATTGGGGGGATTTCATGCTAGAAAGTCAGTTATACGAATACCGGCATCAGCATGTCTCGTAACGGGACGAAAAATAGCGAACAATAGGATCAGGTCTTGCCTTCAAAAAAACGTGAGGCTTAAGTTAATTTCTCAAATGAAAACACCCAATTCAGTTATAATACCAATCAGTATAATACCCCCTTAGTTTCATACTGCTACCGAGACTTCTGATTTGCCACAAGATAATACGCCCAGCTCAAATCCAGCCTGCACCATTAAGGTCGCAACTTTTAATTTATTTAATTATCTTGAGCCACCCTCGGCTTTTTATGAATTTGACCGGATCTACAGCCAGGAGCAATGGCAGAAGAAACAGGGCTGGATCAGTCTCTATCTGGCAGAGCACCAGCCTGATGTGATTGGCTTTCAGGAAGTATTCAGCCCCGAATCACTGCAGCAGTTAGTTCATGAGCAGGGATATGCGCATTTTGCTGTGATTGATGAAGCAGAAGTTATTAACGATTATATTTATCAAAGCCCAGTAGTGGCCATCGCTTCCCGCTACCCTATTTCTGAATTATCAGCCGTCATTCCCGACACCGACCTTGCTGTTGCGATGGGCCTGAAAGAAGGTTTTGCGTTCAGCCGCCAGCCGCTGCGTGCAACCATTAAGCTTCCTTATATAGGCCGGTGTGATTGCTACGTCGTGCACTTCAAATCAAAACGTCCGATGCTGGAGCAAGACAGTGTAAATGATAACTCTGCTAAATCGACCCTCATCGCTCAGGCGCTGAAAACGGAAATAGCCGGCAACTGGGGATCCGCGATGCAGCGCGGCAGCGAGGCCGCACTACTTTTTACCAATATGATCGAGCGCCGCGAGCGTACCGGATACCCAATGATATTGATGGGTGACTTTAATGACAGTCTGGATAGCGGTGTATTGTCCCACTTATTAACCCGCTCTTTGCGAAAGAAATCTGATGCCGAAAGCGAGTTATTGTTAGCCAAATATCGTCTGAAGGATGCATGGGATCTTTACCGGGCAACAGACTATTTCCAAGCAACTGATTATTTTCAAGCAACCAACTCTTCCCAAACAGAGACTGGCCGTCCCGCGAGCTACTATTACTATGCTAAAGGTTCAGTGCTGGATTACATTCTACTCTCGTGTGAGTTTGATGCAGAGCACCATGCCAGCCTGTTCGAAGTCAGCGATTATCATTGCTATGATCGCCACTTGATTAATCCTATTTATGATCGAGACAGCGAGAGTACTGATCACGGTATTGTGATGGTTAAACTTTCACTTCGTGGTTAATATCCTGCCAATCGTGTCAATTAACTAAAAATACCAGGCAATCTGGGCTTGTAAACTCAGATCAGTGGCAAGGTTACAGGTCTGGCTGTCGGCAGCAAGATTGCAGCTGACCTCAATACCGCCAAACTCGGTGCCTTTAGCCCCCACGGGTAAATTAACAGCAACCAGCAGCTGCAAATCCTGTTCGATATCATGTTGGCTAATAACCTGAAATAGCGCGGAGCTATCAGAGAGGTTAATAAAGGTACTTGGGGTCAGCAACCAGAGCGGTGACATCTCAATAGTCAGCGAAGAGGCCAGGTAATGCCTACCTAACGTGTAGAGTTCGCCGCGTGCAATCCGGCTTAATAATGCAGGGTTATTTGCCAGCGCGGCGGCTGAATAATTGCCTCCGGCCTGACCAAAGCCATTATAGTAATATTCCGCAATGGCGCTGATGTTCTTATCTGCCCATACCCAGGAATAAGACCAGTTGCTGACAAAGCTCCAGACATTTTTATCTGCTGTTCGGGTGAGTGTTGCATCGCTGCGCCAGACAGCGCTACCTATGTTGGAAACAAAGCCCAGCCCGGCCACATCATCTTCAAAGTGCTCACCCAGCAGGAAATCCCATTCAGATTCTTCACCAAAGCTATGATATTTAACAGCTAAAGAATCAACTTTCGATGACACATTACCCTGTACATCCCTTCTGCCAACCCAGACAAATTGCACATCATCACCTCTCTCTGTCAGGTATTGGCCATAAAAGAGATCATCCCCTGATTTATATTCTTTATCTATCGAGGCGGGGGAAAACGGATTGAAAAAATCCATCGGGGCATAAATAAGTCCGTTGCCCCAGCTGATGGCTTGCCGGCCTGCTTTGAGTACCAGGTTATCAAAATGGACACTCAGGCTAAGTCGGTCTAGTCGCTGAACGAGAGCATGGCGATCGTGTGTTGTAATGACATGGGTGAGGTCGAATAAACGATGGTCATCATTGATTTCTCTGGCAGGTAACAACGGGTTAGCGGGTAAACGCTGGGCAAGCTCATAGCGCTCACCTGCCAGCGTAACGAACTGATAATCCACATTCAGTTTCCAGGCTCCCATACTGCTGTCTAAGCCAAGACGAGTATCACTATTAATATCCAGTGTCTCGTTATAACCCAATTGGTTTATCAAACTGTCACCAGGGTAAGTTTGAACATTCAGCAGACCTTTGATATGTCCATGCCAATCAACATTCAGATCCTGTGCAGAAGCAACTGAACACACCACCACCAAAAAGGTGACAGCGTAACTCAATATTTCCAATTTCATGATTGCTCGGCCATTGTTACATCGGGAGCGATACTGATCGGGTAATCGGCAATGATTTTGCCGTCTTCCATTTTTATCTGCCTGCGAGCATAGCTCATGATACGCGGATCATGCGTGGCAAGCACCAGGGTAATTTGATGCTTGCGGTTCAGTGCTTCTAGCAACCTCATTAAATTTTCTGCGGTATGAGAATCCAGATTCGCCGTCGGTTCATCGGCCAGAATTAACGCCGGATTACTGACAATGGCACGAGCGACCGCCACTCGTTGCTGCTGTCCGCCAGAAAGTTCCGCCGGGCGACGATTCTCCATCCCTTCAAGCCCGACTTCTTTGAGCATAGCGTTGGCCTTTTGTTGTCGCTCCTTCGCCGCGATGCCCTGCACTTGCATGACAAATTCAACATTCTCCCGTGCCGATAATACCGGGATCAAATTGTAAGATTGAAAGACAAAACCAATCCGCTGTAATCGCATATCCGCTAAGGCATCTTTATCCAAGCTAGTCAGCTTTTCATTACCTATAAAGATTTCTCCCTTATCGGGCGACAGCAAGCCACCCAATGTATTGAGTAGCGTTGTTTTACCGGAGCCGGACGGGCCGGAGAGACAGACAAACTCACCTTTATCTATGGTCAGGCTAACGTTATCCAAGCCTTTTATTTTCGCATTCCCCTGAATAAAGGTTTTACTGACATTGCTACAGGTAATTTCGCTCATTCGTTTTTCCTGATTAATGCTTATTCAAAGCGACAATAGGATCATAGCGAGACGCCCGCCAGGCCGGATATAAGCAGGTTAGTAATCCCAGAATAATCACCACAACATTTGCCAGTGCCAAGTCCGATAACGTCAATGCCGGATACAGTACCGTGCCAGCGCCAAACATCGCCATCCCTTCCGCTACCGCTGATACATCAATGCCATCTTTAATCAAAAATATACTTACCAGCGCGATGGCATTACCTACCGCCAACCCCAGCAACAACAATAGCAAAGACTCCAGTAAGATAATCAGCAACACACTTGAACCCCGCATACCCAAGGCCCGCATCAGTCCAATTTCCCGCACGCGTTCAAATACCGCCATGATCAGGGTGTTGATTAGGCCAAACGAAAGCGCCAGAAAAATAACAATAATCCACACCAGAATGAAACCATCCATCACATCCACCATGGTCGCCAGGTACTTGTCTCGTTCTTTCCATGTCTGAACTTGCAAATTCGCGGGTGCTGATGCACTAATAGCCTCTTTAAGACGGGTATTATCCCGATAATCAGTGCCTGTGATGGCGATTTCAGAGATCTGCTGTTCAATCGCCAACATCTGCTGTACCAACCGTCTGTCGGCATAAACATAGAGCTCTTCATAACCGGGAATGTCGGATCGGTATACGCCTGAAATAACAAAGCCTCTGTCGACAATATTGTTATCCGGATCCTGAGTCATGATAACAATGCGCTTGCCCAGTCTGGTTTCGAGCTTTTCAACCAGCCTGGCCCCGATAATGACACCTCGACTATTTCCTTCATGAAGAAATTCGCCCGCGACCATATCCTGAACATCAAAGCTTATCTGCAATTCAGCGTTCGCATCCACACCCAGCAAGGTGATACCACGGGTATCTCGTTCGCTGGAAATGACGGCAGGCACCTTTACCCGCATCGCCCATCCCGTCACTTCGGGAGCTTGCAGTGCCTCGAAAAAACGGGCACCGGGCTCGGCAAAACTATTAACAACACTGGGATCATCAAGATAATCAGGGTGGTGAACCTGCACATGCCCCGGTAGATTGCGAATACCATCTCGAACCATACCGTCCACCATCCCCCGAGACAGCGCAGTCATAAAAATCATGGCCCACACCCCCAAACAGATGGCAACCAGCATGATCAGAGTCCGACGGTAGTTACGCCAGAGATTGCGCCAGGCCAGAGTAAACGCAACGTGTGCAGAGAACATCATCATACCGATCTCATCGCCTCAATCGGATCCATACGACGGATCCTCAATGCCGGATAAATCGCGGCCAGGATTGATCCCACCATCACCAGAACCGGACCGGCAAGAACCGAAATGAAATTTAAGTTGGGGTACATGCGATCAGGCAAATTGAATTTTGCCGACATCTCCTCCATGCCAGGATAGGAAAGTCCCGCATATTGAAAATAGAGTGTCAGTGCCATGCCGAGGGCAACACCTATGAGCAACCCTAATAGCGCCATCAAGGAAGTTTCAATAAGAATAAGGCGAGTCAGTTTGCCAGGGCGCAGCCCTAACGCCATTACCGTACCGAATTCCCTGGTGCGCTCAAGTACCGACATTAATTGCGTGTTCATCACAGAAAAAGCGACCAGCAGAATTAACACGCCATACATAAAGACCGCGCCGGAAATATCAGCCAGTATTGCCTGACGGATCCCAGGCTGTATTTCATCCCATTCACGCACTAACAGTTGCGTCTTGTCGGCCAGCAGGTTTTGAATCTGATCCTTCCAGAGGCTAAGTGCCAGCGCGTCAGGCGTGTTGATAACAATATAGTTTGCGCGCCCCGCGCTGCTGTACAGCGACTGAAAATAGCCAAGTGGCACTTGCACCACGCTGCGATCTAACTCTTCCATTGCGGTATGGAAGATCCCGACAACGGTGACGATCCCTGCCGCGAATGAGCCGTCGCGTCCGGAGCCCAGTATGGTAATTTCATCCCCCATACCCACTTTGAGGTTACGTGCTAACGTACTGCCCAGAATCAATTCTTCGCTGTTGCTGCCGGAAAAATAACGGCCACGGCTGATGAGACCCGCCAGAGTAGACGTATGGATATCGAATTCTGGCTCAACACCGATCACCTGCACACCGAAAGATCGCTCGCCACTCGACACTAACGAGAAAGTAGCCGCTCGACTGGCAACGGCATCAGTACCTAGCTGGGTGCGCAGTTGTTTGGCTAGTTGCTGCGGGTTTTCAATATCGTATCTTAACTTTGGCGTATCGAGGTATTGGCGGTGCTGGATCTGCAGATGACCACTGAACAGGCTTAAAGAGTTCTCTATCATCATTTGATACGTTCCTACCTGCAGAGACAGCATAAAAACCAGCAAAACATTGGAAAACACCATCGCCGAAACGGTTATCCAGGTTCGCCTTTTGTGTCGCCATAAGTTCCGCCACGCGAGGCGTAGTTCAATATTCATTATCTTGGATTACGCAGGTTAGAGAGGGTAAATACGTGAGCATTTAACGCGACATCAAACTCTGCATGCTTTGTCGCCATTTCAGTCCATTCATCAGGTTTTTCAAGATTGTTCATCCGCAATCGCGTTGCCAGCATTCTTCCGCCGAGTTCAGCTACCTCCATCGCTTTCATGGTCTTAATCAGTTTTCCGTCCTGATCCCAGAACTGCTCCTCAAGCAGTACAAAGTCGTCTCGCACATAGAGGATCTCTTTGCCCCAGACGACAGCGGCATCTTCATTGGGAATGGCGATGATCACGTAGACGGTATAACCATCCTGTTTAAATACTTGCTTTAACTGGTGCTCATATTGCTCAAGGATCTCGGTTGATTTACTGATATCCTTGTTGGAGAAGTCACTCCCCATCCAGCTTTGATTCATCATTGATGAAGGGATTTTGATCACCCGATTGATCTTGGGCGAGAAGGTCCACATATTATTATCTTTGAGCAACGTCGCATTGCCGGCATCTTTTTTTGGTTCAATGACCCGAACCAAAGAATGTTTATCGCCCTGAGTCCAGGCCTCCATCGTCATAACACGTTGCCAGTCCGGTCGGTGAATGGTCATGCTCATTTTCGAATACGAGCTGACACCCCGCCAGTGGTTCATCGCCTGTCGAATGATCTCTTTCGCCGTGATGTTTGTCGATATTGTTTCTTTGCTAATGGCCTCACTGGCAAAGGTGTGTAGGGGAAATAAGGTAAAAACAATAAATAGTAAACTCATCCTGAACATCGCTTCACCTTAAACCCGAGGCCATCGCTCATACTAAAAGGAATACTCTTGTTATTTATAGAAAAGACTGACGAAATTTATAGTTTTGAATTTCATTACTGTGAGCTGACCATACTCAATCATTAATCAGAAAGTTGAGCATTAACTAAAACAACCGTAACGAGTACATTCAATAATAATTGATGGCCTTACAGCTGCACCCCACGGCCCTGTAGATTCAATCCAATCACCAAAGCCTGGCATGCTCAATATCATGACTTCTGGGCACGATTCAGGATTATCATCCAGCATTTTTCCATCTGGCAACTGTGCTATTAATTCTAGCTAAAGCGTCAAATCATCATGGAAAAGAATAAATGCCAATCAGAATGAGACTCGAAACTGTGGCAGATGTACCTGAATATCCAGACTATTGTCCCGATTGGTATAAGCTATAAATAACTCTTTGTTGGGAGTTTCAGAATGAAAAAGACCTCGAATGAAGATCTTGTACGCGAACATCACCCGAAAGCGATAGAACAACGCCTGAAACAGGCTCCTAAATCGCAGAATATCTCTGATGCAGTGCTTGGAGGGATTGACGGGTGTGTCACCACCTTTGCCGTTGTCTCTGGGGCCGTTGGCGCTGGGTTTTCTTCATCGGTGGCTTTAGTGCTGGGGTTTGCCAATCTCTTTGCGGACGGATTCAGCATGGCTATCAGTAATTACGAATCCATTAAGGCGCAGCAGGAATTTACCGACGACATTAGGAAATCCGAAGAAAATCATATTGATGAAGTACCCGAAGGAGAAAAAGAAGAAATACGCCAAATATTTAAGAAAAAAGGCTTTCACGGTAAAATCCTTGAATCGATTGTGGAAACCATAAGCCAGGATCGGCATCTGTGGGTAGAAACTATGCTTACAGAAGAGCACGGCGTACAGAAAACCACGCCAAACCCGTGGAAATCAGCCATCACAACCTTTTTAGCATTCCTGATTGTGGGGGCAATGCCCTTAATACCATTTCTTATTCCGGTATTGGACATGCAACAACAATTTATGCTCAGCACCTGCTTTGCCGCCAGCATGTTTTTTTCTATCGGCATGCTAAAAAGCCTCGTCTTTGCTAAGCCCGTACTTATTTCAGGATTACGTACGCTACTGACAGGCGGGACAGCAGCAGGCATTGCATTCCTTACGGGCTACCTGCTACGAGAGATATTTGGCATTGGCTGAATGTAAGCTGTGGTTATTTTACCCCAAATATTAACCAGCAATATCCACAGTCAGCCTGATCTCGGTTAATGAAGTAAGAAAATGAAATTGGGCTTGACCGCTAAACGAATACCAAACCAGATCAAAAAAGCCGACTCAAGGTCGGCTATTTAATAGAATTCCGGTTATTACCCGTTGGTTTGAGGACGAGAGCGTCTCTGCGCAGGCTTAACACCATCACCAGATTGACCCGCTGGCTTATTCTGGCTGCCCGTATGGCGTCTGTTTTTACCCTGCGGCTTATGGCCTTTTGCATTTTCGCCAGAACGCTGACCATCACGATGATCAACATTTGGCTTCTTCGGTTTACTCGGCTTAAGCGGACGCGTGTCTAAACGAGACTCTGGCAACTTGTTCACAGGCTGAAAACCATCAACGAGTTCACGAGGTAACACTTGCTTGATCAAACGTTCAATTGCAGCCAAGTCTTTAAACTCATCGGCACAGACAAGAGAAACGGCCTGTCCATCGCAACCAGCACGGCCTGTACGGCCAATACGGTGAACATAATCTTCGGCTACATGCGGCAATTCGAAGTTAACCACTTGTGGCAGTTGATCGATATCCAGACCACGCGCCGCAATATCAGTTGCAACCAATACCTGAATGTCACCACTCTTGAAGTTTGCCAACGCTTTAGTACGTGCGCCCTGGCTCTTATTACCGTGGATTGCCGCAGATTTAATACCGCGACCTTCAAGGTGAGTAGCCAGGCGGTTAGCGCCGTGCTTGGTTTTGGTGAAGACTAATACCTGACCCCAGTTATTTTCTTTTAATAACTTGGTTAATAAATTTGGCTTCTTGTTCTTATCTACCGGGCAAATCCACTGTTTTACTGAAGGTGCCGTTGTATTACGCGGGCTAACAGAAATTTCAACCGGGTTATTAACCAGACCTTTCGCCAGCTGACGAATTTCATCAGAGAATGTCGCAGAGAAAAGTAAGTTCTGACGCTGCTTAGGCAATACCGCTAAGATTTTACGGATATCGCGGATAAAGCCCATATCTAACATGCGATCAGCTTCATCCAGAACCAGTACTTCTAACTGGCTAAATTTCACTACATTCTGGTTATACAGATCAAGTAAGCGACCTGGTGTTGCCACCAAAACATCAGCCCCTTTACGCAATCTCATCATTTGAGGGTTAATTTTAACGCCACCAAATACAACTGCAGAACTTAAAGGCAGGTTCTTCCCGTATAAAGCAACACTTTCAGCAACCTGCGCTGCAAGTTCACGTGTTGGAGTCAGAATTAGCGCACGCACCTGATTAGGTTTAGCACGTTGGCCTTTTGATAAACGCTCTAAAACAGGAAGTGTGAAACCTGCTGTCTTACCAGTGCCGGTTTGAGCCGCTGCCATTACATCCTTACCTTCGATCACAGCAGGAATCGCCTGAGCCTGAATAGGCGAAGGTGTGTCATAGCCTTGTTTGGCTACAGCTTCAAGGATTGGGGCAGATAGGCCCAGAGAGGCAAAACTCATAAGATCATCTCTTGTCATTATTTATCACAGTTTAGACCGCCTCGACGGCGGGAGGGCGTGTAGCCTACAGGATATCGCGGCTAAGTACTATTAATACTCAGTTTTGACCCTTGTTAAAGCTACTGAAAAACCATTAAAAAAGGCGTTATCTAACGCCTTTCCATGGTGTTTACGGATTAAGATTCTTTCTTGATTCAGATGACATGATTATCACTATTTAGAGTCAGACTCATCGGCAACCACATCCGCAGTGGCTTGCTCTTCTGTTGCAGTCACATCTTGTTCAGCAGCTTGTTGTGCTGCTTCTAATTCCATTTTTGCACGTTCAGCTTTAGAAATGTAACGCGGCTTATTACTAGTCTGTAATTTCGCATTAGATTTTTTCAATCTTTTTTTAAGGATCTCGTTTACTTTTTTCTTTCTATTCATCGTGTTCTGTCGATCACATTCAAAAGGTTCATAAAAGAACCGGGGTTTCGATGCCCTGATTGTAAAGCCTCTCAGGCCAATAACAAGCACGATTTGTCATTGCAACAATTTCTTTAACCTGAAAACAACGTGAAATAGAAGTATGAAGCAGAAAAGTGCCGATGAGATTAATCTGAGATCTATCCCTTCAAACCAGATGAAGTCACCTTACTACTGCTTAATAAAGAGTATGAATGTTTAGTCTCCCCCACACAGCAACCAAATGACAGAGCAAATAATGCCAGTCACAAGCCTGCTTTGGCTATAGCAGCATGCACATGTCTCACAATTCATTAAATAGACTGACATTATTACATTACAAATGAGAGATGGGCCGGGTATTTATCTGCCAATAAAGCCTAATATGCCCGCACAAATAACCTAATTAAAAAAAGAGTCTTCGATGAAAAAACGAATTTTAGCCTCCGCTATTTTTCTGTCTATGGCCGGCCCAGCAATAGCCGCTGATGGTGATATTCTTGATGTTACAATTCTCGGAACCTCTGACATTCATGGTCACTTCATGCCTTGGGATTACGCCAGTGACAAACTCAATATGCGCGGCAGCCTGAGCCAGATTGCCACTAAAGTGAAAAATATCCGTACCGAGCAATCTAACGTCATACTGGTTGACGCCGGTGACACTATTCAGGGCAACTTTGTTGAAACCTTTAAAGATGAACCTGTTGATCCAATGATGCTGGGATTTAACGAAATGGCCTATGATGTTTGGGTGCTCGGTAACCACGAATTCGATTTCGGGTTAAAAGTACTTAACCGTTCACTCTCACAGTTTAACGGCCAGTCTCTCGCGGGAAATATCACACGCGCCGATGGCAACCCATTTTTGCCTTCTTACACTATTATTGAACGAAATGGCGTGAAAATCGGTGTGATTGGTATGGATACCCCAATGACCCAAGTCTTTGCTGAAGGCACAAACCGCCTGGAAGGCATGACTTTCACCAATCCATCTTTGGAAGTGAAGAAAGTCATCAAGCAAATTGACAGCAAAGTGGATGCCATCGTGCTTGTTGCACACATGGGCTTAGATAATGAAAACAACATTGAAGCGACTGGCGTTCGCGACATTGCCGAAGCCAACCCAGAGCTGGATGCCATTGTCGCAGGCCACATGCATACCCGCATCGATAAGGCTGTTGTGAATGGCGTGATCATTACAGAACCCGATAAATATGGCCGTGCCCTTTCCCGTATCGATCTGCAATTTGAAGAGAAAGCAGGCAAATTCACTCTCGTAAACAAAGACAGCTACACCTACAAGATCCAGGGCATAGCCTCGGATGATAAAATGGAAGAGCTGTATGCGCCTTACCATAAACGCCTGCGTGAAAATGCCAATCGCATTGTCGCACAGCTAAAAGGTGTCGATCTGGTACCTGAAAATGAAATCAAGGGTATTCCGCAGGTACACATTCAAGACACAGGGATCAGCGCCCTGTTTCAGGAAGCCAGCATGCATTACGCACCTATCGCAAATGTGATTGCACTGCAAATCGACAACGACAACGCTGAGCTGGATGTTGGTCAAATCAAAGCTAAAGATATTGCCTACAACTACCAGTATGCCGGCGGTGAAATCACGGTATATGAACTGACGGGAAAAGAACTGAAAACCTACATGGAATGGTCCGCGGGATACTTTAACAGCGTCAAAGATGGCGACGTGACTTACAGCTTCAACCCGGAGCGGCGCTCGTCAAAATACTCGACCAACGACTTCTTTGCTGGCGTTACCTACACCATTGATTTAACCGAGCCAGCAGGCCAACGCATTAAAGAGCTGAAATTTGCCGATGGAAAAATGATCACCGATAGCACACCAATCAAAATTGGCATGAACAGCTATCGCATGGGCCACCTGACTAAAAATGGCGGCATACTGGAAGGCCGTAAATTCCCGGTTATTTTTGATACCGAAGAAGAATACGGCGAAGAAGCCGGCACCATTCGTAACCTGACTATTCGTTACTTGTCAGAAGTAAAAGGTGGTGTTTATCAGGGTAAACCAATGAATCGCTGGCATTTAAGTGGCCTGGAAGGCTACGAAAAACAGCGTGAAATCGTGAAAAATCTGATTAACGCCGGTGAAATTTCTGTTCCCGTCAGCGAAGACGGCCGCTATACCAACATTGAGTCGATCAACGTGAAAGACAAAATGTTCAGTGATAAAGCCAAATTCGACGCCTATATAGCCCAACTGGAAACTCAGTTAATAGCAACGACTAACGATGCCGATAAGCGCCAAATCGAGCGAGACATCATTATCACTAAGGCGCTGAATAAATAGTAAAAAATCATTGAAAGCCTCCGCATGCCGGGGGCTTTCTTCATCATTTTTATACCTATTCATCAGTAACACACTGACACATAATCAAAATCATCTAATGCCTTTTTACATACCCCATCAAAACTGTGATAATAGCCGGCCGCTAAATAACCACAAACATCAGCACTTATATAAGTGCAATACTCTAACATCTAGGATATTCATCTATGCGCGCCTTTGTACTAAGAGCCAGATCAGCACCTACCGACAGTCAACTACTATTGGCGTCAGTTGGTCAGGAGGCCCACACCGAAATTTTGGCTCACACCCTGATGAACACTATTTTTGTGGCACAATCGCACCGCGATGATGTCATCGTTCACCTGGTACTGGAAAGCACACAGGACTTTTCCCGCACCATTAGCTTTGATTCTAACGAGCTTAGTAATATCGGCGGTTTTCACGAACAAGCGCTGCTGCATAAGGTCGCCAGGGCCTTGGACGTCTCCAAGGGGATGAGCAAGGAGCAAGAGCGTAGCGTAGAGCCCGGTATCATCGTTCGCACCATCAGCTTTGAAAAGCTCGTTCAGGAGCTAGCCGAAGACTATCAGCTGTTTATGATGGACAAAAAAGGCACCTCTATTCGCGAGCAAGAGTTTGAAGGCAACCCCTGCTTTTTACTTACAGATCATATTCCGATGCCAAAAAAGAGCTTTAACAGTTTGAAACGACTGGGAGCAAAAAAGATCAGCTTGGGACCAAAGATGCTGTTCGCCTCCCAGTGTGTGGTATTGATCCACAATGAACTGGATCTCGGCCAGTAACCCTAGCTCCTGTTCAAAGTCACGTCGTAAGTAATAATACCTATCAAGCGTGGGAAAGGGGTCATATGATCCCTATCCCTTTCTCTCGACGGGCATATTGTGATATAGAGTTGTTACTTTATATTTACACACCGTGCTTACGTTACTTTACATAGCCTGACACCCGTATACCTATAAAGTAGTACTCTATAGATGAGCGAGAGCAAAGGAGGCTATCATAATGAACACAAAAATCACCATCATTGCTTTAATTGGTCTTAGTCTGATATCTGGTACAAGCTTGGCAGCGAAGAACAGCGGTATGCAAATGAATAGCAATATGCCTCAGTTCAGCCAAATTGACCTCGACCAGGATCAAGCCATCAGCCCAACAGAGTTCGAACAATTCCGTCAACAAAGGATAAGCGAACGAAAAGCTGAAGGGCGTATGATGAAGAATCAAAATCAAGCTAACAGGTTCGATGTCATTGACACAAATAAAGACGGTGTGATTGATCCCGATGAGTTCAATACCCATCAGGTCAATAATCGAATGGCTAAGTGGTAAAAAAGCCTATTTTACATCACAGCTGCAATGTAATTTGAATCTAGAAGCCCATTTCTTGATGGGCTTTTCATTATGAAGAACATAGCAGAGCCACATGGCGGCAAGCGCAACATAACTCTATCTCGGATAGCCCTCTAATCACGCTTTTTCTCGGCCCGGGCAATATGCTGACTCGCCTTGGCGACGGAATCAGGATTCAGAGAAATCGAATCAATACCGCAGTCGACCAGAAACTCGGCAAATTCCGGATGATCTGACGGAGCCTGACCACAGATCCCCACTTTACAACCATATTGATGTGCCACTTTGATCACCTGGGCAATCATGCTTTTTACTGCCTCATCGCGGGCATCAAACAGGGGCTTTAATTCGGCAGAGTCTCGGTCAATACCCAACACCAGCTGAGTGAGATCGTTGCTGCCAATAGAAAAACCATCAAACCGCTTGGCAAACTGATCCGCTAAGATCACATTGGAGGGGATCTCACACATCACGTAAACCTGCAAGCCGTTGACACCACGCTTAAGGCCCGCTTCGGCCATCACATCCAACACCCGATCAGCTTCACCCGTGGTACGGCAAAATGGAATCATCACGATGATATTGTCAAACCCCATCTCTTCCCTGGCTTTGACTATCGCCTGACATTCCAGTTTAAAGGCCTCCCGATAAAGCGGGTGGTAATAGCGTGAGGCACCACGCAAACCAAGCATCGGGTTTTCTTCATTAATTTCAAAAAACTCACCGCCCAGCAAACCCCGATATTCATTCGACTTAAAATCTGACATTCTGACAATCACCGGTTTTGGATATTGCGAAGCGGCAATTTTGCCAACACCTAAGGCGAGATTCTCGACAAAATAATCGGGCTGGTGTTTATAACCGTTAGTCAGCCGGGCAATTCTATCTTTTGTTACAAGGTCGGAAATACGTTCAGGGTCAACCAGCGCCATGGGATGCACGCCAATCTGGCTGGATATAATAAACTCGATCCGTGTCAAACCAATACCCGATACTGGCAATTGCCACCAGCGGAAAATACCGTCGGGCATTGCCGCATTAATCATGATATCTGTCTGAGTATGAGGGATATCATCGAGATTAACTTGCTCAGTTTCAAATTCAAGTATGCCTTCGTAAACCTTACCAACGGCTCCACCAGCACAACTGAGTGTAATCTCTTTGCCAGTATTCAGCACTTGCGTGGCATTTTCGGTGCCGACAATCGCCGGCACCTTCAGCTCACGGCTGACGATCGCGGCATGACTGGTCGGCCCTCCGGTATCGGTGATAATCCCGGAGGCCTTACGCATTAACGGTACCCAGTCAGGATCGGTACGTTCAGTAACCAATATTGCACCGTCTGGGAATTGTTCAATATCATCAGGGCTTAGGATCTTAAATACCGCGCCAGTTGCAATGGCACTGCCGACACTGGCACCTTCTAACAGTACCGGGGATTGTCCCTTCAGCTTGTAATTCATTAATACCGCAGTATCTTTGAGGGATTCAACGGTTTCCGGACGCGCCTGCACAATATACAGCTGCTTGCTGCGGCTGTCTTTGGCCCATTCCATATCCATGGGGCAAGCATAATGCTGTTCTATTTTAACCGCCCAACGCGCCAGGCTCAGCACTTCATCATCGGATAGGACCAGCGATGAACGTTCTGACTCATCTGTTGCCACTATTAAGGTCGGCTCTTGCGCCAATGAGGCATAAACCATCTTTTGTAATTTACTGCCTGCTTGTTTTTCAATAATCGGGCGTAACTCAGGGTTTTTCAGCAGCGGTTTGTAAACCATAAACCGATCGGGCGTCACACTGCCTTTAACAATCGTTTCACCCAACCCCCACGCCCCATTAATCATCACCACATCAGGAAAGCCATTTTCAGTATCGAGGCTGAACATTACCCCCGCGGCTTCTGATTCAATCATTTGCTGTACCCCAACAGAAAGCGCCACCTGTTGATGGGAGAACCCCTGCTCCTGACGGTAGATAATCGCTCTATCGGTATACAGTGAGGCAAAACACTGACGACAGGCTTCTAACAAATCATCTATGCCGGTTATGTTTAAGTAACTTTCTTGCTGACCGGCGAAACTGGCTTCAGGCAAATCTTCTGCTGTGGCTGAGCTTCTTACCGCCACACTGACATTTTCACAGCCAATACGAGTGCATAATTGTTGATATGCTTGTTCGATCGCCTGCTTCTGTATCTCGGTAAATTCGCCCTGTGAAATCATCTGCCTGATGGCAAAACCGGTTTGGGCGAGATTTTCGGCCCCGTTCGACAACCCATCCAAATGCTCCGCAATCGGTCCATCGAGATCGTTTTGGCTAAGAAAATCACGATACAATTGGGCACTGGTTGCAAACCCCGTCGGGACACAGATACCGTCTGCCGCCATTTTACTTATCATTTCTCCCAAACTGGCATTTTTCCCCCCCACAAGGGCAATATCGGCAATACCCAGATGCTCATACCAACGGATAATATCGGTGTTACTGTTCTGACCGGGTGTTTGAGGTGGTATTTGGGCTGTCATAACATTATTCCTTAGTCAAAAGGTGACAGAAAATGCAGGCGATTAACTCTTTTTATTGTGCCGTACCCAAACCGGGCATTGGGTTCTATTCGATTTTACTGGATGAACAATTGATATAAATATGGACGACAAGCTATGATCGTACAATATTAATACCGGATATTTTCGTCTCCTTTCCCTTCCTCACTCATCTTTAACTATGCTTTATATAAGTTCTGGTAAAACAAAGGCCTTTCACCGTTAAGTAAACTAAGGATCCCTATGTCATCAAAGCTGACTGTCACGACCCTGCTCTTCAATCAATTTGAACTGTTAGATGCATTCGGGCCGTTGGAGATGTTCGGTGTACTAAACAATGATTACCGGCTAAAACTGGTGTCTGAAACCGGTCAGCCTGTGACCAGCGTCCAAGGGCCTCAAATAATGGTGGATCACAGCTTCCAGGATGCCTTTCACAGCGACATATTATTAATTCCGGGCGGTATTGGAACGCGCGTCGAAGTCGAAAACCGCAAGGTATTATCGTGGCTACAGCGAACAGCCGCTCACACTCAGTATCTTTGCTCGGTCTGTACCGGTGCCGCTTTATTGGCTAATGCCGGGTTACTTGAGAACAAATCTGCCACAACCAATAAAAAGAATTATCATTGGGTAACACGCTTCGGTAACGAAATTAACTGGCAGCCTGTCGCTCGCTGGGTACAAGATGGGGATATTTTCACCTCTTCCGGTGTTGCAGCAGGTATCGATATGACACTGGCATTTATTGGCCACCGGCACGGTGAAGAAGTCGCAAGAAAGGTGGCTATTCATGCTGAATACCTCTGGCAGAACGATCCCAGAGATGACCCTTTTGCTCCTCTTCATATTGTCCGCTGACTCTATTCCCACATAATGTAACATTGCTCTTTTTCTGCCGCTTGCAGCATTTCTATTAACGGTATGGCACGTATGGCGATGCTGATTTCAGGTTCATAATCCGCATCATCCAGTTCATCTTCTGCCATCTTTTTAGCGTCGGTTCCCCCTTGCATTTCCTGACGCTGACGTTGTTTGGCCTCATCAATCGCCTGTTTTAAATTCGCGAGTGCCTGGGGAACATCTTCAGCATCTATCGCACCGGGTACTGTCTCACTGAATCCCATCATTTTAAGCAGTTGCTTTGCTATATCGCCGAACATTGTGACGTTGCCGCTTACTTTGCAACTAAAGGTAATTAACATGATGACTCCTTATTTTTGTTGATCCAATTCTAGTTCTCGTTTTATCTGCTTAGGTTGGCATCAGGTTTTCGTGTGGAATCTATTGTAAAACTTCTTTCTTTCTCATTTTGTCGCGCTTAGCAAACAAGTAACCGGCAACAACCCCGGCTAATGCGCCAAACAGATGGCTTTCAAAACTCACCCACTGATGAACTGGAAGGACCCCCCACACCATTGAGCCATAAAGAAACATGACAATTACGGCAATCACAATGGACTTCAGACTTCTATACATCAAAGCATAGATTAATAAGTAGGCCCACAATCCATAGATGATCCCACTCAGCCCGATATGAAAACTTAACCGTCCGAAGAACCAGACACCAATACCACTCCCCACCCAACTGATCAGCATCACCACCAGCAACCGGGCAAGCCCTGAACGAGAGACAAGTAGCGCTAGCAGAGCAAACGAGATCAGATTGCTGATCAAATGCTCCCAGGAACCATGTAAGAAAGGATAAGCCACCAGTCCGGTTAAGTGGGTAATATGGCGAGGCAATAGACCATAATCATTGAGTGCGCCGCCTAGCCAAATATTGGCTACATGAACCACAAGACACAGCAGGCTGATAATCACGATCAACTTAATTGCGTCTTTATTTTTCTCGTCCAATATTGCCACTGTATTTATTCCCTCTCATTAACAGATCCTCTGCCGATGATTTTCGGTTTCAAGACATCCGTTAATTAGTATAGCTATCGCTCTTTGTTCGTCAGCCTGACATAGATCCAACGGATAGTCCCGACGTGTCTTACAGATACTGCCCGCAAATAACGATAAAGGCGCATATAGCGCCTTTTATACAATCTATATAAGGAATACTCTTTTATAAGAGAATCTCTTTGAAAGAGAATATGTTTGAAAAGATATCTTATTTACAGGTACATTTCGCTCGTCTTGAGGCAATTTGGGGATTGGATCACCAGAACGATTGCCGATCCTGATAATCAATATCTGTTTTTGTTCGCTGGCGTTTTGCGGCTATCGAAGAATTTCTTCCCAGCAGTAATCGAATCTGACAAATCGTTTCTCTCGCTAACAGCGCTCGTTCGCTGCTTAGCCAGCAACGATTGGTGGTGTATTTAATGGCCGCAATGGCATCTGGTGACGCTGTGGCAATTTTGCGACATATACTGAGCGCGGTTTCCATCGGGTTTTCACTCACCTCTGTCACCATGCCATACTCTAAGGCATCTTGAGCAGAAATAATGTCTCCGGTTAGCGTTAACTGCATCGCGACATCTTTAGACATCACTTCTCGCAGAGCCAGTAGCCCGCCCATGTCCGGCACCAACCCCCAGCGGATCTCCATGACCGATAATTCAGCATCGCGTGCGGCAATACGTAAATCAGCCCCCATTACAATTTGTAGCCCTCCCCCATAACAACGCCCTTCGATAACCGCTATCACCGGAACAGGGATCAGACGCCAGTTTCTTGAAACTCGCTGCACCAGGTTCGCATTACCCGGCAGTATTTTGGCTAATAAACTTAAGATCTTAGATTTTTTTGCCGCGATACTTTTAATATCCAATCCACTGCTGAATGTGCCACCATTACCAGTCAGAATCACAGCTCGTATGTCTTTGCGCTTACGTAACTGTTTACTGACAGCATCTAACTCAGTGAACATTTCCATGTCTAAGGCATTGAGTTTTTCCGGTCGATTCAATGCGACCGTGACAATGCCATTGCCTTCGGTAACGGATAACTTATTCCATGTCATTTGGTTTACCCTCATCTGGTCTGTCCAGATAAATTTAACACACAATTAACCTTCCGGATGAAATTTAACCCTATTATTTTTTACGCTGTGGGTAAGTAGTCACTAAATTGCTAATACGCTTGATTGACCAACACCTCTGCGGTGGCTTACCGCTCATCTGCCAGAACGCTGTTCCAAGCTTCTTATTATTAAGACAATGTGACAATGAAATAACAACTTTACTAGAAGAAAGGTCTGACTATTTAGGGAGGGACTGTGATGAAAGAAATAACATTAATTGCAGATACTCAGGATGTTCTGGAAGCCTTTCTGGATAACGGCTTACACAGAGAGTACCCCATTTACTGTCAGTTTCCCCACAGTGACAAACACACCCGTGAATACAGGCTCTCGGAAGCTCGCCATATCGAGTTTAATGACGGGTTCAGCTGCGGTAATAAATAGCGTTACTAACTTCCCGTTTTTCTGACAGGCTCATCTACCGTTTTTTCTTTCTCTGTAATATTAACGACCTGTTCTTTATCCATAACATGAGTCTCACCGAGGAAAACGCCACCTCGTTCAATACTTAAATCATCGCTGTATGTTGCCCCATTAATTTTCCCGTTTTCCAAAACTTCAATCGAATTGGCATAACACGTTCCCTCAATAATGCCATTGACGATAATTTTATCGGCATAGATCTCGCCTTCGATTCGCCCCTCTTTACTGACCACGATTGACTTTTCTGAACTCAGCTTACCGTGAATTTCACCATCAACCTGGATATCGCAGGCTAATTGGATTGAACCAGTAATTCGGCATCCTTTTGCGATAATAGTTGTAGCTGAGAGCTGATACGCTGTTCGACTTTTTTTACCAAAAATTCCCATTTGACCTTCTTCTCTTTTTTAAAAATTGACTCATAATTATCCAGTTTCCACTCAACAAAAGTGAGAGGATCTAATGCTCTGCCGACAAAACGCACTTCATAGTGCAGATGGGGCCCAGACGACAAACCGGTGTTCCCTGAAAGCGCAATTAAATCACCTTTTTCAACAAAGTCACCGGCTTTAACTTTAAAGGACTTTAAGTGTGAGAAGGACGTCGTAAAACCAAACGCATGCTGAACCTTTAAAAAATTACCTGAGCCTTTACGACTCGGCCTGACGGTTCCTATCACACCATCTGCCGTTGCATAAACCCGTGTTCCGGTATTGACTAAAAAATCGATTCCCCGATGTTGACGCCTTTTACCTGTGATCGGATGAGTTCTGATACCGAAACCAGATGATACTTTATGTCCTTTAACTGGTGAGCCATTTGGCAATTGTTGCAGCAGTTTGACTCTGACCGCTGAATTCAACGCGGCAACATTTAAACGAGATTCAAGGTCAACTGCTTCATCACGGTTAACACCTAAAAATATTTCCAGATCACTCAGACGATTCGAGACAGATAACAACCGTCCATCCCTCTGCACAAGGTCATGAGCCAAATCTTGCTTTTGTAATTCAAGCTGTCTTAACGCCTGCTGTTGAGAAACAGACTGAGTCAACAAGGTTTCTTCCTGGTACTTGAAATAGTCGACTTCATTACTCAGGTAATAGATAAGTCCTGCTGTAAAAACACACACAACCAATATCAGTGCTACAGTGCTCTTCAAACCGACCCTAATCCACTTGCCAAAATGAAGGTCTCTGGTTCCATGAACATTTGAAATGGTAACAATGGTTCGGTCTTTCATAGCTAAACTATCTGCACTGTCTTCGATATCAGTAACTGATCATGGCGACCAGATTAACGACACGATTAAATAGACCATAGATGAAACAGTCTAAAATGGCATTTTATGTACTGCCATAAGGAAACAAGAGTCACTAAACCTTAACTCTGTACTGGAAACTGCCCTCGGGTGCGGTTGGCATAAGCGACCAGCGATAGCATTACCGGCACCTCAACCAAGACCCCGACAATAGTCGCCAAGGCCGCACCAGAATGAATACCAAACAGACTGATTGCGACCGCTACGGCCAGTTCAAAAAAGTTTGATGCTCCAATCATACTGCCTGGAGCTGCGACGCAATGAGGCTGCTTCCATTTTTTCATCCAAAAGTAGGTTACCGCAAAAATAAGGTAGGTCTGAATAAGCAGTGGAATCGCAATGAATACAATATCAATGGGATTATCAATAATTGTCTGGGCCTGAAAACCAAACAGCAAAATCACCGTGCTAATAAGGCCGACAATTGAAAGCGGCTTAATACGGGCGCCTAGCTTATCAAGCCGGATCGGATCTCGAATGAAGTGGCGTGTCATTGTCCCGGCAACCAATGGTATAACCACAAACAGGCTGACGGATAGCAATAAGGTATCCCACGGTACAATCACATCAGTAACACCGAGTAAAAACGCGGCAATGGGCGCAAATGCAACGACCATGATCAAGTCATTAATGGCAACCTGGACCACGGTATAGTTAGCATCGCCTTTTGTGAGTTGGCTCCAGACAAATACCATTGCGGTACACGGGGCAACCCCCAATAAAATCATTCCAGCAATGTATTGCTCACCGAGTTCGGGGGAAATCCAAGCGCCAAAAATATAGCGCATAAATAGCACTGCCAGCAGCGCCATCGTGAATGGCTTTATCAACCAGTTCACCACAATGGTAACAATCAAACCTTTTGGTCGACGGTGAATATTACGCACCGCAGAAAAATCGATATTCATCATCATCGGATAAATCATCAGCCAGATCAGTACTGCAATAACCATATTTATCTGCGCATACTGCAACCGGCCAAGGAAGGCAAAAAAATCAGAAAACAGCATCCCACCAGCAATACCAGCCAGCATGCCAAGCCCCACCCATACACTTAGAAAGCGTTCAAAAATACCCATAATTTTCAATACCTTTAATTTTCACACCTGAAAATCGAACAGCCATCAGATCGTTTCTATTTATTGATAGCCCAACATATAGCAAATCGTCGATTATCGATTTGTATGACTCATAAAAAAGTTATTCGCCAATGATTTATCCGTTTAAACATGACTACAGATAAGTCAGCATAGAACGAAATTCGTTAAGTTTATCCGCATTGATGGTAAAGCACGTTCTCGGCGGCTTAGGTTCAGCAATAACAAAACCCGCTTCGCGCAATATTCGTAAATGTTCGGAAACTGTCGATTGTGCCAAACCCAGTTCACCCACCAAATCACTATTCAAACAACCTTGCTGGCGAGCGAGTATACGTAGAATTCGGATCCTTGCCGGATGAGACAACGCTTTAGCCGCCGCGGCAATTGCCTGCTCTTGTGCTTCATCAACATCAATGCAGTCAAGTACGGTTACACATGGTGCTGTTTGCTTAGGCGGCATTTTTTTATCAGACATAGTTATCAGCCCACTTCGTCAATCGTCGAATAACGATGATAGATCTTTATCTAGCAATAATCAACCTGACGGAGATTAACGTTTAATCACACAGCATAAACTCTTTTCACAACCAACTAACTGATATCCCTTTGCTATACTGATTTCAGAAACGATAACGAGATATTGCTATGGCCAATCTATTTCGCTCTGCCTGTTTAAGCCTGTTACTTGCTGGCTGTAGTACTGATGTCTCAACCGATTACAATAGCCAGGTTGACTATAGTCAGTTCAACACATACCTGTTTGCTGCACCGCCAAGCCAGACCGCCGTCAGCCTTGACGCTACGCGAGTCGAAGAAGCCATTGCGACACAACTGGCAATGAAAGGCTTGCGGCACGCCTCAGAGACTAACGCTGACCTCACGATCAAACACTACATTCAGAAACAATCAGACTTTGAATCTTATGGTACCAGCGTTGGCTTTGGCTACGCTTCCAGAAACGTGGGGATCGGATTCAGTTCTCCCACCCGTTACAAAGAGTACAACTACGGAAAACTGATTGTCGAGCTAATCGAAAACAGCTCCAACCAAGTGGTGTGGCGCGCTGTTTCACAGCGAAAACTCACTGAAACCATGACACCAAGCTCCAGAATTGAATTCATCGATAAGCAAATTAGCGAAATGTTCAAGCAGTATCCGCCGCAGTGACCGTCTGTCTGCCGGTGTCTTTAATTCTTATTGGTCAGTCAGATAATTATGCGACCGATTTATATGTATAAAAAAGTCCTCAATTGAGGACTTTTTAATTTGAGTGGATACCTTTTTAATCAGTTATTTAGTTGTCACTGGAATACCAGCACCTCGTTGACCGTTACGAACTTGAACGAATACTGCCGGCGTCCATGCTGGTACTGTCATCTTGCCATCCGTAAATGTTGCCCCTTGAGCAAGAGATGACGTGTGTAGCGGGCTTAACGTTAAGCCAGATACATTATCAATCGCAATATCTTGAACTGAATTTGACGCATTAATCACAATCACCAGCCCATCCATGCTGCTATCAATATCGACACCCGAATTTTCACCGTTATCAATCGACATCACAATGAGACCCGGCTCCTGAGCTGCACCTGTATTATGGAAATCCACACGTGCGTTGACTTCAGTACCTTTCCCTAAAGTGATCAGAGAGTAAGACTGACGCAGGTTCGCTAGCTCTTTATAGAACTCGACCATTTGTGCCATATTCTCTGGCGATGCTTGAGCGTTTACTCCCGCACCGTCAATCACTTTAGTAATGATATCGTAGTTGCTGCCATCTTTGTCCTGCCGAGGTAAGCCTTTATCCCAGTTGTTATCCTGTAAGGTAAAGTCAACCTTATTGTACCAGTCACCTGAATCATAAGAATCACGCTGCATCGATTTAGAACGTAGCAGTTCAGCCCCCATATGGGTGAATGGTACGCCCTGACCAAGCAACGTTGTTGCCAACGACACAGCTTGCATTCTTACTCGGGTATCAGCATCAACGGTATAAGCGATTTTATACTGGTTGTTATCCCAAAAAGTCTGATTATCGTGCTTAGAGACGTAGTTCTGAATTTCTGTGGGATCGACGGCATAACCTGCTGGCTGGCCGTTGTAATCCACTTCATCACCACATTTCTTCGTACCTTTAGAGTCGATCAAGATGAAATTCTTGAGATTACCGGCCATACCCAGGCGCGTGATATCAGCAAGATGCAGCGCTGTTTCTAGGCTAGTTTTGCTCATATCGTTCGGCAGTACATGGGCACCGTTACCAAAGCCCTGGTTTTGGCGTAGACCATCACCACCATCGAATGGGCCACCACCACGAACAGCATCACGCAGTCGGTCAGAGAATGAACCAATACCTGTACCACCTAAGTGTTTTTGGGTCGCCTGAACAAAGCGCGTGTCGTTTTCAACTTCACCGAAGTTCCACCCTTCGCCGTAGAAGTAGGTATTTTTATCAACTTTCTGTACTGCTGCCAGTGAGTTCTTGATCTGATCTAACGGGTGGTGCCCCATCAGGTCAAAGCGGAATGAATCAATCTTATAATCACGTGACCAAACGACAAGTGAATCAGTGATCAATTTTTCCATCATTGCCCGCTCAGGCGCTGTATTGGAACAACACGTTGAGTTTGTAACATTACCGGAAACGGGATCCAGCCGGTTGTAGTACCAAGGTACAATCTTATCCAGAACAGATGTGCGTGACTCTGGCCCTGCAGAATTGGTATGGTTATACACCACATCCATCACGACGTTCATACCAATATTTGTCTTCACCGCCATTACAGCTTCACGAAGCTCAAGGATTCGTTGTGTACCATCTGGATCGGTTGAGTACGAACCTTCAGGCACCGTGTAATGAAATGGATCATAGCCCCAGTTAAATCCGTCTGTCTCCGATACGTAGCGATTCAGCTCCTGAACCACCGGATTTGATGCTGAATCAGTTTTCTGTACTGTCGCCAACACATCGGCAATCGTTGAAGGGGATTTGCAATAAGGTGCAAACGTCTCTGATTTCTCGACATTTGGATTCACTGTACATAATTTGCTAAACGCAGCGTCAATATTAGCGACCTGTTGCGGATCTTCATTGATTGTCGCAATATCAAAAAACGGCAATAAATGAAGGTGGGTAACACCATTGTCTTTTAGAGACTTCAGATGTTTGACCGGTACAGATTCAGCACTTGTGAAAGCAGTAAATTTACCACGTTGTGCCTTAGGCGTTGACTCATCTAGAGCTGAGAAATCACGAACATGCGATTCATATATCACAAACTCTGCAGGGTTGGTTTGTGTAACTGGTCGTGCTAAAGAATCCCATCCCGCGGGTTTTAATGAACGATCAGTTAAATCTACAACCTGACTAAACTCTGAATTCATTGATAAGCTCAATGAGTACGGATCCGTTACTTCATACTCTACAATGGATTTCGCAACAGGATGATAGACATTAATTTTGTAGCGATAGTAGTCAAATGCTTGAAGATCACTTGTAGCCAAACTCCAAGAGCCGCTAGCTTCGTCGAACACCATTGGTAAGGTTTTTACAACGGCTTTATCATCAGAGTATTTCACTACAGCAACCGACTGGGCCGTTGGTGCCCAGAGACGGAATGTCACATCAGGGCTTCCGATAATTGCACCATAGGCCAGGTCATCTGCAGTACCGGCATCACCTGCATAGAGATCGTCAATAGCCGCTGAAGACTGAACTTGAGTGGCTAGCAACACATTACCACTCGCATCATAGGTTACTGTAAATAGCTGCCCCTTTAAGATGTCTTTCGGTGAAACATCTGCGCCTTCAAAATCCAGCGTCCAGCTTTCCAGGTTATTCAGATGTGGGAACTTAAGCGACCAATCATTGCCCGTCGCTTTCATTGTAGAAATTGTCTTCTCTACACCTGAAAAAGATTGTTGTTTACTGTCGTATTCAATTCCACCTTTACTTGAATATAACAGCTCAACGTTAGCCGCACCGGCTTCAACGGCTAGAACATTACTCGTCAACCAATGTGCGGACGCACCAGCGAACTGAGCCGATGGTAATTTCACCAGCGGCTCATAATAAACTGTCGAGCTACCCTCAAAGGTAAATGCTGCATTACCAATTGCTGCTGCTTTTTCTAGATCAAGTTGTGTGTTATCTAATAAAGGTTTCTCATTACCAATATGTGGAATAAAGTTAACACACTGGCTTGGATCATCCTTCGTCGCAATATCCCAATAAGCACCGTATGTTTTACTTGTGCCCGTTAATGGTAAGCCTGCCTCCCAGTCGGTCGCAGACCCCTCAAAACTGCCACATGTATCATCATTCCATACATGTAACGACAAGTCCGAATAATCTTCACCTTCAAGATTTATATAAATACGTGATGTATTTTCAGGTAGTTCAGGTACTCGTTCAGGAAAAACGCTGGTAATGCCTTCTGTAGTGAAAACATAATTACCGTCATTATGAACCTGGTTCAGATCCAATTTGGCATTGAAATCACCGAGAGGTTTGTTTAATTCTGAGTCTCGCGGAATAAAGTTAACACACTGCGAGTCATCATCTTTCAAATCGATAACCCAATATGCTCCTAATGTTTCGTCGACGCCACTTAAAGGTACCCCTTGACTCCAATCTGAGTTTTCACCGTCATAACTTCCACAAGAATCATCATTCCAGATATGTAAGGTATAACCTTCATACTGATCAGCCGTTGATGATTTAGCCACTTGTCGAGAGTCACGCTTAAAATAAATCGCAGCTTGGTTTTGAGAAATCGACACAAGCTTGCCACTCTCACTCCCCCCCTTATCTCCTCCACTAGGACTAACATCAGAAGATGAATTATTACAGCCAACAACGGCAACAGCAGAGCATAGCGGTATAATTATTTTCGCAAGTGCTGAATATTTAAATTTATTAGTGCTTTTTTTCACAGTTATAATCCATTATTCAATTAAAAAATTGGCGACGAATATAGAAACGATCAATTATTAAAAAAATGATAAATGAATCAATGACAATGAAATCAACCTTGTTGATAAGGTCAGGGGGATGAGACTGAGGGTGGAGAGAATATAAAATTTGAAATAACTCACACAAGTCAGGCTTAGACTCGTCATTAAAGAACAAAAAATATGCACCAATACTTAGGCAGGTCACTCTTTGTAGGCTAAATACAAGGTGATTTGTAAGTTTTTAATAATTAATGTTTTTTCACTAGTCATACGACAATGTTCATTTTTGTGATTTAGGCCAACCTATCAAAACTGTATTCAGATAATACAACTCCTCTCAAGAATAAAAAAAATGATAAACCATAAATAATTCCATCAAAAAAGCCCTGCAATGCAGGGCTTTCAAATCATAACTCATGTATTTATATAGCAGCTTGAAAGCTTATTTCGCCTGACGACGCTTAACAACATCATCCGCTAACTGACGCAGAACTTTTTCCGTATCTGCCCAGCCAATACAGCCATCGGTAATGCTTTGGCCATAAGTCGGCTCGGTGCCTTCAATAATATCCTGACGGCCTTCTACCAGATGGCTTTCGATCATCACACCGAAAATATCACGGTTCCCCTCTGCAACCTGCTTGCCGACGTCTTCAGAAACAATGATCTGACGCTTGAACTGCTTCAGGCTGTTCGCGTGACTAAAGTCGATCATCACTTTCTTGCGCTGACCGGCTTTCTCCAATTGTTCCGTGACGGTATTTACATCTTCCGCACTGTAATTGGGTTCTTTGCCCCCACGAAGAATAATATGACAGTCTTCATTACCTGCGGTTGATACGATCGCCGAGTGGCCATACTTGGTCACCGATAAAAAGTGGTGCGGTGCGCTGGCAGAACCAATTGCATCGGTCGCAATTTTGATGTTGCCATCCGTCCCGTTCTTAAAGCCTACCGGACAAGACAAACCCGAGGAAAGCTCGCGGTGAACCTGAGATTCCGTCGTACGGGCACCAATTGCGCCCCAACTGATTAAATCACCGGTATATTGTGGTGTGATCATATCCAGGAACTCACCCGCAGTCGGCATGCCCATGTCGGTCAGGTCAAGCAGCAACTTACGTCCAATACGCAAACCATCATTCAGCTGGAAGCTACCATCCATATAAGGGTCATTGATCAGTCCCTTCCAGCCGACGGTTGTACGTGGTTTTTCAAAATACACACGCATCACTATTTCTAAACGATCTTTCAATTCTTCCCGTAGTGCTGTCAGCTTCTTACCATATTCAATGGCTGCTTCAGTATCGTGAATAGAACAAGGTCCCACAATAACCAGCAAACGGTCATCTTCATCATTGAGAATATTGTGAATAGCCTGACGCGACTGAAAAACAACTTCAGAGGCCTTCTCAGTAGCAGGATATCTTTCTAATACCGCCACCGGTGGTAATAGTTCTTTAATTTCGCGAATGCGTACGTCATCGGTCTTGTACATACTTCTTTACTTCCTGTGTTACAACATCACTACAGATTCGGTCAAATACGTAAGTAATGTCTTCCATACTCCAAAAAAGATAAAACTAACTTATCGCCTTCAAACCGCATGTGCAAATGCTTATTGAAATATAATTACATATTTATACCCAAGCCACTTCAAGATGCGAGTTTCACTACACTAAAGAATGTAAAAATGACATATTCACTACCTTATGAACCACTCAGATTGGGTAATATTGAAATTAATTGGTCATTTTAAAGCTATTTCTTTGAAATTTCCTCATCAAAGCAATAACATGGCTTAAACATTCTCATAAAATACTGAGGTCGTGTTTTTGCCTGAAGACGCTATCATTTCATTTAAACAAGTTGATAAATGGTATGGAGATTTCCATGCCCTAAAAAACATCAACCTTTCCATCGACCATGGTGAACGCCTGGTTATTTGCGGACCGTCGGGATCGGGTAAATCAACCCTTCTTCGCTGTATTAACGGCCTTGAGAAGTTCAATGCAGGTCAGCTTGTTGTATCAGGCCAATCCCTTGATAAAAAACACTTAAAAACTATTCGCGGCAGCGTCGGAATGGTTTTTCAGCATTTCAATCTGTTTCCGCATATGACAGTACTCGATAACCTGACTTTGGCACCTCGGCGTACGTTGAAAATGTCGAAAACCGAGGCAGAGACGCAGGCAAGGGAATATCTGGAACGCGTTCATATTGGTCATCAGGCAGGAAAATATCCGGCACAGCTTTCTGGCGGGCAACAGCAGCGGGTCGCTATCGCGCGATCTTTATGTATGAAACCTGACATTTTGTTATTTGACGAGCCAACGTCTGCCTTAGATCCTGAAATGATTAGAGAAGTGCTGGATGTCATGAAAGAACTGGCGGATGAAGGCATCACCATGGTCTGTGTCACCCATGAAATGGGCTTTGCCCGCCAGGTCGCCGATCGGGTTGTCTTTATGGATGAAGGCGAGATCGTTGAGATTGCACCGCCCGCTGCGTTGTTCGATACACCGAAACAGCAACGTACCAAGCAATTCCTTGAACAAATCCTGAGTTATTGATTTCGGATATTTGATATCTATGTTAAATAAGCGCTCTCTCACTGTCGGGTACAACATCATAAAGCCGGTAGTCTCAGGCCTATTACAAATAGCGCTTGTAGTAATGGCCCTGATCTGGCTATTAAACAGTGGTGCAGAAGCGATGAACTATCGCTGGCAATGGTATCGTATTCCGCAATATTTATGGTTTGTGGAAGACGGTGAATGGTTTCCGGCGGAATTACTGGCGGGGCTATGGATCACCCTGAAAATTTCGGCGATCAGCCTATTCTTTACCCTTCTTATCGGCCTGACTACCGCCCTGCTAAGGTTGTCTGATTCTATCGTCGGCCGTGGCCTTGCCCGTAGCTACATCGAGCTTATCCGCAATACACCACTGCTGGTTCAGATTTACCTGCTCTATTTTGTGTTTGGCCCGGTATTAGGGTTGGAGCGCTTTACCACTGCGGTACTGGCTCTTTCCCTGTTCCAGGGAGCCTATACCTCAGAAATTTTTCGGGCGGGGTTGAACAGTATTGCCAAAGGCCAGTTTGAGGCATCTGAGAGCCTCGGCTTGTCTCACATCGACAGCTACCGATTTGTTATTTTGCCGCAAGTGATCCGGCGTATTTTACCGCCACTGACCAATGAAACGGTCTCACTGGTCAAGAACTCTTCTATTGTCAGCATTATGGCGATCTTTGATTTAACCACCGAGGGACGCAATATCGTTGCAGATACCGCCATGCCATTCGAAGTATGGTTTACGGTGGCCGGCATTTACCTGTCAGTCACCCTGGTCTTATCCGGCTTTGCCGCCTGGTTAGAACATAAAATGAATGTACCGGCTTAATACCAATATTATTCATTGTGCGGGATCCAAAGCACTGAACCCCGCCATTTAAGGAGAAAGGAAGCATGAAACGACTACTCACCGCTTTTCTTGCAATATTGACATTAACGGCAGGATCTTCCGCCCTCGCGGCAGATAAAAGCACGCTTGTAGACATAAAAGAACGAGGCACGTTACGGGTCGGGCTATCAACTTTTGTACCATGGGCAATGAGAGACAAACAAGGCGAGCTTATTGGTTTTGAAGTCGATGTTGCCCGTCGCCTGGCTGAGGATGCCGGCCTGAAGGTCGAATTCATTCCAACCGCATGGGACGGCATTATTCCAGCCCTGCTTGCGGGTAAATTCGATGTCATCATCGGAGGCATGTCAATCACTGCGCAGCGTAATATGAGTGTGTTATTTACTTCTCCGTATGCCCATTCAGGGGTTCAGCTTGCAGCCAACAAAGAGATAGCCGGCGACAAGACCACCATTGCTGACTACAACAAGCGCAGCGTAACTCTGGCTGTTCGTCGCGGCGCATTTACCGTGCAAACGGCTAAGAAGTATTTTCCAAAAGCCAAATTGCGCCAGTTTGACGATGATGCACAAGCTTTCCAGGAAGTATTGAATGGTAATGCGCATGCGGTACTGGCATCTTCACCAAAGCCTGAACAAATGACGATTCAGTACAATGAAAAACTACACATCCCGCTAACCGAACGTTTAAGCCGGGGCTCTGAAGCATTTGCTCTTCGCCACGGTGAGCACGATCTACTGAACTTCTTTAATAACTGGATTCTGCTGCGCACAGAAGACGGCTGGCTGAAAGCGCGCCATGATTACTGGTTCACCACCTTAGACTGGCAAGACCAAGTGTCAGAGGGACAGTAATCTTGCCGCACTGCAATATATTAACGTTGCTTGAAAAGCAAACGACAAAGCCGAGAAAAACATTCTCGGCCTTGTCCAGGCTCAATAAACTCGACTGGCTGCTGCTCGCCATTATCGGCGTGTTTTCGGGCTGGCTTTATTACCGTTCCTCAGTGGGTATTCACTATCAGTGGAACTGGCCGAGAGCGTTCAGCTTAATTTTCGCATCCGGAAAAACGGGTGAACTGCCCTATTTCTTCCAGGGATTTGTGACGACCATTCGGCTGAGCCTATGGGGAATAGTGTTTGCCGGTCTGCTAGGTTTACTGCTCGGGTTAGCGCGCCGATCACCATTAATGATGCTTCGGCTGCCCGCTCAGGCCTATATCCAGCTGGTACGAAATATTCCACCGCTGGTATTCGTTTTCATTTTCTACTTTTTTATTTCCAGCCAGCTAGTACCGGCGATCGGTTTAGATAACCTTCTGCGCTACCACAACGGTGAGATTAACGGCATTCAGCACTTTCTGTTTGGCCCTTCAAAACTGTGGGAAAACCTGTTCTCTGGTGTACTTTGTGTCGGCCTGATCTCCGCAGCTTATATAGCCGAAATCGTTCGATCGGGAATTGATGCAATTAGCAAAGGCCAATGGGAAGCCGCCGATTCGCTGGGCCTTTCTCGCTGGGATCGCTTTCGCGATATCATTTTCCCACAAGCATTAGCGGGTATTGTGCCCCCGCTGGCCGGTCAGTTTATATCACTGGTTAAAGATTCGTCGATTATCTCACTGATTTCGATCCAGGAGCTGACGTTTGTTGGCAGTGAAATGGCGAACTCGTCCGGCTTAATTTTCGAAATCTGGTTGCTTGTCGGCGCTGGATATCTGGTACTGTGCCTGGGACTGTCGCTGCTGTTCGGCCGGTTAGAAAAATACAGCCAGAAGCATAAACAGAGAGAGTGAAGATGAAGAAGGCATTTTCACTGATTACAGCCTAAACAGCTTTGATGAAATAGGGTCACGCCGGAAGGAATATGCCTCAAACATTCCCAGTATTGTTCCCTTTTGCTGATATTTGAGCACTAGGGCCCTGTCACCATATGCCATGCCCCCGTCGATGTAGCAGCAGTTCCCCCTGACGACTGGCCATAGTGCTTCCACTATATTGTGCCCGTGCAGAACAGCACCAACACCCTGTACTATTGTCGCGGCTCCACTGAGAAAGGCTGACCGATCGGACAGCATCCAATCAAGATCGGACTCACTGACAGTGGCGTTATCAATCGAAGTAACAAGTACATCCCAGTGATAAGGAGCGGGTACCCCTGCATGTACAAGGCCGATTCTGTCTCCGCCAACCTCAAGCGTTATAGCCACAGGTTGTGCAGCAGCATAGCGTATCATATCCGTTAAATGGTACAGGTCATGATCATCACGCCATAAACCACCATTATAAGCCCATAGAAGTGCACTCTGAGCATCTCCAGAGAGCGCTTTGTGTGCCATTATTTCGTGATTACCAGCCAGGCTGACTATCGCGGGATTGTACCGTGCAGCCCCGAGAACCGATAATGACTGATTTCCACGGTCGATTAAGTCGCCAAGAATAAACAGCCTGTCCTGAACTCTGCCATCGACAGGAAACCTGAATCCGATTATGTTCAGAACATCCATCAGCAGGCCGAACTGGCCGTGTATGTCGGATATGAAATATATCTCGAATTCCGACCCCTGCTCCAGCTGTATCAATTGATGCATATCCGCCTCCATCAGAAGAGTTCTTCAAGACTAGATTATTCCATGCAGCAATGGGCTTCTTTAGTGCTCTCTGTCATTTCCTGTCTGATGAAGCGTCTATAATTTCGGCCCTGCGAAAGCAATCGATACTGTGATCGTTCACCATGCCGGTTGCTTGCATATGGGCATAAATCGTCGTAGAGCCGAGAAATTTAAAACCTCTCTTTTTCAGATCGCTTGCCAGTCTATCTGACTCCGCAGAGGTCGCCGGATAATCCGCGAGACATTTCAGATGATTGGTCTTTGGCGTACCTGATACAAAGCCCCAGATATAATCGGCAAAACAGCCAAATTCAGTTTGGACTTCAAGAAATCGTTGGGCATTATTGATGGCAGCTTCAATTTTACGTCGGTTACGAACAATACCCGAGTTATTCATCAGTTGCTCAACGTCTTCTTCATCAAAAGAGGCAACGACAGCGGGATCAAAATTGGCAAAGGCTTGACGATAGTTTTCCCGCTTTTTTAAAATGGTGTACCAGCTAAGGCCTGCTTGAGCAGATTCTAGCACCAGAAATTCAAAAATCTTATTGTCGTCATGCAGTGGTACGCCCCACTCAAGATCATGATAGGCAACATAATCCGGCTTGCTCGTATCGAGCCACGGGCAACGTGTTGGAACTTCTGACATCGGCAGTTCCTTGGTTTTGATAGGTTATTTAAACAGAACTCTATCCAATCAACTCTCGGCTTTGACTAAAAGCCAGTGAATTATCGCTGAAACGAGCATCTTAAGATTACTTGGGTATAAAATAATGCAGATAAACAAGGAGATCAACCGGAGCAATGGCTTCACCGAATCTGGATAAATTCAGAGTGGCAAAGTGATATTTAGCGGGTTGTTTATTGGTGAGATCGCGTTGAGGAAACGTGTCTTATCCACTTAAAGTGAAAGCCATATTGGCGATAAGTCTAAAGTAATGAGTAAAGGGGGGATGTCTTAAAACGGCACCTGTGAGACAAACTCCCTTTGCCTTAACCCGATCGATCGCAAGTAGATCGGTTCGAGTTTTCCCCCGCCGCCCTGTTCAGCTAAGCGGTGTAGTCAGTTGCCATGGCTAGTTCAGTGAACGATTAGCACGGATCGCCAGTTCATTACGATCAAAGTCAAGCTGAACAGTGAATAGCATTAGAAAGTTTCGTAATTTTTTCATTTTTGTTTCTCCCAAAAGCCTTAAAAGGCAAAATGTAACTAAGTTCCGTAACTAAATTACACAAAGACTATACCTGAGTTTTATTTTGTGATCCAGATCTGATTTATTACGTATTTGTGACACGTGAATCCGTTGGTAATTTAGAGAAATCACCAGCCCTACAGAAAAAATTAAAAAACCGATGGCAATTCAGTGATCCATACTTATATGTCCCTAAAACAATTCGGGATACAGTGTCCTGCGAGAATTTAGTGGCTTTATACCTGGCTGATATAGGAACAAATAGTGATTCTATTTGGAGTGTGGTTAACGTAGTATCATTACCATCGACACTCGCCCCTCAGGAATTAGGGGGAGCTCGGTCACAAAGCTACTGGATGTAGTAAGCCCCGAAAAAACACAAGGAGAAAATCAGTGTGGACAACATTACTCCCCTGTTAAACCTTCGCATTATCGAACCCGGTGATTATAACGAACTGGCAACCTTAATGGACTTGGTGTTTGATGACGTCGGGGGCGCATGGCCGCGAATGACGATTATGGATTTGATCCACCAATTTCCTGACGGTCAGATCTGTATTGAAGATAGCGGTAAAATAGTCGGCGCCGCCCTCACCATCAAGGTTGATTACAACCGCTTTTCACTCAGCCACACCTATACCGATATTATCACTGAGCAAAATGTGATTCAGCACCAAGCCAGCGGGGACGCCCTGTACGGCCTGGATGTATTTGTGCATCCGGATTACCGAGGCCTGCGCCTTGGACGGCGACTGTACAAAGCACGCAAGGAACTTTGCCGGAGCGCCAACCTGAAAGCCATCTTAGCCGGCGGCCGCATACCCGGCTACCATAAGGTTGCCGATGAACTCTCCGTTCCCGAGTACATCGAAAAGGTCAAGCGTAAGGAACTGTATGATCCCATTCTGTCTTTTCAGCTGTCCAACGACTTCGACGTTAAACGCCTGATGAAGCGCTACCTGCCTGAAGATGATAAGTCCTGCGGATATGCCACCTTGCTGGAATGGAGCAATATTTTTTACGAAGCGGATCTCCCGTCAATTCTCGATACCGAGAAAACGCTGGTTCGTCTGGGGATTGTCCAGTGGCAGATGCGGGCGATGATCTCTGTGGACGATCTGATCGATCAGGCCGAGTTTTTTGTCTCATCACTCTCTAACTATCAAGCCGACTTTGCCCTTTTCCCGGAATTTTTCAATGCCCCGCTAATGGGATTGAAGACCGAGCAAAGTTCGGTAGAAGCCATCCGTTTTTTGAGCGAGTTTACCGAAGATATCAAGCAACGCTTTTCTCAGATGGCGGTCACATACAACATCAATATTATCTCGGGCAGCATGCCTGTACTGGAAAACGATCGTTTGTATAATGTTTCTTACTTGCTGCACCGCGACGGCTGCATTGACGAACAGTATAAAATTCATATCACTCCCCATGAACAGCGGGACTGGGTTATTGATGGCGGTGATAAGGTCAAGGTATTCGAGACCGATGCCGGGCGCGTCGGCATCCTGATCTGCTACGACGCGGAATTTCCTGAGCTAGGACGTATGCTGGCAGAGCAAGGCGTGCAGATCGTGTTTGTTCCCTTCTGGACTGATACCAAAAATGGCTACCTGCGGGTAAGGCTATGCGCCCAGGCACGTGCCATTGAAAATGAATGCTACGTCGCCATCGGCGGCAGCATCGGTAACCTGCCGCGAGTCAATAATGTCGATATCCAGTACGCACAGTCTGCGGTGTTTTCTCCGTCAGACATTTACTTCCCGCACGATGCAACAATCACCGAGGCCAGCCCTAACACTGAAATGATCGTATTTGCCGATGTCGAACTTGATAAGCTCAAATACCTCAATACCGAAGGTTCTGTAACCAACCTGCGACACCGCAGACTCGATCTCTACGGTGACTTCACCCGCCCCCAAAAAAAATAACGCTATTTCTCGTTAAAAAGCTCTCTCCATTCCGGCCAGAGCTTGGCGAGATCCATATGTTCTTCGATGGTATCGGCTAATCGATCAATACTCTGCTCGCGAATAGCATCAAAATCCGGCGTCTGCGTGGCTTCCAGACCAGCCCACGACAGGATCGCATCACACGCTTCTGCCTGCTCGAAAATACCATGCAAGTAAGTGCCGAATACCTGATTATCGACACCGAGTTGCCCGTCAGGGCCATCTTGCAGTTGCACCGGCGCATTTGCAGCTACGCCTGAGGTTACACCGGCATGAATTTCGTAGCCACGCACAGGTACAGCACTCTGAGCGGGAAGTTGTAATGTTCCTGTCGTTTGTTTTAGCTGCTTATCGGGCGCTAACACCGTAGAGGTATTGAGGTATCCAAGGCCTCGACTGTCGCCCGCATCACCTTCGATACCATCAGGATCTGAGATATGTTCACCCAGTATCTGGTAACCGCCGCAGATCCCCATCACTTTGCCGCCCAGACGTAGGTGGCGTTCAATTTGTTTGTCCCAGCCTTGTTCGCGTAAAAAGGCTAAGTCACTGCGAACACTCTTGGTCCCTGGAATAATAATCAGATCCGTCGGCGGCATCTGCTGACCTTTGCCGACAAACTGTAAATTGACTTGTGGATGCATGCGCAAAGGATCAAAGTCAGTATGGTTACTCACCCGGGTCAGTACCGGTACAACCACGTTCAACTGCTCTTCGGCCGCTTCAACCTGCTGAACATTGATCGCATCTTCCGCTTCCAGCATTAATCCGTGCAAATACGGCAGCACACCAAGTACGGGTTTACCGGTTTTTTCTTCCAGCCAGTCCAGACCTGACTCAAGTAGTTTAATATCGCCGCGAAAGCGATTAATAACGAAGCCTTTTACGCGCGCCTGTTCAGATTCAGACAGCAGCGCCAGTGTGCCATACAGATGAGCAAAGACCCCACCACGGTCAATATCGGCGACAATGATCACCGGGATGTCGGCTTTTTCAGCAAAGCCCATGTTGGCAACATCATTGTCACGCAGGTTGACTTCAGCCGGACTCCCCGCCCCTTCGATAATTACCGTTTGGTATTCATTCTGTAAACGTGAAAACGAATCCATTACCGGTCCCATCACAACTTTTTTGTAGCCGTGATAGCCAATCGCATCCATATCAGCAAGAGCTTTGCCTTGCACAATGACTTGCGCCCCAATGTCTGTATTGGGTTTTAATAATACCGGATTCATGTGCACGGTCGGTTCAATACCGCAGGCCTGTGCCTGTACAGCCTGAGCACGGCCAATCTCACCACCATCTTTGGTCACGGCACTGTTCAATGCCATGTTCTGAGATTTAAATGGCGCAACTTTAATGCCTTTGCGGGCCAGTATCCGACATAATCCCGCAGTCAGTACACTTTTACCGGCATCTGACGTTGTTCCCTGAACCATTAACGCTTGAGTGGTTAACTGCATGTTCTACTCTGCTACTTCTAATAAATTATACCAACCGGTATTAATACTGTTGCAGGATTGGCCATTGAATTTTCGGCCAGTCCTTTCGTTTCCATCATGACAAACTGTTACGCGGTAACGTGTAACAGAGAATGCATCTACAACTTGTTCAGCAGAAAAGCCAGACGAATTCAACACTCCGCCTGGCTTTATCACCTTTTAAAACAATGAATTAAGTGCTAGGCATAAACCTTAGCAAAGAAGCTGACCAGCTTCTCGGTGACGAATTGCGGCTGTTCCAAATTACTGATGTGCCCCGCATCGGGCACAATCACCAATTCACTGCCTGTAATTGCATCTTGCATCAGTTGCGCTTCTAATGGCGGACGAGGCATGTCTTGTGCACCAACCATGATCAACGTCGGCAGCGCAAAATTTTCAATATCATCGAAGGCATCACGACGGCCAAAGACCATTCGGCCAATCTGGGTAAGATCGACGGCATGCTGGCCGGATATTGACGCCAGGTGAGAACGGAATGCAGCGACTAACTCAGGGTTTTCCTGCTCCGCATTGCGCGCAAAGAACATCGGGGTGATCGCATCGACCATCTGAGCCGGAACTTGCTGCGCGGCGGCAATCATATCCATCATGTCAAAATACTTCTTGTGCATAACCTCTGGCTCAAGACCGACAAAGGTATCCATCAGCACTAAAGACTTAACACGGCTTGGGGCCAACACGGTCAGCTCTGCTCCCCACATACCACCAACCGACAGTCCCACTAATGAAAAAGTCTCGATCTCAAGGTGATCCATCAGGCTCAGTATATCTTGCGCGTAATCTCGAAGGTTACGCGTCTTCGCCGGAGCCGCATCCGACTGACCATGGCTCCACAAATCTGGAACAATACAACGGTACTGTTTGCTCAGCACCTCAAGCTGAGGTGCCCACATTTTACTATCCCATAGGTAACTGTGACCAAAGACCAATACAGGTCCTTCACCCTTGTCGATATAGTGCATGGTTTTAGAATCTATGGTGAACGTTTTCATTGATTGTTCCTTTTTATCGTTTTCATTTTTCATTTACAATATTTGTTCATCACGGTTTGTAGCCCCTTTTGATAGAGCACCCAAGCAGTAATACCAGCAGCAAAATTACCCAGCATAGCACCAACAAACATCCCTTCGAGCCCCGCAAGGTAAGCACCTAACCATAGGATCGGCAAAAAGCAGACAAATAAACGCAGACCTGAAATCAGTAACGCTCGCATTGGCAGAGACAGAGCATTGCAAATCGATACCATCAACATGCACACCCCTAGCGGACCGAGACTAATTGGCAGCCACGTCAGATGAAGAGACAGTACATTTCCGACACTGACTTCACTGGTTAGTAATTGTGACAAATAGGGCGATGCAAAAAACAAAATCGCCGCAATCAGCAGCTGCCAGATCAAAACAAACTTAACGGCAATACCGACCAGTGCTTTTATTTTATTGATATCACCAGCACCCAGTAACCGGCCGACCATCGGCGGCATCGACATGGTAAGCGCAAGGATCACCACAATCGAGAAAAACTCTAATCGCGAGCCCAACGCCCAGGCCGCAACGGTTGCAGCACCGAAGCCAGCCACGAGTTTGGTCGCGAGCATGGATGACAGAGACGGAAGTAACTGACTTAGCATAGCCGGTGCCATGATATCTCCCAGTTCTTTGACTGATGATAAGACATCAAGCCCTTGCCATTGAAAGCTCATCCAATGCCGTTTAAAGACCAGAGGATATACCACCAGCATACCCGTTGCGAAAGAAACAATGGTTGCCCATGCAGCTCCCGCCAACCCCATATCAAAAGTAAAGATGAACAGTGGATCCAAGGCTATATTCAGCAAGCTGGTCACAACCATCATGATGCCGGGCACCATGGTATTACCATTGGCACGGCATAAGCTGTAAGCAAAATAGACCATCGCACCGGTCCATGCACTCCCCAGCCATACCGGCCAATAGGCATCAATGACAGGATAAACGTTTTCCGGAGCGCCCAATAAGCTCAGAATCGGTCCGCGCAGCAGCCAGATCAACCAGCAGATGACAAACACACCAATGCCACCTGTGAGTACCACCAATCCGCCCAGCTGTTTCGCACGTTGCGGTTCATTTGCCCCGAGAACACGGGAAATCAGTGATGTCGTCGCAATCCCCAAGCCGACCTGCAGGCCAATAACCACCATTTGCATCGGCAGGGTAAAACCTTGTGCCGCAAGCGGCAAGACGCCAAGCTGACCGATAAAGGCACTATCAACAAGCTGAAAGCTCATCAATGACAATACCCCAAATAACATCGGCCACGTCATTTGAAACAGATGCCGGGCTAAATCCGGATAAGAAGAAGAGTGAGAAACTGTTGCAGAATTTACGGGCATGGCATTCAAGGCAGTAATGAAATAGGCTGACTAGTTTACGAGCTTTACCGACAGAGCTAAAGGGAAAAACTGAACCGCAAGACAATACCGCAGGTATAAACGCACCTCGATGACAAGGCCATTCTTAGCCAGCCCCTCAAGAATGGAAAATTCACCGGATCAGATACTAACAGTGATAACGTAACGACCAAAACCACGTTTCATTACTCATCTGGACCCATTACTGATAAAAATGGACAAATAATCGGCAAACAAGCAAAATTAGTGCCCACAGGCTATGATTATTACTCTATAATCTGCCACCGTATTTTTAGTCCGGCTTGTATTACATTTGGTGGTTTAACGACACGTCAATATTCAATATATGGGTAATTTAGCCGTCTGCTTTAGGAACAAAGAATGTCATTTTCATCACAAAACTTTTCTCCGGAAATTGTGCGCGCCCTTACTGAATGTGGTTACGAAAAGTTAACTCCGATTCAGAAGCAGGCTATCCCACACGCTCGTCGTGGACATGATATCCTTGCCAATGCACAAACAGGGACAGGTAAAACTGCCGCATTTGCTTTGCCTATTATCCAGCAGATCTGCAACACCCCTAAGCCGAGTAGCCGTTTCAATGTTCGTGCTCTTATCCTCGCTCCGACTCGTGAGCTAGCGGCACAGATCGCAAAAAACATTGAAGACTACACCAAATATGTTTCAGTCAATGTTGCTGCTATTTACGGCGGCACCAAAATGTCATCTCAAGAGAAAAAGCTGGAACAAGGCTTAGATATCCTGGTAGCGACCCCGGGCCGTTTGCTTGAGCACCTGGAACTGAAAAATGTTTCTCTGGCAAACCTGGAATTCCTGGTTTTCGATGAAGCCGACCGCATGTTGGACATGGGCTTTATTACAGACATTCGCACGATCATGAGCGATATTCGCTCCCGGCCTCAGACGATGTTGTTCTCAGCAACCTTCTCTAGCCAGATGAACAAGCTATCAACCGAAATTCTGCGTAAACCTAAGCGTATTTCTGTTGACCGCGAGAATGCCACTGCAGATACTGTTTCGCATGTTGTTTACCCTGTTGATGAAGATCGCAAGCGCGAGTTGTTATCTGAACTTATCGGCAAGAAAAACTGGCAGCAAGTGCTGGTTTTCGTGAACTACAAAGAAACAGCAAACATGCTGGTTGAAGAACTGAAACTCGATGGTATTAAAACCGTACTGTGTCATGGTGACAAAGCACAGAGTGCCCGTCGTCGTGCCCTGGACGAGTTCAAAGAAGGCAAAGCCCGCGTGATGGTCGCAACTGAGGTTGCTGCCCGTGGTCTTGATATTCAAGGTCTGCCACATGTGGTGAACTATGATATGCCGTTCCTGGCCGAAGACTATGTGCACCGTATTGGCCGAACCGGCCGTGCCGGTCAAAAGGGTCACGCTGTCTCTTTTGTCAGCCGCGAAGAAGAATTAACCTTGGTACAGGTAGAAACACTGATTGGTCAGCGCATTCACCGCGTACAGCTTACCGGCTATGAGCCTGCCAGCCGTGATGCGCTGCTACAGAAGATGCAGACCAAATCGGCATTCAAAGATCGCAAAGGCCGTACTAACAACCCAACCGATCAATCTGCGGCAGAGCGTCGGGTCAAATTACGTCAGGCGATTAAAAACAAAGCTAAAATCACGACTATGAAGAAATAATTTACGTGAAATAGCCTAATACTAGGTATAACAAATACATAGTAAAAATAGAACGCTGATTAGCGACTGCTTATCAGCGTTTTTTTGATCAGTCGATAGCCATATCTATCAGGATAAGATCAGTTTTGGGTATCGCTCAGATAGCGCTTTAATGCCGCCCCCGGAATAGAACTTTTCGTTGCAACGGCGAATGATGCCCACATTGCGCCCTCCGACATCGCATCCGTAATCGATGACTCCTTTAGCAAACCGTTAATTAAGCCAGAAGCAAAGGCATCACCAGCCCCAGTCGTGTCGATAACGTCTGCTGATACCGCGGGAACATGAAACTGTTCATGCTCGGTATAAGCCGTCGCCCCCTTCTCACCATCGGTGATAATGAAATAGCGCAAATGGCTTCCTGCGATTTGCTGACCATATTGCCACACTGACAGTTCACGCCCCGATCGCCAAGTACGGCCTGCCATATCAGACTCAGATGAAATCAACACGTGACAAGGCCGAGAGCGCTCATCTTTGGCTAACTGGGCGACAACCAGGGTTTTATCCAATGCCGCTTCAGCCCAGATCTCACCACCTAAAGCCGATGAGTTAATATACAGCGCATCCCATTGGGTAAAATCAGGTGCGTTACCCAATTTAAAAACAGGCCGTTCAGGGCGAATAATGGTTCTTTCGCCATCAGGCGTCATCATCAAGATTAATTCAGGCGTCACGACATCATTTCGTTGCAACAGGTGACAATCTAAACCTTGCAAGCTGGCTTCTGCCAATAGCCAGTCTGCGGTTTCATCCCGACCAACCTGGCTGACTAAAGCCACACGGTGTCCCGCCCATATCAAGCCTAAACCTGTATTGGCCCCACCCCCACCTAATCGTCGACCAGCATCTTTATAATGGTGACGCCCTCCCATGATCAACGGTCTATCAAGCTGTAAAACGCGGTCACAATTTAAGTTAGCTAACAGAAGAATATTCGCCATAATTACTCGTTTTCCTGCGTTCTCGTCATTAAATGGAGCAGGTGCATCCCTAATACCGATCAGTACAATTTTTTGGTTAGTCTTAGATTAGATCATGAAAGAGGTAAAAACGCGAGGTCGCGCTACCCATTCCGGAAAAAATTGGTAGCGCGGTCTTTATATGAGGCAAGAGTTAATTAACGTTCAACAATAATCCGCGTATGGATTCTCTTGCGGCAATGGGATTGCCTGTTCAAACTCAGAAAGACGTAACTCATTTTGTGTCATCGATACCGACGTTTCATCCATTACACTTTCACCAAAATGATAGCGAATGGTTTCATTACCCAGGCAAGCTTCTTGATCGCAGATCTCGGTACGCGCCTTGATCTCGACATTCCTATCATAATAAGCCGCCAGCGCATCAGCGCCATATTTAGCCAGTAACATCTCAAGGCTCTGAGCCGGCGATAACACCAGACCGGTTGCATTATTACCACCAAAACCTTTGGCATTAAGGATCACCGCTTTATAGTCATCCCCTTTCTGACCCGCAAAAACATGATCTGTCAGAATATTCAGGTTCGACTGGTGTACATCATCAGCGATATGATCGATGGTTTGAATGCCCGGGATCCAGCCATATTGCCAAACACCTAACGAAGCAATTAACTGATCGCCCGCAGCGACACTCATCGAGTGACCGACATACGATTTAATCGCGGTAACCGGCCAGTTATCAATGGCAAAGGTTTTCGCTACTTCATTCAGAATATGGCTCTCGGTAACACGGTTCTGCGGTGTGCCGGTACCATGCGCCTGAACATAGGTCTGCTTGACGCCAGCTTCACCGAGGATCGCTTTCGCCAGAGCTGTCGCTTTAGCAACCGTTACGTAATTACCAACACCCGGCGCTGAGATGGATTTTTTGTTGGCATCAGCATTGATAAATACATCAGCGACCGAACCATATATATTAAGCCCCAGCGTTAAGGCCAGCTCATCATCCATCAACACCACAAACTGGGCAGATTCTGCCATCGTAAAGCCGGCATTCGAGGAAAATGGTCGACATGCACGGCTGTTATCAACCGTATCGCTATTATCTAATGCTTTTAATTGCTCATCTTCGGCCAACGCGCCCATCACGCGGAAACCTTCCATGATTTCGGCAACAACCGGCGCTTCTGCATTACCCACAATCGCGACTTTAGATTTGCCATGCTGAATGTCATGCATTCCCTGACGCAAGTTATACAGGAAGGTTGCACAAGCCCCCATATTTGTACCAGTGGTACCAACGCTGTTAATCACGTAACCATTAATAAAATCTGCAGGCATTTCTGCAAATGATAAAGCCATCATCTTCGTACTGACACGGCCGCCGGTTAATGGCGCAGCCAGCATACCCGCCAGTGATTGATCGTCGATTTGCCCCAGCCCGCTACCGGCATACACAGACACTTCGTCTGGCTTGATATGCTGAAGAACCTCTGACCAATCCACCCCCAGTGAATTCAGGGCATCCGACGCGCCGTAAACGGTCAGCTTCAAACCCCGGGGGTGGAAACGGGAGTTATACCGTGTACCCGGGTCGAAACCGGCAGGAATATTACCGCCGCTGCTCACAGGAAAAGTCACACGATCTTCCAGCAGCGCATCCAGGTTACCGTTTACCGTCACGGTCACTTTGCTGCCCTGCTCTTCCACGATCCAGTTGTCCGGGATCACAGCAGGCAGTTTGGACTTTCGTAATGTGAACGAAATCTGATCGTTTTCTGAGCTTAATGCGGTTTTGTATTGATATAGCAAGTTCTCAGGATCAAAGGAGTCAATTCGACGCACCAGCGTACCCGCTTTAATCGCTGCGATAATATCCTCACTGACAGCGCCGTCATTGACGTCCGCACCGTTATCCAGCCCCATGCGGCGAGCCAGATCCTGCCAGGTCATATTCATCTCATCTGCGGTTAATACATCGGCGACCATACGCTTATAACTGTGAAAGCCTGAACTACGGCCAGCAGCGTTAATGCCACCAAAACCAACGATAAGAGGTAACTTAGTCATTCTGAACCTATATCAAACATTGTTTTAAACAGAAGGATATCAACTTACACTGGTTAATCACCTTGCAAATATGCCAAAATCACTGCCATTCAGGCCGGAGAGATATTTTGGCATTATTTATATGAACGAGAGTGAATAGATGAAAGTGGGATTTGTCTTATACCATCGTGCTCTGATCACCGGCGTATCGCTGGCTGCCGAAATGCTGAGCAGCGCCGCAAGTTTACGAGAACGAAAGCAACAACGTGACAACCCTTTTGATATCAAACTGATCGCCCCTTCTTTGACGTCGCCCAAACTTACCGCAGGGATCAAGCTTCAGCCCGATATGACCTTTGAAGACGAACACATTTTCGATATCGTCGTACTGCCCCCTATGTGGGGAAATCCGATATCATCGCTCAGCCATACCCCCGAGATCGTTCCCTGGTTGATCAGGCAATATCAGCATGGCGCAAAACTGGTCGCGACCGGCACCGGTGTCTCCTGGCTGGCTGAAACCGGATTACTTAATAATCAGGTCGCAACAACCCATTGGTATTTTTATGAAAAGTTTGCAGCGCGTTATCCCCGTGTACAGCTGAACCGACAAGCTTCGATTACGGCTGCCAACGGCCTGTTCTGTACCGGCAGTATTAACTCCCAGTCAGAGATGATTTTGTATTTGATCGCAGAAAACTTTGGTCAGAAGATAGCTAATACCATTGAAACTCATTTCGGCCATGAAATTTCGAAATCAGCGCAACAGCCTTTCTACCAGATTGGCGGGCAGGTGCAGTTTGATGAGTCCATTGCGCTTGCTCAAGACTGGATGAAACGAAATTTGTCACAATCGATGACCGCTCAAAGTGTGGCGATCCAATGCGGGTTGCCGCTCAGAACCTTTAATCGAAAATTCAAAGAACAGGTTGGCCAGTCTCCCCATCAATATCTGCAAAAAATAAGAATGGAAACAGCACAACAGTTATTACGAGATTTTGGTATGTCGGTACAAGACGTGGCAGAGCAAGTCGGCTACAAAGATGCCTATCATTTTTCGACCCGATTTCAGCAACAGTTCAGTATAACCCCAAGCAAGTACCGGAAAATGGTCAAAGCCAAAATCTACAATGCAGAGTGATCATACTAAAGTCACTAAAAACGCCAGCGAGGGTGTAAGAACAACCATACGTTGAAATAAAAGTAACCATACCTTGAAATAGCTTACTAAAGCATACCATGCTTTAGTAAGTTTACTTTCTATGAAAAAGCGCCCCCTAAAAAACTCGTCAACTAAAAACATATCTCGTTTTGTAAGCATCAAAACTGACTCTATCCATACCGTAAAGTCCGATCTAGAGTTCGATGCATGTTTCCATTTTGAATTTGCTCTTCAAATATTGTTGTATGAAGCACAACGACAACATGCGCGAGATGAGATGAGATGAGAAGGGGATTAAAAGTCCTTACTGAGGATGACATCCAAGTTTACCCTCGGCTGGACATTCAAAAATATGATTACAACATTGTCATTATTGCGTCAGAGAAATGTCAGCGCCTTACTTCATAATTATCAACGTAAGATAAAAAAAACAGGCATAGGCCTAAACAATGAATTAAGAGGAAAAGTGCTATGACTACCACTAAAACTATTATTGCTTCAGGCTTACTTCTTTTATCAGGTACAACCCTGGCCGATATAAGAGTCGCGGACACCCACAATGGTGCATGGGTCTCAGTGTCACACGACGGTTCACCAATTCAAGGTGCAGAAGTGACAGTAAAAAACGTACCACAACAAAAAGCAACCTATATCACAGATGAAAATGGACGAGTATTCATTCCGTTAACCCTTGAAAACTCTCGCTCAATTAAATATCAAGTTACTAAACCTGACGCAACAACCTCAGAATCCCGCTTTGCATTTCACTCGACTAACAAGTAGTAGAAAACACCTCAAGATTACACAGCCACAGTCTTGAGGTGTTTCACTTCTCATCCGTTACAATTAATTCGCCACGATACATTTGCATCTGGCAGGTAAAACTATATTCACCAGGCTCTCTGGGAGGCAGAAAAACATCCTTATTTTTGTCCCGTGGTAACTTCTCACTGATATCGAAATCGGCAATGTTGCCGGCTTGCCTGCCTGTAAGCGAATACGTGATGGCTCATAGGTACCGTTTTCAACCGTTATCGTGATCACTCCCTCATCGGCAGTAACCTCTTTCGGTTTATATAGCCAAAACCACCAAACAATTAAACTGATTAGCGACAGCCCAGCAGAATAATTATTATCATATAATGTCATCCCGTTAATGCTCTTGTGCCTTGAACAGCCGTAAGCGGTTAGCATTACTGACTACCGTTAACGAAGAAAAATCCATCGCCGCACCAGCAATCACAGGGCTTAGCAGCACCCTGAAGAACGGCTAAAAATTACTGCCCAGTAGTTCCCGATGCTATATAGATCATTCCGCCATAATGGGTTTCAAAAGACATTTCCTTAAAATAGTGCTCAACAGACACCCATGGACGGACACTGAAGTACTCAGGTGTATAGCCGAACTGCCCACCGAGTTTCAGTACAATTTTAATTAGCCATAACGGCAGATTTTCTGGCTGTTTTCCGTCAAGGATCGATAAATGTCCATCAGGCTTAAGCGCATCCGCCACAGCTTTTATCACCTGGTCATATTCAGGAATATAGCCCAGTACGCCAGTAACAAGCACCGCATTTAACGGCTGCGGAAACTCATATGCCGCAATATCTGACTGAATCAGTTCTACATTCTGCCAGCTGTTTTGTTCAACTCTTTTCCTGGCGATATCCAGCATGCCTGGCGTTAGATCCACACCAATCAGACGCCCTTTTTCCCCAATTTTCTCAAGCAGCAAAGGAAAGTTCAAACCTGTTCCGCAGCCGAGCTCGACGACGACATCTCCGCGCTTCAATGACAACCGTTCAATAGCTATCGAACGATAGGTATTCATTCTTAGTCCGATCAGCCTGAAAAGAAGTGTTGTAAAGTCATAGTTCTTTGCACCAGCTTGATATAATCTCTGAACATCTTGCCTTGATAGCATCGATCTTTCCTTTGGTTATGCTGCCAGCGCTGTAGCTAGATTTCAGTTTAGCACCCGCCCTTTAAAAATAGAAAGGTGATGAAGCGGCTACACTAGAAAATATGTCAACGATTCTCCTGACTAGATCTTCCTGACGCCAATGGTCACAAATACCTTACTCTTCATTGCCATCACATTAGCTCTTTACTCGCTGGTGAAAAATATAAAATCACACTATTTCCCGGCCCCGGCATTTTACATACTGATAGGCGTTATAATTGGCCCGCTGGCATTGAATTGGTTAACGCCATCCGACTCCTTAGCATGGATTGCTGAATCTACTGTTGTATTCATGCTCTTCTCTGCAGGGCTTGAAATTAGGTGGCACAATTTTTTCAAAGCGATAAAACCCGGTCTTCTGGTGGGGTTGATGGGTATAGCCATCAGCTTCACACTCGGTACTATCGTCGTTATTTCTCTTACTCAGAAGCTCGATGAAGCACTCTATGTCGGTGCAGCTTTATCAGCAACAAGTATCGGACTGAGCATCCCATTACTGACTCGCTTCAATCTACTAAACAGCAATGCCGGGCAAATTTTACTGGCCGCAGCAGTAGTCGATGATGTCGCTGCGCTTTATTTGCTTTCTGTGTTACATGCCAGCTTCACATCAGACAACAGCATGATTTCGATAATATTATCTCTGTTAGCGGGTATGTTGAGCCTGGGCCTGGCTGTCTTAATTGTCTCGCTATTTAATTCTTATCTCATCAAAAAGATACCTGAAAGACATAAAGCACTGCGCCGGATACTGACAGCTAGCATTGTCGGGGCCAGCGCTTTCGGTACACACCATTTCGGTCTGTCTGCCGCTGTCGGTGCGTTTGCCGCCGGTGCAACCATGTCCTTTTCAGTTTGCTGTGTCCGCTCTCCTGACGAAGCTTTCTTTGATAAGATTTCTGGCTTCCTTGCACCCTTTTTTTTCTTCAACATTGGCCTGCAGATCACCCAACTGGACATGCATAGCCCCCATATGATTCAGCTTGGAACCTTAGTGTTGATTGCCGCAATCGCAGGTAAGCTACTTAGTCCATGGATTCTTATTAACAGTACCACTGCAAATGAGCGCAATATTATTGGCTGGGCACTGGTACCTCGTGCAGAAGTCGCTATCGTCATCGCCAGTGTAGGAATGCAGCAAGGCCACCTCGGGCACCACAGTATGATTTCTATTGTCTTTATGACTATGTGTACAGCAATTTTGGCCCCCGTGGTGATGCCCCTCATCGTTCAGAAAAGCCGATAACTTTCGCTAAAGCATTTTGTTATAGATTGTTGCTAATAACCAAGCAATTACGCCTGCGCTCAAGCTCCAACCGACCAGTCCCACCAAAATGCCGATAAATGATATTTCCCAGCCCAGCTGGGCTAAGTTCATATGTACCATATCTCCAGAGGTAGCCATCATCATTTCAGGCATCCCCAAAACCAATAGCGAACAAATGATCCAGACAATTGAAAAGCTAAGTGACGAAGCAATAGCAAATTTCACAGCATTAAGAGACATTTCTTCCTCCCCATATGATTCCTTGGCCCAACCTGTTCTACATGAATTCTTTCATTACCTTGTTCCCCAATCCCTTAAAACAAGGTAATTTTATTCAATGCACAATGACCAAAATCTGTCCCTAAGATGACAATATTGTCATCTTTATGTAACGTCGTTTACTATGGCTTCCTATTGCTTGCCAGTGTCAGTGAAAAGATAGTGATACCGCCTGAAGAGCTGGCTGCAATCTCACCACCATGAGCGGCAACAATAGATTTAGTGATAGCAAGCCCCAAACCGACCCCATCCGATTTACCGTGCGTTCTGGACTTATCAGCCCTGTAGAAACGTTCAAACAAGTGAGGTAAGTCCTCCGGAGAGATCGTTTCCCCCTGATTCTCAACCTCAACAATAACTACTTCTTTTTTTGGGATAATTCTGATTTCCACATAGCCACCATCCGAGCTATGGCGCAATGCATTCGATATCAAATTACCGAAGGCACGGCGCAACATAAGCCTATCCCCCTTAATCTGGGCTGCGCCTCTCAAGCGAAGGGTGACACTTTTTTCTTCCGCCAGAGCATCATAGAACTCAAACAACTCACAGACTTCTTTCTCGACCGGAACATGCTTAGGGGTTGCCAGTAATAAGCCGTTATCAGATTTTGCAAGGTACAGCATATCAGCAATCATCCGGGCCAGACGTTCAAACTCCTCCGAATTTGACGCAAGAATGTCCTGGTATTCCCGGGCGGTACGAGGCCTAGATAGCGAGACATGGGTCTGGGTCATCAGATTACTGATAGGTGTGCGTAATTCATGGGCAATATCTGAAGAAAAATCAGATAACCGCTTAACAGCTCCTTCCAGCCGCTCTAGCATTTGGTTAAGCGTTACCGACAAATCCGCGATTTCTATCGGCATCGTATCGACAGGCATACGGTGATCCAGGTGGGTAACCGTCACCGACTCCGCACGCTTCCTCAATATTTGCAGAGGAAGCAGCCCTCGCTGCGTTGCAAACCAACCTAAAATTCCGCTTACTATCCCTGCGACAACAATAAATTTGATTAATGTATCTTTAAAACTATCCAAAAACTGCCGGTGATGATTGATATTAATAGCGATTGTCACAATATATTCGGTAGCAACCGGAAGCTCCGTCAATATATGAAATCGCATGCCTCGGTATAGTTCATCATTATCCGACCATTCAAAAATCATCTGCTCATCATCAAGATAATATGCAGTGACATCATCAGGAAAATTCACATTTGGTGATGAGTAAATAACCCTGTCTATATTGGTTACATTAGTGACTAAAATATGATGCTCTTCAAATATATCTCCGAGCTGGCTAGACAGTATTGATAAATCATTATTTAGCTTACTTCCGTGAACAAAATCCTGCACAACAAGTGCCTTATCGTTCAGGATTGTCCGATCCTGCTCAATGAAGTGCTTGTCTATTGCAACATATATCAACCAGCCCAGAGAGGTTAATACGATCATTGAAGCAGCAGAGAAAAAACAAGTTAACCGAAATGACAGCGAGCGCTGAAGAATCACTCCTCCTCCGGTATTTCTAGCACATAGCCCATACCACGAATAGTTTGGATCAGCTTAGGCTCAAATGGCACATCCACTTTATTGCGTAACCGGCGTACAGCTACATCAATAACATTGGTATCACTATCAAAATTCATATCCCAGACCTGAGAAGCAATTAAAGACCGTGACAATACTTCTCCCTGACGACGCATGAACAGTTCTAACAGCGAAAACTCCTTGGCCGTTAGCTCTATTTTCTTCCCGACCCGATATACGCGTCGTCTCAGCAGATCAAGCTCCAAATCAGCAATCACTAACGTCGTCGGCTCTGAAGCTATAGTACGCCCTCGTTTCAAAATTGAACGAATGCGGGCCAATAACTCGGTAAAGGCAAAAGGTTTAACCAGATAATCGTCAGCACCGAGTTCTAGTCCTTTAACCCTATCTTCCACCTGATCGCGTGCTGTTAGAAATAATACCGGGGTATCTCGGTTGCTGCGTCGTAGTGTTTGTAATAATTGCCAGCCGTTTAGCTCAGGTAACATTACATCAAGCACAATCAAATCGTATTCATCCGTCAAAGCAAGGTGCAAGCCATCAACGCCATTCTGAGCCAGATCGGTAACAAACCCGGATTCTGCCAAACCCTGACGTAAATATTCACCGGTCTTAGGTTCATCCTCTACGATTAATAGTTTCATTTTTATACCTTTTTTAGTTCAACAGCAGTTTACCAAAACTTTAGCCCTCTAAGTGCGACATGACAAAATTGTAATGTTAAAAATCTGTATAGCGTCAGGCTTTCCACGGCTTTCTTACCGCAATAAAAAAGCACTATCGCTAAGGACAATGCCAATCAATGCAATCCGGATATCTCGGGCAATGAGCGCTAAAACCAGAAACGTATACCAGCCAACCAGCTGATCTCATCTGTTTGTTTCCCTGCATCCTCAGCCATGGATTTTGTATCACCAAACTTAGCGGCCCACTCCACGCCAAGGTAGGGTGAAAATTGCCGGGAGAACTCATAACGCATGCGCAAACCTAACGAACCGTCAGTTAGACGCTGCCAAGCCCAGCGTCCGAGCACATCGGCTGTTACCAGGAAGCTTACGCGTTGTGCAGGCTGTACCGGCACAGTATGACGGCGAACCTGAAATTGACCACCAGGCGTTTCTAATTCACTCCACATCCCATGCAAATGCATCGGGTGTGTCATCATTGTATCGTTATGAAGAATAATGCGGACCCGCTCGCCATATCTGAAATGCACCGGCGTACTTTGGCCGAACTCCAGTCCGTCGAATGACCAGGTATAACGTTCCATATTACCGGTCAGATGGAGCTCAAGCTCACGCTCGGCCATTCTGTTATCAAGTAGGCCACCGATAGACGAAAGATCCGCCAATGTCAGCACTCTCCTGCCGTTATTGCGCAAACCAATACCGGGGTCATCCAGATTTGTTCTCGGCATATCTACCCGCATATCCGTACTCGGACCATATTCCGTATGCGCGTGACGTACTTTAGTAGTTGGCTTATGCCGTGTATTTTCAATCATGAATTCCTGACTATGGCCCATCGCTGAATGATCCATAGTGCTATGATTATCAGGACTATGATCCATCGGCGTCATTGTTACCCCATGCAGCATAGCTGAGTGATCCATTGCTCCCATCATATCGGTCATCGTTAACCACTTCGCGCGATCAAGCGGAGGTACGGATGCCGTAAGCCCCGGACGCTCAGCAAGAGTCCCTCGAGCAAAACCTGTCCGGTCGATGGATTGGGCAAAAATCGTGTATGCCCCGTCTTTAGGTTTGACAATAACATCGTAGGTTTCACCCGGACCGAACCTGAATTCGTCTACCGATACGGGCTCAACGATAATAGCTCCGTACATCCCCGTTATTTTCTGCATTGCCGAATGGGAGTGATACCAGTATGTGCCGGACTGTTTGAGAGTAAATCGATAGGTAAAAGTACTATTGGGAAGGATACCGGGGAAACTGATACCTGGTACACCATCCATTTGAAACGGCAGCAAAATTCCATGCCAATGAATCGAAGTAGTCGCATTCAGCCTATTCTTGACTCGGATGGTAACGGTATCTCCCTCTTTTAATCTCAACGTCGGGGCGGGAATAGAGTGATTAATCGCCGTCGCGATTCACACCTGGCCATTGAAATTAACTAGCGCTTCCGAAACCTCGAGATTAATTTCGGTGCCGCTAAGTACCGGGGCACTTCTTGTCAAAGCATACCTAAGCCCGTGAATATTTGTCGCTTGAGGGCTCTTTAACGGCCAAAAAGCAAAAGCTCCGACCGTAGCAGCCCCTGGACAAAACGTCTTCGAGAGCAGGTCTTAGATAACGTTGCTGACTGCTTCACTTTCATTAGTTACCTCCTTTGGGAGATAGTCAAATTATAGCCAAAGCACCAAATACCCCTTCTGCTATTGCCTACTTCCGCTTGCTTCCTGGAGGCGGTTTATGGCAACTCCAAGGCTCATGGGCAGCGTTATCTTTCACATTCTGATCGACAAATTGATAGTAGCTTCCCTTCATTCGGGACCACCAGTTATCAGCTATACGTAAGCCGCATCCATTAATCACGTCTTCAATCAAGTTAATATTGCAGTGCGAAGCATCATAGATAACGATTAGCTCAGAACGCTTTTCATCAACAGAAACTTGATCCATTCCCTGCAAACTGTCTATTGCTGCTATTAGCTGAGCAGTATTATCAGCCGTCAGCCCCACGATTTTTATTAAGCGCTCAACGCAATTCACTTCATTAACACCCGGGCGGTGTTTATCTGTGCTCATAGTGAACTCCTTCGTCTTGCAACGAAACTAAGGTGAAATATCAACGGAAATTGGCGAACTAGGTTCCTGGTTATTTCCACACCGCTTTGACATCAAAGCCGCTTAGGAAACCAACCTGGGGTATTCTCCATATACTGAAGATATTCATTGCCGAATTCCTGAATTGAGTTTTTCTCTTCACGTCTGGCAAGGCGTACATATAACACCACAAGGATTGGAAACATAACTAGGGTAGGAATTGTAGGCCACTGTAATAAGAAGCCGAACATGATAAGAATAAAAGCAACATATTGCGGATGCCGACAGCGAGCATACCATCCAGTCTTTGCAAGAACATATTCTTGCTGAGCTCGATGAAGTACACTCCACGCCGTTGCTAACATATAGAAGCCAAAGAAAATAACAAGCATACTCAATATATGTAACGGGTCCCAATGGGGATTACCCTCGAAACCCAACAAAGTATGCCATAAATGCCCGTTTTCATGGGCAAAAAAGTCAACATTGGGAAATTGCTCAGTCAACCAACCAGACAACAGATAGATAGTCAGCGGAAAGCCGTACATTTCTGTGAACAAAGCGACAATGAATGCCGAAAAGGCACCTAAGCTGCGCCAGTCGGTCTGGCTTTTCGGTTTAGCAAAACTAAAGGCAAAGAAGATGAAGATTGCTGAGTTCATCAACACCAATCCCCAGAGCCCGTAATCACTTCCCTCGTTCATCATTTTTACCCTCGTTTGAAGCCGAGTTTTGAGCCTGCCGCCTACCCTCTTCCAGACCTTTCTTGTAAGCATCCTTAACAATGCCTGAAGACGGAGTCTCACCTCGCTTCTCAGATTCACCATGATGAGCATTATGATGATGGCCATGACCACGATGCATAAAAATATGCATGACAGGACATAATAGAAGAATTAGTAATGGCAAATACTCAAAGACATGCTCGCGATGTTCGGCTATGAGGAAATAACTAACAGCTGCTATCAAAGCGATAGCAGACCAACCACTCGGCGTTGTCCAAAAAGAACGTGATTGCCTTGCCATTAGCTGTCCCCATGGAACTTATGATCTTCGGCAGTTGAAGGTAACTGGGTATGGATCCAATAAAGGTTGTCGACAGCTTCAATAGCAACCAGTCCTTCTGCATCCGCATTAACATGCGCAATTTTAACAATGAGCTTGGCGATTTTTTCCGCATTCTCTGCAATGGTATAAATATTCAACTGGATATGTTTGATCATGTGCTCTTCATTTATGGCATTAAAATAGTTTCCACGACCATACACTTCATTAACAGTAAAACCTGTAATACCATGCTTGAACAGGCTAGCTTTCACAGCACCCAATCGAAGTTCATCGAATATCGCAACTACCTTCTTGAAAGTCATTAGTTATTCCTCACTGAATTTATGCTCTGTTACTCTAAGTGTAGAAGCCGCCTACGTCGCACTTTCATTTCTAGTTAAAACAAAGCCTCGACTTCAATCATGAATATCAATGATATGGCAGATTATTAACCTGAGTGGCTTTGCAACAAACGCTATATACAACTATTTACTATACGAATCAGTACTTTCACTAGACTGACACCAAGATGACAATTCTGTCATCTTGGTGTCAGTTTATATAACAAAGTAGTCATTGAATCTGAAAGGTACCTGGCTGACCTTGGCCTAACGCCAAGTTCTAACATTTAGCCAGGCTCGGCTATGATCTTATGGCTGTTTCTACACATGTACCTAAGTTATCCCAATATGCAGGATTCAGAATGATGTCAGCCAATTCAAAGAAAATATACGAAGGAAGGAATGGGCCTTTTGAGGTAACTTGGGGATATCGTCAGCAGGTACCACTAAAAACGCCAGCGAAGGGAAATAACTGGCGTTTAATATTTGATTTTTAATCTGGAGTTCCGAGTAGCGTTTCACAGTGAATCGCTACTAACCTCAAAACTTGCGGCTCTGGGTGATGTCTTCACATTCACCGTCAATCACGGTGTGAGATTCTGCCATATTGGCTTTGGCATAAGAGCCCGCTTGGGTATCTCGGGTTCGTGAGGAGTCCGCTTGCGAATAGCCTGCCTGCGCATACGCCATTCTTTTTTTAATCAATGGTCTGGTTAATAACGCTGCAACGGCAATAAACAGCCCCAGGATTGCAGCAAATGACACGGTGAAAAGGCCAACGACCAAAGCAATAAAACCAGCAATAAGATTTCTCATATTCGTGCCTCTTTTCAATAATTCAATTCAGGCTTCCAGCCTGTAACAGTTCAGTTAATACCCACACTACTTCAATACAGCATATCTGAGAAAGATGAATCAATCATGAACAGAAGCCATATTCTGCATGCTTATGATGGAGTGCGCGCTTTCAGTGACTCAAGCAATTCTCGACATCAAAAACCGCAGCGACTTCTGATGTCTGACTTTCAGAATAGCTACGGTATTGAATTCAGCAGTTGTATTTACCTATGGCTGAGAACTGCCCTTCAGTTTTGGCCTTATCACTAAAGTAATGCCGTCAACGGCAATCACTTCGACCAGCGTACCGGCATCAATCTCAACATCCGATCGAACTGCCCAGGTGGTATCTCCCAGCTTCATCCGGCCCGGGCCGACTGGGACCGGCTGGTCCAGTATACAGATCTGACCAACCAGTTGCTCGGTACGCCTGTTCAATGTCCGGTGTTTATCCTCGGCACGATCCTGACGGTGTTGATAGCGCCACCATAACCAGGTAGTAAAAAGAGAAAACACCACAAATGTCAGCCATTGAACTGACCAGCTCAGTGGCATAAATGACATAATTAACCCAACCAGAACAGCTGATATACCCAGCCAGAGCAAATAACCAGCAGTTCCTAAAAGCTCAAATGCCAGCAATGCTAAACCGAAAGCCAGCCAATGCCAGCCATTCATCTGTTCAAGCAATTCAATCATGCTTTTGTCCCTTTCGATGGTTCTGATTTGGAACTCAGCAGTTCAGCAATTCCCGCCACAGATCCCATTAAACCCGTCGCTTCAAGTGGCAACATAATAACTTTGCCATTTTCAGACTGACCAATAGATTTCAATGCGTCGGTATAACCCTGTGCGATAAAGTAGTTTATAGCTCTAACATCACCTTGGGCTATCGCTTCAGAAACCATTGTCGTTGCCCTTGCTTCCGCTTCGGCTGCTCGCTCGCGGGCTTCCGCCTGAAGAATTACCGCCTGCTTGTCGCCTTCGGCTCGTAAAATTTCAGACTGCTTATGGCCTTCAGCCCGAAGAATTTCGCCCTGACGAACCCCTTCCGCTTCCAAAATATCGGCACGCTTGTTACGTTCCGCCTTCATTTGCGCATTCATCGCCGCAATAAGATCCGCCGGTGGTTGAACATCTCGGATCTCAATTCGAGTGACTTTAACGCCCCAAGAATTAGTCGCCTGATCAACAATTGCTAATAATCGGGTATTAATGGTATCTCGTTGCGACAACATTTCATCCAGTTCCATCGAGCCCAATACTGTACGCATATTTGTTAAGGTCAGATTACGAATGGCATGTTCGAGATCATTCACTTCATAGGCTGCTTTTGCCGCATCAATGACTTGAATAAAACAGACAGCATCAATGGTCACACTCGCATTATCACGAGAAATCACTTCTTGGGCAGGAATATCGAGTACTCGCTCCATCACACTAATCTTGTTTCCGATCCGATCAAAAAACGGCACAATCAGATTTAAACCAGGGTGGATGGTTTTGGTATATCGGCCAAAGCGCTCTACTGTCCAATGACTTCCCTGAGGAACAGTTTTGACACCTGACGCAATAAAGACAATAGCAACAACTATAAGCACACCGAGTGTGATTAGCGTATCGTATGGCATTTCGTTTCTCCTAGACTAAAACCGAAAAGAGCAAAAGAGTCGTCAGGATACCGATTTATATGCCGATATTGAATAATTGGTTTGTGCTATCGCTGGATTTGTTAGGTCAGATCAATGAATTAGAGTAATTTGAATATAACAGGCAAGGTTCACTAGGTCTAGAGAATCACACTCAGCAGAACCCGTTCCGTGTATGAGGGAAATTTAATTTTTACTCGCCAGCGTCCTAATTATCAAACAGACAGAGGTATTTACTGATGATCCAACTATTGCATAACGCTCTGACTGCTTTTAACTACCCAAATCGAGACTGTTACCCGCAGCAAGGACGTGATGTCAGTAACCTTGAAGCCGTAGAATATTATTTAACGCAAGCAATCGCCCTAGCGCCGAAGCGACAAGACTTACAGATCACCTTGGCGAATATGCAAACCTTTCGCGGTAACATAGAGCTCGCATTGCACTCCTACCAACAAGCCCTTTCGTCGGCAACATCAACATCCGATAAAAAATCGGCCCTGGTTTACCTGACGGTATGGCACTACTACCAAGGCAATTTTCCCGAGTCCCGGCAGTACCTCGAACAGCTCGTTACGGCGGATAAGCCCTTAGCTGATAAGGTAGCATGCTTATTGAGTAAAATTGAAGGCATTGTGTCGACGCCTGTTCACTATTGGCATGGTGAGTTGCGAGAAAGTGAGTTCCCCGCTGAAGATGAGCATTTCAACCATGCCATCATCACATTAGGGTTCAAGCTAAATGATGATGGCTCAATAGCTCCCCAGCTATTGCAACGACTGAGCCTCACTGTAGATCTCTCAAAGCGATACCCACACAGTGTCATCATAGTCACCGGCGGACTAGAAAAAGCGGGAATAACTGAGTCACAGGCCATGAAAGCCTGGCTGGTAGATCACGGGGTCTCAGGGAACCGTGTCATTGAAGAAGATCAGGCCACCAATACCATAGACAATGCCCGGTTCAGCTTAGCACTACTGGAACGTCACCATATCCATCGCGCAACGCTGGTCAGTGCGTCCATTCATGTTCATCGATCACAGGTATTGTTCGACACGCTGCAATGGCGAGAAAGGCATAGCACAATCCATTTTACCCATTGCGCAGTCGAAGACGGCCTGCTCTCTTTCACATACCCGGAAGGTAAAGTGAAGCGTGATTGCTATATTGACGCCCTGCGCTGCTTTGGCCTGCCCGCCTTCAACTGCTCTCCGCTCATTCAGCTTTAAATTACAACCCCCAGAAAATGGAGGTAACGCTGGCAATTGTACAATTCGGGCTGGGCGGATTGGCATTGACTGCCTATCGAGGCAGAACGCTGCCATCCCCGACAATCTGAACATGAAATGGCATTTAATATACCGAAAAGTTGGGTGAAATCGCATCAGAGCATCTCCGTTCGGAGATACTCTGACAAGCAGCATGATATGGCCTAATATTAAAGTCATTTATGTCTCAGTCTCAGTGCGTTAAACTTCACGCCAAGTTGCAACATCCACAAACAAATAAGCACTGGTGACAACATGCATGACACAGCAAGCGTAACAAGTCTTACGCCGTCACCGGTTACATACCCCATTCTGTTAGCTTGTGTTTTTAGTACCCCATTTTGTACCCCACATAGCACAGCGGAAATAAAAAAGAGTTATAGATCAAATGAGTAGTCAGACAATCCAGTGGTTCCCGGGCCACATGCACAAGGCTCGAAAAGAAATCGAAGAAGTACTACCAAAGATCGATGTCATCATTGAGGTACTTGATGCGCGTATTCCTTTCAGTAGTGAAAACCCGCTGATCAAAACTTTCCGAGAAAAAAACGCCAAGCCTGTCGTTAAAGTGCTGAACAAGCGAGATCTGGCCGATCCCGAAATGACCCAGATGTGGATTGAACACCTTGAAAAAGAACAAGGTGTCAAAGCGATTGCCATCACCACAGAAAATATCAACGAAGTCAACAAAATCACCGAGCTTTGCCGTAAGCTAGCCCCTGGTCGTGAAGAAATGGGCAAAAATATTCGCACCATGATCATGGGTATTCCGAATGTCGGTAAATCGACCATCATTAATACTTTGGCTGGTCGTTCCGTTGCTGTAACGGGTAACCAACCAGCGGTAACTCGCCAACAGCAGCGTATTAACCTACAAAACGGCATCGTGCTGTCTGATACGCCTGGGATCTTATGGCCTAAAGTTGAGAACCCACACAGTGGTTTCCGTCTGGCGGCAACAGGTGCCGTTAAAGATACTGCCATGGACTACATGGATGTCGCTTTTTTCACAATTGAATATTTGGCTGCCGCTTACCCGGACTTAATCAAAGCCCGTTACGACCTTGATGATGAATTACCTGAAACTGATATCGAGCTGATGGAAGAAATTGGCCGCAAGCGGGGTTGTCTACGTCCCGGTGGCCGTATCGATTTACACAAAGCATCAGAAATTCTGATCAACGAACTGCGTAACGGTACTTTGGGCAAGATCACCATGGAACGCCCTGAGATGATCACCGAAGAGCTGGTCAATGTGGCCATTGAAGCCGAGCTTAAGAAAGAACAGCAAATTAAAAAGAAAGAAGAGCGCAGAAAACGCTACTTAAAGAACAAACGCTAGGCTATATCAGTTATCAACTTAGCATCAAAAAATAACCAAAGCCGTTCAGCTATTATCATAAACAATAGCTGAACGGCTTTTTGTATTGGCCTTACTAAAAACGCGCTCAAAATGTATTTTGACAATACTAATTATTACCGTGTTCAAACGAAATTTTTCTGACTAAAAATCAATTCATATTCCACCGGTAAACAGAGATTAAATTTTCGGCCAAGCATGCATTTTTATGTAATAGCACGATGACCAATATTTTTTTCCAGAAAGCAGCTCACACTATAAATGAATATTTTAGTAGATTGACCTTATTCTGCTCTGATGGAATATCGATAGTGATATATTGCTTCTTCACCAAGATAGTCGGCCACTATTAAGCGTATCTTAGAGGAAATAATGAAATTACTTCACGGCATGCTTTGGGCCCTTATTGGACTAAGCCAATTAACCCCATCATTACTCAATGCGCAGCCATTTACTGATGATACAAGTCAAATTTTAGCCGATTACCTTACCCACCAAAATAAATATGGCCGTTTTAGCGGCAATATATTGATTGCAAAAGGCAATGACATTGTTTTTGAACACTCTGTCGGTTTTGCCGATGTTCAGTCTCAACGCAATATCTCAAAAAACAACTTATTCAAAGTCGGTTCTATTACCAAGCAACTGACAGCCGTTGCGATTCTTCGCCTTCACGAACAACAAAAGCTGTCTATTGATGAGCAGATCTCCCGTTATTTCCCAAAATTAAAAAACGGTAATAAGATCACCATAGCCATGCTTCTTAACCACACATCAGGGCTTGGCAGAGACACATCCTGGCGTGAAGAAAATACCTCATGTCACTCAACGCACTTGCTCAAGCGCATCACAACGACGTCAAAAACCTATCCACCAGTACTCATGTATAACTACAGTAATGCGGGTTATCACTTATTAGGTGGGATCATAGAGCAGGTTACAGGTGTCAGTTACAACGATTACATTACGCAAGAATTACTTCGCCCGCTTGGAATGAAAGACAGTTCGATGAAACTTACGTTATCGTTCCAATTAGCAAAATCTTATGAACTGTCAGGGATCGTTAATGCCTACATTACACCAGCAGGTTGTGCGTGGTCAGCTGGCGAGCTGATTTCCACCAGTAGGGATTTGTATATTTGGAGCCGAGCCCTTACCCGTGGTCACATCATATCGCCTGAGTTAGTACAGCTAATGTTTGACAACCAATATGGCATATTTGCGAGAGAGATCGGTGGGGTCAATTACTATGAGCATAACGGTGCTATCGATGGCTTTAAGACCGTATTAGTCCATGAGCCCAAACAAGGACTAACCGTTGTTGCACTGAGTAATTTCAGCAATACCAATATTGATTTACTGACATTTGATCTTATCAGGATCTTAGACGGGAAAAATCCAATCAACAAAGTGATACCTCAAAAAACCAACTTGGCTATGTGGCAAAATGATATTGATGTGATTGGAAATTATCGGGACAAATATGGCGTACCTTTACAAGTCAGATACACGGATGGGCTACTAATGGCAAAAGTGAATCAATTCAATATTCCACTCGTGATACAAAACAAAAACAGTCTCATGGCAAAAGGGATAGATAATCGAATTCGTATCAACCGAAATGACAATGATACAACCCGCGAAATTATCATTTTCTCTCGTGATGGTCGCTATCTTTCCCGCTTCCAGCGTATTGAATGATCCTGGCGATCTTGAACCGTGTCCCTACCAAACAGCGAAATCGATTGTTGTTACATTATTTGATGGTGGTTGTTTGCCAGATAGCACTTCTGAAATTGCCTCACTCCCCCCGCAACATAGCTAGCTCGAGAACTCCGAGCGATAATAACCCCATATTAAATAATTTTCGGCTAACTCACCAATTAGTCAGAAAAACATTCATTTATAACACTAAACATTAGCGATGAAATGAATGTTGTGAAATCACTGATTTTCTCGTCATGTTCATTTAATAACAATAACTTAATTAACCTTATTGCTCATAATCGGCAGTCATAATTCATCTTGTTCTAAATGTAAAATAGTCCACTTATGTAATACAAATAAAAGTTATCATTCGGATAAGTTTTTCTCATTTTACGATCGTAATTTTTAAGTTCATATTCCTCTTCCTGAACAATCATATGCTGCTTTTTTCTACTGCAGTTATTCGAAAAACCTTACTGATATTGGAGACCGCGGTAGTGACTAATACCACTACTTGTCGCAAAGGCGGAGGTATCTTTGTACCTGTTGCCGGGCTGACTATTTTTGCCATTGCATCTGGCTATTTAATGAGTTTTATCCCACTCGCGATGGGAGAATTCAAGATAGATACAAGTTATGCCAGTTGGTTAGCCAGTATTTTCTATGTCGGTCTTCTTATTGGCTCGATGATGATTGAACCGGTGATCTATAAGATTGGTCACCGTTTCGCTTTTATTGGTTTTCTTGCATCATTAGCATTAACGGTTGCAATAATGCCGCTATTTCCACACAAAGAAGTGTGGCTATTCGCCCGGCTTGTTGCGGGGATGGCAGTAGCCGGTATCTTTGTCGTTGTTGAATCATGGCTGCTGATTGGCGACGATAAAAAAGAGCGCGCGAAACGACTTGGCTTTTATATGACGGCGCTATACGGCGGCACAACGCTAGGTCAGTTTGGTATCGGTTTATTTGGGATTAGTGGCTTCGGACCTTTTATCGTAATCTTAACCCTGATCTTAATCGCGATCTTACCGCCATTATTGATTAAGCAAGGTCAGCCCGTTTGTGAATCGCACCGTAACCTGACCTTGAAGCAGATTACACGCTTAAGTAAGCCAGCCGTTATCGGTTGTGCCACCTCTGGTATCGTCATGGGCAGCATTTATGGATTAATGCCTTTAGGATTACGTCAAAGCGGCATTAGTGATGAAAAAATTGGTCTTTTAATGGCGGCAATCATTCTTGGTGGTATGGTAATTCAACCTATCATCAGTGCATTAGCTCATCGTATGAGTAAGACACTACTATTAGCGATGATGTGCTTAGTCGGTGTATTTGCGATGGGGCTAATATATCTGAATAATGATTATTTTGTATTAATGCTCGCATTGGCCTTACTGGGGATGTCTGCTTTTGCGCTGTACCCAATTGCAATAACTTTGGCTTGTGACGATCTTGATTCTTCCTTTATCGTCTCAGCGACACAAATAATGCTTTTTAGCTACAGCGTAGGCTCAGCGTCGGGCCCGATGATTGCGAATCGATTCATGATTGAAAAAAATGGACTAATGGACTTTTTCTTCATTGTGCTGTTAAGCACGGCAATATATATGCTGTTTGCATGTATTAAACGTAAGCCTCAAATTCTGGCTAACTAGTTACAAAAAGAGCGGGCGCGACTTTCGTCGCGCCCTTAGGTCTTACTTGCAGCAATCCCGCTACTATGGTGCTCCCTGCATCATTCCATGATATCGCCGATTCCTTCAGCTCAGTCCTTTATTCTCTATCCCAGAGATGTCCTTGATCTTACCTTGATCCGTCGAATCATCCTGTTCCGACTCTCCTCTCCGTCCTGGAGGTGTCCCTGACTTCATCCTGAAGTGGTCCGTTTTTGTCGTCCTGACTAGTAAGTCATCCTGCTTACTATATCGTTTCCTTCCGATTATCCCTTCACAGTCCATGTCCGATAAATCATCCTGATTCACCGCCCTCATCCTGAGGCTGCCAATGTCCCTGGCTTTTTCCTGTTCCGTTCCGTCAGTTCCATCTGACATAAACAGACTACTTGTTTTATAATTCTAATCAATGAACTGAGTTCACACTTTTACCTGAATATTTGATAAAAACATAAAAACAAAAACTATCATATTGATAATAAAAGCATTTTATTCACCCAAAAAGAATTGATATTAACGATTTTAATATCATCTCGCACAGATTTGTAAGAGATCTCGCACAAGAAGAAGAATGCCAGGCTGGCTTTCTCCCCGAGGCCGATTAAAAATCGTTATTATGACCCAGACTACCGGACCGATTTTCTGGCTATTTTTACCTCAACGCCACTTTTCACCACATTAGCTAACTTCAAATAGAATCACTATGCGCCCACGGGGATATTTTATTTTTATACCAATTCCATCAAGGTCTCTAACTTCTCTAATAAGTGTTCTTTCTTAAATGGCTTTGCAATATAGTCATCCATTCCGACTTCAAAACATTTCTTAACATCTTCATCAAGTACACTGGCTGTCAAGGCGATAATCGGCAACCGATCAATCTGATTCACAGTTTCCCAGCGCCGGATTTCTTGTGTCGCAGTGAAGCCGTCCATAACGGGCATCATGCAATCCATCAGAATGGCTTTATAGCGGGTGCCCTTCATTACGGCATCAACAGCCTCTTTTCCATTTTCCGCGACGTCAACTGCATAACCCGATTTTTCAAGTAAAATGGAAGCCACTCTCTGGTTAATCCGGTTATCTTCAACAATCAAAATAAGGGCTTTATTCACTCTTTCAGCAGTGGTGGTATCTGTTGCCACTAAACCAAGATGGTTATTATCAGAGTCAGTCACCAAGGTATCAGTTTGTGTTAAAAGGTGACGGTGCAAAGACTCCCTTTTATGTTTTTCCAAACATAATGAGTCACTGATCACTTTCACAAAGCGTTCACCCAGTATTGGCAACGTCACGACGCCATTAATGGCGTTACCATAATCATATTGTCCATCTCTGTGACTACCGCATATAACCAAAACAGGGCTTAAGGAATTTGCCCGCAGTCGTTCAATATATTGTGTGGTTTGCTCCATCGTACGTTGGCAATACAGCAGCAAATCATATTGCCCCATCATCGGTAGGGCGAGCTCCGGAGGCGAGGTGAACAAAGAGACATCCAAGCCGTATTTCTTACACTCATCAGCTAACTGCATTGCAAAGGGTGCCTTATTACACAATAGCAAGCATCTTATATCTGTAAACTCAGGAACAGTCTTAGGCTCCACTTGTTGTATATCGACCTCAAGAGAAAAGAAAAAATGGCTGCCTTTCCCTTTCTCTGAATCCAAACCGATACTTCCTCCCATGAGCTCAACCAGCTGACAACAAATCGCCAGCCCTAATCCTGTACCGCCAAACTGTCGAGTGATAGAGCCATCTTCTTGAGTAAATGGTTCAAAGATCTGATGTTGTTTATTTTTGGCGATACCTATGCCTGAATCCTGAACTGAAAATAGTAGTGTCGCTTTATGCTCATTGATTGAATCACAATTAATGGATAAAACAACGGTCCCATTTTGAGTGAATTTAACCGCATTAGATATCAGGTTCATTAACACCTGACGCAAGCGGTGCTCATCAATGATGATAAATTGAGGTAGCCTTGGATCGAGATTGAGTTGCAGATCGAGGCCTTTTTCAGACGCTCTAGCCAATACGACCGCCATGGTGTCATAAGCGACCTCATAAATATCTGACTCATATGGCGTCAGCACTAATTTACCTGATTCAATTTTAGACAGATCTAAAATATCGTTAATCAACATAAATAGTGTCTGCGATGAGGTTTCTATTGTGCGCAAATATTCCGACTGTGATGGATTTAAATCGGTATCAGCCAGGATAGCTGACATACCGACGATGCCATTGAGGGGAGTCCGGATCTCATGCGACATATTGGCAAGGAATGAACTTTTTGCGAGGTTCGCCTTTTCTGCCTCTTCTTTGGCCTTTATGATCTTAGTTTCGTTAATCGCACGTTCTTCGATCAGCTTGTTTAACTTGTTACTAAACAGCGTGAATTCATCGTTACCGTCTTGAACGATTCTCAACGAGTAATCACGAGTCTCTTCAATCTGAGACATTGTCCGAATTACCTGCTGTAAGTAATTGATTATACGCCGAGAAAGATTAGCCCCTAGATAACTCATCAGCGCCAGTGACAGAACAATCACTACCAAAAAAATGCCCATCAGCAACTTAGCATTATTCATTGATGTCTGGATTTCATCAACTAACTGTCGATTAACTTTATACACCACAAACTGGATCAGTTTAAATCGTTGATTAAATGCGGTCAGCCCCTTCCTGATCTCACTGCTTTTAATCTCACCCGTTAAGATACCTTCTCGAAGTTTATAGCTGCTTGCGAATGCCGGGTGGGAAAACGTTTTAAGCAATAATTCAATTTGTTCAGGTTGCGCGTTAATTGAAATAAATCGATCAATATATAACTGCTGACGTTCGATGACTGCCGACAAGGATGCTTTATAGTCTATGTTATTTTTGGCTAGAAATTGATGAACATACCAATTTTCTTCTTGTGCCCAGAACAACAGCCACTGCAGTTGGTATAAAACACTTACATTCTGCTCAATATCAGTATTTCCAGTGTGTATGATCTCTTTTTCAAAATTGATTAAAGACTGATAAATTAAGTCATCCACCCAAAGTGACCAATCATTTAAGTCTTCTTTAGCGAGTACCTTAACCTCTTCGCTCGCTTTTCCCATCTCAGCCATTACCTGTGACATTTCTGCCAAAAGATCGCCATTAAAGGCCCCAGAGAGTAAATGTGAAACATTATCGATCGACGCTGAAACTTGTTTTTCAGCCAGAGTGCTATCCTCACCCTGTAATCGCTCTGTTTTTAAGGCATGTATCGCCGATGAAATTTTAGATTGTTCTGTCAATAACTCAATACGAGCATTTAATGTATTCAAATCCTGTACCTCATGATACAGATTATTGATCTCTAAACCTGCAAATACACAGGTGAATAGCAAGGGAAATATTACCAGAAGCCGTACCCTTTTTTTTATCGATATTTTATTCAACAGGCTCATCTCATCTCCTTGAACTTGAACCCAAATCACATTTATTTATTGCCACACGCCTGTCTATTTGTAGTTACATTTATGCCTACTATTATCTATATTAGGACTAATTAAGGGTGAATGGAAAAGAATTAATGGATAGTGAATTTCATGTTCGACACATTCAGGCCAACATGTTGTTAGGATTATTAATCACATTTCTCTGCTTTCCCACATTTGCTGCTAAAAACAAAGAAAAAGAAGCCGGTTTTTCCGTATTTTCCCTAAACAGTACCTTTCCGGCACTCAGTAAAAGTAAAGCTAGAATGCTATATAAAGGAAGAACTAAAAATTTAAACAGCAACATTAAAATTGTTCTGGTTGATCTGCCCGAAAGCTCTATTCACCGAGAAGAGTTTTATGACATGTTACTTGGAAAGTCCATACCCCAGATGAATGGCTATTGGGCTAGCCTCTCCTTTTCAGGTAAAGGTACACCACCGGAAGAACTCAATGGCGATGATATTAAAGACATTATCGAGTGGCTTAATAATAATCCTAATGGCATAGCTTATGCGCCGATCGAATCAGTACCAGATAATGCGAATATCCTTATCACAATCTTACAGGGAGAGTAAGGTTATGAAAAAATCATTTTCTTTATTACTTTTCATTGCGATCGCTCCATTACATTCTCATGCCGCAATAAAAATTACCGATAACTTTTCAGTCAGCGGCTTTGGTTCAGCTTCGATCACCCAGTCTGATAATAAAACCCCGCTGTTTGTTCATCGTGAGATCACGGACAAAACGTGTTATGACTGTGACACTATCTTCGGTTTACAGGCTGATCTGGTCATTACTGATACGTTTAATACGTCGATACAAGTCGTGAAACGCCCGCAAGATGACTGGTCTGATCCTGAAATTGAATGGGCGTATCTTGCCTATAACGACAATAACTGGTCTTTCAAAGGTGGCCGGTTAAGGTTGCCGCTGTTCCTTGCCTCTGAGTATTACTACGTTGGTCAGGCTTATACCTGGGCCCGTCCTCCCCAAGAAGTTTATGACAGTATTCTCGGTTTTACCTTTTACGACGGATTATCCCTTCATTGGGACTATGCCCTCTCAGACGAAGCTATTCTGACTATTAGCCCGTATTATGGTTCTTCAAAAAAATACAAAACTGAGCTCGGCAATGATGAGCTCCTGTTTGATGCGGAACGAGTAACGGGCATCTCATTCGACGTCAATGGCTTTAATTTCCGGGTACATGCAGGGTACATGTACGCCGACTTTAATATGCTGCCAGAACCAACCTACGACAGGTTGAACATGTATACATTAGGTGCAGAATATTCTTTCAAGCAATGGCTGTTTATGTCAGAGCTGGAAACCGATAATTTGCAGACAAGCTGGTATTTCAGCAGTGCTTACCATTTCGATCAGTTCACGCCATACTTAGTCTACGGCGAAAGCCATCACCGCAGAAAGTCTAACAACCTCACCGCAGGCCTTCGCCTTGATCTCACCAACTCCGTTTCAATTAATGCCGAATGGCAAAACATATTTATGGGCCAGGAAGATTACAACAGCGGCTCTATGGGGCAATTTATTACATCGCCAACTCTTAACAATGAAAGCAAGGATGTACAACTTTACACGCTGATGCTGAACTTTGTATTTTGAAGTGGGTAGTGCCCGTTGATTCCCGATCGTCGCCTGGGCAGATCACCAGACGAAGATAAGAATGGTGCACGGCTATTTCACCAGCATCGCGGCTCCAAATACCCCTGCGCTGTCACCTAAGTCAGGTTTCACAATCAGCGTTTCTAGTCTGGGGTTGAATAAATGCCGTTCAATCGCTTTAGGCGCATGCTGGTAAAGTGCGCCAATATTTCCCACCCCGCCACCCACAATAATGACGTCAGGATCAATAATATTGATCACCTGAGCGACAGCCAGACCGAACTTTTCAATCAGACGCGTCAAGGTATGTTGAGCATAGCTGTCAGCTCGAGCGGCTTGCTTGACTATTTCAGGTAGCGATAGAGCCTTCTTCGCCAGGTTGTTGTAGTGGGCTTCAAGGCCTTTTCCTGAAATAACCGTTTCAAGGCAACCGTTTTTACCGCAATAACAAGGCGCACCATTTGGCTCAAGTACATTGTGTCCCCATTCACCGGCAATGCCATGTAAGCCATTAATCAATCTGCCATTGACAACCAGACCCGAGCCAACACCGGTTCCCATAATGATACCAAAGACCACTTCAGCTTCTGGTTTTAAACGCTTCACGACGCCTAAATGTGTTTCTGCCAATGCGAAACAATTTGCATCATTGGCTAATACGACTTTTATGCCAAGCACCTCTTCTAAATCTTTATCAAGCGCCTGGCCGTTGAGCGCCGTCGAGTTGCAGTTTTTCATCACACCCGTTTGGGGATCGAGAGCCCCCGGCGTGCCAAAACCAATGGCATCAGGATATTCTCCTACCACTTCGACGCACTGATCAATTAATAATTTAATCCGCTGTAAGGTGTGTACATAACCCTTATCACTTTGTGTCAAAACACGTTTACGTACGACACAACGGTTATCTTTTCGTGACATCACTGCGCACTCAATCTTGGTACCGCCAAGATCGACGCCCCAATAATACTGGCTCATGGCCTACTCCCTCGGCTAAATTTCATGTCTGCCTGACATATCCAAATCATCTTAAAAATGAGTTGGATATGATAATAGCATTACGCAAATTAATTCAGTTAGCCACCTAGCAAATTACCCAAATAGTGAGCGGATCAGCAACCCTCTTAGAAATCGCCGTTGCTGACAGATTGAAATGTTCAATTACCGAATGATAAAAATCGACCATACTTATACTCATAGCAACAGACCCAATACTTAAGGAGAGTCGCATTATGTTTCTAAAAGAGACACGCACCGGTGATCTGGTCGATGTGATTGATATGGGCGCATTGATAAACCCGTTTTCACAGCAGGTAAATGTGCAGTATCAATCAGGGGAAGATCTGGCGGAGCCAGTGGCCATTGACAAACAGAATCTGGCTTTTCCCTCTGGTGAAGAACTGCCTGAATGCTGGATTAACGGTTATTACCGGTTCAAACAAAAATAAATACCTAATTACAACTTCAACGGTGCTTTAACCGGCATCGTTGCCAATCGTCGGGCAATCTGCGAGGTTAACTGAGACACCCCTACCGACAAGGCTTTCACCTGAGCATTATAACCCTCTTGTTCCAGCGGCACCTGAAACTTAAACGGAAACACTCCTTGCAGATCACCTTTACCATCGACGACTAACCACTCACCACTAATATGCGCCATACCTGAGAAATGGCCATTAAACTGATTGATTTTCACCTGCAATCTTGGCAAGCCCGCGGTAGCCAGTGCCGGTGTCAGCTCTATTGGCCAGTATGTTGTCTGTTTCTGGCGAAGATCATCATTAATACGACGTGTTAACTGCTCACTGATACTTTCAGCCCACAGGTTTTGCTGAGCCCGTACGATCTCGGTCTCACTCAGCTGATAAACCAACCCCGTACCTGCTAAATGTTCCGCCATTTCGACCGGGCGTACCACCAACATTGGTTGTTGAGTATCCGCCTGAATTATCGCAGCCTGCCCGCTGGCAGGAAGAAGATAGGTGTTGCTCACCACATCTGGCTGACTGCTACACGCTGTTAGCGCTAAGGCCGATAGTAATAACCACTTTCGCATTATTGGTGCCCCCCGGCAGGAATCGGATCTTTGGCTTTTTCACTGCTAAAGATTAAAGAATTGGGTTTTTCATTAAGCTGCCTTAATACCGGCTGCAGTTCAGTCATCACTTGTTCAAAACGCAATAATGCCTCTTCGAGGTTGCGATAAGGCACTGCATCCGGGCCAAATCCATTTAGTATCGATTGGATCTGTTGCAGACTCTCAAGGATTTCACCCGGAATTGCTTGTGTCTCTTTCTGTGCTAACAATGTATTTAACTGATTAGCCACCTTTTCTGCCGCCAATAAACTTTTCTGTGACGCATTTAAACTCCGGGTCAGTGACGTTAATGTCTCATCAACGGGCAGGTCATTAAACTTGATCAGTAAACTACTGACTTGCTTCTGAATTTCGGCAAAGCCACCAGCACGAGTCGGAAATAGGTCATACTCATCATATTTGACAATGTCGGGCATTTTCTCTTCCGGATACACCTCAGTATCAATGAACAAAGCCCCTGTCAGAAAACTACCGGTTTTCAATGTTGCCCGCAGACCCAGCTTGAATTCGCTAACCAGGCTGGTTTTTAATTCCAGTGACGTTTTATAGCTTAAATGATCGTTAACACGACCAAGTTCGATGCGCACCAATACGGGGATCTGCTTATTCGAAAAACCTTTTTCCCTGGTTGCCAAACGCAGCGGTACTTTCTTCACGGTACCAATACGAATTCCTCGGTATTCAACCGGAGCGCCTTCGTTCAAGCCTCGTACCGATTCATCAAACATCATGACAAACTCTAGATACTCGTCGAACACCCGTTCACGTACTGATTTCAGATCGTTATACAGCTTAAACTTGCTCATCTGTTTAGTGATCAGCTTTCCTTCTTCGGAGCCTTCCGGTACCCGGAAGCTTACTCCTCCGGTGATCAGTGACTCTATAGAACCAATCGTCAAGTTAAGTCCATCCGCCGACATCTTAAGATCGATACCTGAGCTCAACCAGAACTTGGTGCGAGAGCGGATCAAACTGTCATAAGGCTGGAAAATAAATAACTGATAGTTTGCTTTCTTGGTCTTAGTATCAAAACTCACCGTCTCAACCCGACCGACGGTAAAACCTTCATACAATACCGGATCACCCACGCCCAGCTTTCCGGCTTCATCGTGAGTCAGTACCAAACGCAGCCCCTTCGCATCTGCAGGGCCGACAGGTGGCGTTTCCAGTACGGTAAATTTCAGCTGTTCCTCTTTATCAACCCCGGGCTGCAATTCGATGTAAGAACCCGACAGCAGCGTATCGAGCCCAGAAATACCTTCTTTACCAATACGCGGTTTCACCACCCAAAAGCGGGTATCTGCTTTCAGCATGCGCTCAGCATCTTTATTCATCTGAGCTTCGGCAATGATATAGGTGTAGTCGTCGCTCAATTTCACATCGGTGATCACCCCGACTTTGACATTCAGCGATTTAATTTCGGTTTTACCCACTTCAATCCCTTCCGCTGTATTCAGTTGCAAGGTCACTATTGGCCCTTTACTGCTGACATACTGAACCAGCATCCAAATCCCTATCACCACGGCAATAACCGGCACCAGCCATATTGTTGATATCTGTCTCAGGTTTTCGACTTCAGCCTTCGCGGGCTTGTTATCACTCATAGTCAGGCATCCCATTAAAGTTAGTAGTTATTTTCAACTAAGCGCCATGGTTTGAAACGCCCCTCTTCGGTGGGGATGTAATGGTTATATCTTGATCGCGCTCATCTTGCTGAATGTCCGATAAGGTCCAAAATGCACGGGGATCAAATGTCATCGCGGATAGCATGGTAAAAACCACAACCGCAGCAAAAGACAGCGCGGCAGGCCCGGGAAGAACCGCCATTAAATTATGTAACTGCACCAGAGCAACCAAAATCGCAACCACAAAAACATCAATCATCGACCAGCGGCCTATCAGCTCTGTCATGCGATATAAGCGTAACCGCTGAATAACTTGCGTGGTCGATCTGTCGCGAATACGCTGTGCACTGATATATAGCCAGGCCAAAGAAAACATTTTGGCGAGCGGGATCACCACACTGGCCAGAAAAATGACCATCGCAATAGGATAGGATCCAAACTGCCACAACAGAACAACCCCTCCCAGAATCGTCGAACCTTCACTATTACCGAGGCTGACGGTATACATAATCGGATATAAATTAGCCGGAATATAGAACACCGCTGAAGCTATCAGCAACGCCCATGCCCGTTGCAGACTCTGATTGGGATTGTAGCGATGTAACAGGCTGCCACAGCGGCTGCATTTCGCATCCGAGGTTGCAGGCAGTGGATTCAATTGTGAGCAAGTGTGGCAGCTCACATGGTTATCCGACATGTGCGTATCACCAAGCTTCACGCCTTCTAACGTTTGTATCGGAACAAACTGTTGCCATAGCCAAGTTCGGTCAACCATCGAAACACATTTCACGACCAGCATGGCATACACACAAAACGCCCAGAACGACATACCGAGGCCGACATCAGCCAGCGAGGCAATCTTGATCAGACTGACCAGTACTCCGATCAGAAACACATCAACCATGATCCAGGGTTCGATTCGAAAAGTTCCCCGATACACTCGTTTAAGAATACGCATATGCTGACTGGAACTCTTGCGATACTGGTGCCTCGATGCCTGGCGGTACAAATACAGTACGGCGGTAATATAACTTCCGGGCAATACCACGACCGTTAATAACAGCAGCATCGCCAACAGGCTATTTTCAAAATACTGAAGCATTTTGGCAGCATGCAGCAAGGTTATTTCCTGGGTGATCCCTTGTACACTGAATGACATAAAAGGAAAGCTGACACTCAGCACCAGCATAATTAAACACGCAAAACCATAAGCGAAAGGACGCTGGAATGGCAGGCTGATCTGCTTGATCAGGGTATGATGGCAACGCGGACAGGCCGCTTTTTGCCCATCAGATAATGTCGGCAGCGCGATGACTAATCCACACTCTTCACAGGCTATCATCGGTTCAGGTGTGCTGTGTTCCGTCATATACGGGTAGGATCCAGTTAACACTTATCAACTCAGTATAGGAGAGTTTTCGAACACCATCAGTGAACAGGTAATATAAAACCTGAAAATACAAGAGGATATGCGGATAATAACGGGATGACAAACCGCCGAGGGTGGGATCATGATTTTATCTGCTGATAGGTTATAAAACGGTAATCAGCTTATATGTGAGAGAAAAGAACCTTCCAATTTGGAAGGCTTAAATGATGAAGTATTATGTTATAGCTTGGTTTTCAAATGGCTTGGTCTTCATATAGCTTAGTCTTCAAGCAGCACTGCCTTCAAATAACATATCGGTTTTTGCCGCACAGATGAAGTCATTTTTATGTAGTCCCTTCACCGAATGACTCCACCAGATCACGGTGACTTTACCCCACTCCAGGGTAATGGACGGGTGATGAAATTCCTTCTCCGCTAATTCAGCCACTTGATTACTGAACGCCCATGCCAGTTTAAAGTTCTTGAATGTAAAATGACGCTCTAACTGCATAATGCCCTGTCGCTCTACCACGTTCCAGAGCGGGATCCCTTGTGACAGTTCGGTCAATTCCTGATCAGTCACTTTTTCGGCGTCGCTATGGCAAGCTTCGCATTTCAATTGATGTAAATCAGACATAGTCTCCCATGCTCTCCCTGTTTTGTGGTTGAAATAACGGCGTATGCAGCCCCAGCGCCTTGGCCTCTTGCACCATCGCCATTATGTCTTGCTGCGCCAGCTCATAAAGTTGGTTGATATTATCAAGCACAAAGTAAATCGGCTGCATGATGTCAATGCGATATGGCGTGCGCATCACATCAACAGGTTCAAACGGTTTATAAATCGCAGTCGTGCCCGTCATCGCATACTCCGTTTCGCCCGGAGAGGACAAAATGCCGCCGCCATAAATTTTTCGCTGCTCGTTAACACTTAGCAAACCAAATTCAACGGTAAACCAATACAGGCGAGCCAGGTATACCCGATCTTCTTTACTCGCCTCGTAGCCTAAACGACCATAAGTGTGGGTAAATTCAGCAAACGCAGGATTCGTTAACATGGCACAATGTCCAAAGACTTCATGAAAAAAATCAGGCTCTTGCAAATAGTCAAACTCATCACGGTGACGCAGGAATGTCGCGACCGGGAACTGCTTATTGGAAAGCATGCCGAAAAAGCGATCAAAGTTGATCAACGCCGGTACTTTTACACATTGCCACCCCGTGGTATTGCCCAGAACCTGGTTGATTTCGTCGAGTTGCGGCACGCGTTCGGTTGGCAGGTTCAACAGTTCCAGCCCGGCAATATATTCATCACAAGCCCGGCCATCAATACAGTTGAGCTGACGAATAATTAAGTCATGCCAGATCTGGTTTTCTTCATGACTCCAGTCAATATACCCATTCTCATCTGGTTTCTTCGATACATACTTTGCCGCTTTTCCCATCATCCACCAACCTTGGAAATACCAACCGGCTACCGTATCTGCGATGCGAGTTCATCTGTTAAGGTTAGGTGCTTTAAGGGAGCAACCGGAACCGCTGAATGAGAATCGCCACGCCCACTCTGTAATAATTATTTTACATTAACAGTTTTGAGCCTCCCGCCCTTGTCTTCACCGACTCCAGAATGGTAAGAAAAAAAACAATAAAATACATAACGTTACAAACAAAAATCGATACGGTTTTCACCCGCATAATTAAGGGGTTCATACCAATCAGCGTAATTATTCAGCCCATCAGATCAAGGATTATACTCATTGATATTATTGCTTGTTCGCTCAGTCTCAACCAAAGTGAATAAAGGGCGCTACCAACTCATCAAACAGCTTTATTAACATGAAGAGGGGCTAGAGGATGCGGCACTGGTTTCAATTTCCAATCATTGAGGGAAAGGCTTCCCGGCAGGCACACTGTGATTTACCCGACGGAACCTACGAGCGGGAATGCGGTAAAGAGGGCTTCTTCGGCCCTGCCAGCCACATGTACCATACACATCCGCCAACAGGCTGGATAAACTGGGAGGGGCCCTTACATCCCCGGGCTATTGATACCACTCGGCTGGAACAACCGGGCGTCACACCGTGGGATGCCTCGTTGCTGCTGTATAACGACAACCTGAAACTGCGAGTATGGAATAGCCGGCAGAATATGAACCACCTGGTTCGCAACGGTGACGGCGATGAGGTTTTATTCGTCCACCAGGGTAGCGGCCATCTCTATTGTGATTACGGCCACCTCTCTTTCCGCGATGGCGATTACATTGTGATCCCACGTGCTACCAGTTGGCGAATTGAAGTTGACAAACCCGTCTCGCTGCTGCTCATTGAAGCGACTAACAGCGGCTATCAGATGGCTGAGCGGGGCTTGGTGGGACAGCATGCGATCTTTGATCCGGCGATCCTCGAATACGCCCGCCTAGATGAGTCCTTTCTGGCGCAACAAAACAGCGATCAGCACTGGCTCGTCTTGCTTAAAGCCCGCAATCAAATGAATACCATCACCTACCCGTATAACCCGTTAGATGCCCAGGGCTGGAAAGGCGATCTTACGGTGTTCAAACTGAACTGGCGTGATATTCGCCCGCTGATGAGCCACCGCTATCATTTACCGCCATCAGCACATAGCACCTTTGTGGCTAATGGCTTTGTGATATGTACTTTTGTACCAAGGCCGATTGAAAGTGATCCGAACGCACTCAAAGTGCCGTTCTACCATAACAATGACGACTACGATGAAGTCTTATTCTACCACCGCGGTAACTTCTTCAGCCGCGATAACATCGAAGCCGGCATGATCACCCACCATCCTTGCGGATTCTCGCACGGCCCGCACCCAAAGGCCTTAGCCACCAGCCAGCAACATCCTAAGAAAGAAACCGATGAAGTGGCGGTAATGATCGATGCCCGCTTCCCGCTGGAAATTGCGGATTTGCCGGATGGGGTCGAAAATAAAGATTATGTCTACTCATGGCGACATGAAAAAAGTTAAAAAATTTACAATGTAAATATAAGGAGTCCAACGTGAAATTAGCGTCTCTTAACCATGGTCGTGATGGACAGCTCATTGTTGTTTCGAGAGATTTAACCCGGGCTGTCCATGCCCATAACATTGCCCCTACGTTGCAGTTTGCCCTCGATAACTGGGATCAGGTAGAAACCGATTTACAACATCTGTACCGCAACCTGAATGATGACATCGCCCACGATATCTTCCCGTTCAATCCGAAACTCTGTTCCTCTCCCCTGCCCAGAGCTTACCAATGGGCTGATGGCAGTGCCTATGTCAATCACGTCGAACTGGTACGTAAGGCTCGCGGCGCAGAGATGCCCGATAGTTTCTGGACTGATCCGCTGATCTATCAGGGAATGTCTGACGCTTTTCTTGGCCCGTATCAAGACATTCCAGCCGCCGATGAAAAGTGGGGCATTGATTTCGAGGGGGAAATAGCCATCATCACCGATGATGTTCCGATGGGGGCCCGTACCGAACAGGTTCACGGCCATATCAAACTGCTGATGCTGGTTAATGATGTTTCGCTCCGTAACCTGATCCCCGGCGAGCTGGCAAAAGGGTTTGGTTTCTTCCAGTCAAAACCGGCTTCGGCTTTTTCTCCGGTCGCTGTGACCCCTGATGAGCTGGGGAATAGCTGGCACGACTTTAAAGTACATCATCGGTTAACCATCCACTTCAATAACACGTTATTTGGCCAGCCCCACGCTGGCACCGACATGACATTTAACTTTGCAGAGCTGATCCAGCATGTCGCCAAGACCCGCCGTCTATGCGCCGGAACCATTATTGGGTCAGGTACCGTCTCCAATAAAGATCGTTCCAGCGGCTCTTGCTGTATCGCAGAACGGCGGATGCTCGAAATGATTGATGAGGGTGCCGCGAAAACACCGTTTATGAAATTTGGCGATCAGGTGCGGATCGAGATGCTTGACGACAGCGGTCACTCTATCTTCGGTGCCATCGAGCAAAAAGTCGTGCGTTACACTAATATCTACGATGACGAAGATTTGAACCACCATATGCCCAAGTAGCTGGGTATAAGCCAATGTAAATAGCAGAGAAAGGATCAGAATGAAACTCTATGATTACTCTCGATCTTCAGCGTCATACCGGGTTCGTATTGCATTCAATCTAAAAGGGCTGAGCTACCAGCAATGCCCTGTTTCTCTGTTAGACAGTGAGCAGAAAAGCGCTCGCTATTTGTCGCTTAATCCCAATGGCCTGGTTCCCTGCCTGGATACCGACCAGGGGGTGCTTGGCCAGTCGCTGGCTATCATTGAATACCTCGAAGAGACGTATCCAGAGCATGCACTGCTCCCGGCCGATCCCTGGCTGAGGGCACAATGCCGCTCACTGGCACAACTGATTGCGTGCGATATTCACCCGCTGAATAACCTGCAAGTACTCAACTACCTTAACAGTGAATTCGGAACCAATAAAAACGAAAAGATGGTGTGGTATCACCATTGGTTGGCGCGTGGTTGTCAGGCTTTGGAAACGATAATCGTCAATAACCGAACAAGAGACAATGCCAGTGACCTTTTCTGCTGCGGTGACAGCCCCACTTTGGCCGACATCTGCCTGGTACCGCAGCTTTATAACGCCAACCGATTTGGGTTTGATCTCAGCCCTTATCCGACCCTGGTGCGTATCGATCACCATTGTCAGCAGCTGGATGCCTTTATTCAGGCCCATCCTGACAATCAGAGCTAGCGTTTAAAGAGCTCTCATTTTTATACCAATACAGCATACAAAGGCAGGCGAGCCTATAACGGAGTAAAAAGTGATGGACAAAAATGACAGCCAAACTGCTCGCAACGACCCTGTCGTTCACTTTGATGGCAACGGTGGAAATAATCAGAACCCGGAAATCCCGCAGATGATGTGGTTACCGTCAAGGGAATGCATCCATAGCAGTTTGCTCTATCAGTTCATGGTTCAGCTCAGCGACAAAAAAAACACGCTGTTTCACGACTACAACCAACTTCACCACTGGTCAGTCAACAACAGTGACGCATTCTGGGATCAGGTATGGGATTTTTGTGGCGTCATCGGCGAAAAATGCCAGCCTGTCAGCTTCTGTCCGGAGCAATCCAGCCAACCCGCGAAAGAAACCCAGTGGTTCCCCCATACCTCGCTTAACTTTGCCGAAAACCTGCTAAAAAATTGGAATTACCGCGCGGCAGCTGATGCCCTGATCTTTCATTGCGAAGGCCAGCCTGAACGCCGCCAGCATATTAGCTGGCAGCAGCTATATCGGCAGACCTCGCAGCTGGTTCAGTTCTTATCCGCAAGCGGTGTAACACAAGGCGATGTCGTCGCCGGTTATATCGCCAATCTGCCACAGGCGGTTATTGCTATGTTAGCGACCACGGCATTAGGCGCGGTCTGGACATCGACGTCACCCGACTTTGGCATCGACAGTGTGGCCGAACGCTTCGGACAAACCAAACCCAAAGTCCTGTTTTGTTCTGATGGCTATTTCTATAATGGCAAAGCCCACAGCAGCTTACCCAAGCTGGCTGAGATACTGACCAAACTACCCAGTGTTGAACATCTGGTTGTGATCCCTTATACCCGCACCGATGTCAATCTCGCTGAACTGGCACCATTAAGCACTACCTTAAAAATAAGCCTTGCACAATGGCATGACATTTTAAACAAGTATGAGCCACAATTTATTGAATTTAAGAAGTTTATGTTCAACCACCCGCTCTATATCCTCTACTCGTCAGGTACGACCGGTAAACCGAAATGCATTGTGCACAGCACCGGCGGCACCTTGCTCAACCACTTAAAAGAGCATCAGCTTCACAGCAATGTACAGCCCGGTGATCGTATATTCTACTTCACCACCTGTGGCTGGATGATGTGGAACTGGCTGATCAGCGGATTAGCGTCTGGCGCAACAATCATCTTGTACGACGGCTCTCCCTTCTGCCCCGATGGCAATGTACTGTGGAATATGGCAGAACAAGAAGGCGTGACCCTGTTCGGCACCTCGGCAAAATACCTTGAGGCACTGGAAAAGCAAGGCTATCAACCCATTCAATCCCATACCCTGCCCCAACTAAGAACCCTGTGCTCAACCGGTTCAGTATTAGCACCTGAGCAATTTGATTATGTTTACCGGGCAATAAAAAAAGATCTGCAGCTGGCCTCCATTTCCGGCGGCACTGACATATGCGGCTGTTTTGCGATTGGTAACCCTATCAATCCGGTCTATCGCGGTGAATGTCAGGGACGCGCATTAGCCATGGATGTACAGGTTTTCAATGAACAGGGTGAGCCTGAATTCAATAAACAAGGGGAATTAGTCTGCTGCAACAGTTTCCCGAATCAACCGGTCGGATTCTGGAATGATCCCGACGGCAGCCGCTACCAAAATGCCTACTGGAATACCTTCCCCAACGTCTGGCATCACGGTGATTTTGTCAAACTGACACAATCCGGCGGCATCATTTTCTTCGGCCGTTCCGATGCCGTGTTAAATCCGGGCGGAGTGCGCATCGGCACGGCAGAAATTTACCGGCAGGTTAATCCGTTAGCAGCGATTGTGGACTCCGTCGTTATTGGCCAGCACTGGAAAAACGATGTCCGTGTGGTGCTGTTCGTCCAGCTCGCAGACAACTGCGAACTCAACGACGAACTGAAAAATACCATTCGCGAGCGCATCAGAACCCACTGCTCTCCCCGTCATGTTCCTGACGTGATCCTGGCAGTAAATGATATTCCCCGCACTAAATCAGGAAAACTGGTCGAACTGGCGGTACGCAATATCGTTCATGGTCAACCGGTAAAAAACGTCGGCGCACTGGCCAATCCGCAAGCTTTGGAACAATTTAAAGGGCATAAAGAGCTGGAGTAGCCAATTGCGCACCACTCAAGTCCCCGCCGACAATTCACCCGCTATTTATACTCCCTGAATCGTTTATTTCTACATGGAGGATTTTTTGCAGTAATATGGTGCTAAATCATTCAGCATCTAAGTGGCTCAAATACTCATTATGAAGCGTATACCGACCAATATTATTACCGGCTTTTTGGGTGCCGGAAAAACAACCTCGATTCTTTCATTGCTGGCGCGCAAGCCAGAAAATGAAAAATGGGCCGTCCTCATTAATGAATTCGGCAACGTCGGGGTTGATGGAGCCATTCTGAGCCAGCAGGGTGCCATTGTTAAAGAAGTACCGGGCGGCTGCATGTGCTGTGTGACAGGCTTACCCATGTCGGTCGGTATAAATGCTCTGTTAGCGCAGAAACCCGACCGCCTGCTGCTTGAACCAACCGGGTTAGGCCATCCTAAAGAGGTCATCAATAAGCTAACCTCTGATATCTATCAGAACTATATCGATCTGAAAGCCACTATCACCGTGGTCGACCCGCGCCACTTTGCCGATCTGCAGTACACCAACAATCAGAATTTCCAGGATCAACTGAGCCTGGCCGATGTCGTGGTTGCCAACAAAATCGACGAGTGCGTCGATGACGATATCACCGCATTTGATACCTTTATCGAACAATGCCAGCCTGCCAAAGCCGCGATTGGCAGAGTCGAGCAAGGGCTGTTGGACCTTAACTGGCTCGATATCGAACGTATTGAACGCCAGGCTGCTCACAGCCATGACCATCATCATGCGAGCGATAACGAAGTCGTGCCGCTTCCGGAGATTGAGCTGGCACCGGGCCAAACTTATCTGCGTAAAGAAAATAGTGGCCAGGGCTATCGCAGCTGCGGCTGGTTCTTCGCCGCCGATCAGATATTCAGTTTTTCAGATCTATTTAAACTATTCTCAAATATAAATGCCCAACGTATAAAAGCCGTTGTAAATACCGAGCAAGGCTGTTTTGCCTTTAATGTCGTCAACCGAGTGGTATCTGTCAACGAACTATCTCTGGAAGGATTTGAATCACGCATTGAAGTGATCGACAAAGAACTGCTTCCCTGGGATGAGCTAGAGAGTATTTTGTGCTCGTTGGTTCAAAGCGATACAGCACTTTAATATCACTGAATGCAATCTTGAAAAACACCGAGAACTGCACGCAACACTGATAGTGTAAACATATTATAAATTAGCAAGGAGCAACTATGCTAAACCCTGCTACTGCAAAAGCAGTAATTGATCATGCGCTATTTCATGGCGCAGATTTTGCCGAATTATTTATCGAGCATCACCAATCCAGTTCGGTCGAACTCATTTCCGGCGACGTGGATAAAGTCAATTCCGGGATTGATTTTGGTATTGGTATTCGCCTGTTCTTCGGCCATAAAGTGCTGTACGGCTATACCAACAGTACCGACGAAGAAGAGTTAAAACGCGTCACCAGCCTGCTTGCCGCTAAAGACAAGCGCGATCAAATTGTTGACGGCACCGCGCTGAACCTCAACCGCTACACCAGTAAGCATTCTTGCCGCTATTCGCTTAGCCAGGGTGCGGAACTGGCACAGAAAATTGCCTTTTTGAAAGAAGTCGATCATGCCGCCCGCACTGAACACGAAAAAATCTCGCAGTTTATTGGCCGCCTGCTGCAGCGAGAACAACAGATTGAAATCTTCAACTCTAACGGCCTGCACATCGGCGATACCCGTCACTATACCCGTGTTGCTGCGACGGCAATGGCCCAGAACGGCAGCGAGCAATCTACCGGTTTTGAAGCACCGGGGGCGCTGACGGGATGGGAATTTCATCACACCCTTGATGCGAAACAACTTGGCCAGCAAGTTGCAAAACAAGCCATCGTCAAACTGTTTGCAGAAACCTGCCCATCCGGTGAAATGCCGGTGATCATCGGTAACGGTTTCGGCGGGGTAATTTTCCACGAAGCCTGCGGTCACCTGCTGGAGACCACTTCGGTGGCGAAGAAGGCTTCGGTATTCCACGACAAAATGAACGAAATGATCGCCAACTCTGTGGTGAGTGCGGTCGATGACGGCACCCTGTCCAACCAATGGGGCTCCATCAATATCGATGATGAAGGGATGGAAACCCAGCGTACCCAGCTCATTAAAGACGGCAAGTTGACCAGCTTCATGGTCGATAAACTGGGCGCAATGAAGACCGGTTATGCGCCAACCGGGTCTGGCCGTCGTGAATCCTACAAATACGCGCCAACGTCACGGATGCGCAATACCTTCATTGAAGCCGGCAACAGCTCGCTGGATGAGATGGTGGCTAGTGTTGAACGTGGGATCTACGCGCCGAAAATGGGCGGCGGCTCTGTTCAGCCCGGCACCGGCGAATTTAACTTTGCAGTACAGGAAGCGTATTTAATCGAAGACGGCAAAATCACCAAGCCACTCAAATCTGCGACCCTGATCAGTACCGGTCCTAAAGTACTCAAAGAAATCAGCATGATCGGCAACGACTTCGCACTGGCAGCCGGTATGTGCGGCTCGGTCAGCGGCTCGGTTCCAACGACCGTGGGACAACCGGCATTGAAAGTCGATAATATTCTGGTGGGAGGTGGCAACTAATGGCTGATCAAAACAAACTTCAACACGCGATTGACCACGTATTAGAAAAAGTCAAAGCCTCCGGTGCCGAAGCGGATGTGATTGCCAATTGCAGCAACAACTTTTCGCTCAAGGCTAATGATGGTGAACTGGCGGAATACAAAGTCACGTCAGGTCAGGTGATCGGCATTCGCGTGGTCAAAGACCAGCGTGTTGCCACCAGCTATTCTGAATCATTGGAGCCGGCCAGCCTGGATATCATGCTTGAACGGGCGCTGCAGAACGCGCAGTTCACTCAGCAAGATGCCCATCAGACCATCAGCTGCATTGACAGCAAGATCACCACTGATGTGGCAGAAATCTATCAGCAAGATGATGCAACGGCAGACGACAAAATCGAACTGGCTCTCGCGCTGGAAAACGGTGTGGTGACTAAACCTCACGCGAAAAGCTCGCCATACAATGGATTTGCCGAATCTGACAGCCAGGTCATACTGGCCAATACCCAGGGCACATTATGCCAGCACCAGGAACGCTCGACCTACTGCTATGCATATACCCTGTATGAACAGGATGGTAAGCAATCGATGCACGGCGGCATGTCGTCTGGTCGTCGTTTTGATCAGCTTGATCCTGCTTACTGCATCAATCACGGTTACGATGTTGCTCAGGCACTGCTTGAAGGCGGACCGGTTGCCACCAAAAGCTATCCGGTCATTTTCGATCTCAGCTCACTCAGCAGCCTGTTCAGCGGATTCAGCATGTGCCTGTCTGGTCAGTCAGCCATGAAAGGCATTAACCCGTGGCGCCACTCGCTTCATGAGCAAGTTGCCAGCCCGTTGCTGACCGTGTCTGATAGCGCCTTTGTTGACGGCGGATTTGCCATTAAACACTTCGACAGCGAAGGGTTTGCGGCTCGCGATACCATTTTGATTGGTGAAGGCCAGCTGCAGAGTCTGCTGCACAACAGCCACACTGCCAGCTTCTTTGGCATTGAGAATACCGCGAATGCAGCGCGTTCGGCAAAAGGCGGTTTAGGGGTTGCCCCGCGTCATACGGTCATTGCCGCAGGTACCAGTTCAGCAGCAGAAGTAACTGCCGGTGAATACCTGGAACTGATTGAGCTACAGGGTGTCCACTCCGGTGCCGATGCCGTCAGCGGTGACTTCTCGTTTGGCGCGAGTGGTTTCTTGTGCCGAGATGGCAAACGTGTTCAAGCGGTGCGTGGTATTACCGTTGCAGGCAACTTCTATCAGATGCTGAAAGAGATTGATGCGGTAGGAAATACCCTTGCTCATGATTACGAGCGTGACTTCTACGCGCCTCAGATCCGTTTCAGCCGCCTGAGTATTGCGGGGAAATAGATCAAAGATTCTAGGGGGCGAGTGACTCGATTCTCGCCCCCTAGACACTTGCTCCTATCCTATCGCTTTATCCGGGTCGATTTGAAAGTAAGTGTTCACACTCGAATCCGCCAGTTCTGGCTCCAGAAACTCCCTCACCATATCGATTGATTCAGCTTCCCACATACACTGACACCGGCTGTCGCTTTGGCTGCCTAGGGTAGAGTGTAATCTCATCCCTGCCGGCAAATGGCTTAGTGCACCATTGGCTTTTTGCCAGAATTCTTTAGGATCGGTAATTTCATGCTGAATAGCGATAAACATATAGGCACTCCTCCGCTGTCACATAAAAGTATAGAAGAAGTGCGTAACACCATATGCCTGACGTTAAAATTAAGCGGTTAATTTTTCAATAATAGGACACCGGGCTCCGCCGTCACCCGGACAGTCTTCGGCTAACGCTTTCAATGTCTTTTTCATTTCATGGAGCTCTTTTATTTTTTCTTCGACTTCTTCAATTTTCGCCATAACGCGGGCTTTGACGTCAGCGCTCTTGCGGTGAGGATCGCGGGTAAGCTGCAGCAACGCCTTGATCTCTTCTAAGCTGAAACCGACAATTCTTGAGCGCCGGATCAGGTGCAGTTCAGCCACCTGTTGCGGATTATAGACCCGATACCCGTTTACGCCTCGTTCTGGTAAGGACGCCACCTGCTTTTCTTCATAGAAACGGATATTTTTCGCCGTCAGGCCGGTTTGTTTAGCAACTTCACTGATATTCATATTCAGCTCCAAATAGATCTTGACCTTCCAGTCACTGGAAGGATTAATCTTGATAGTAGACGACTTATCCGAACACTTTTCAAGTTTTATCGTTACCTTACTCAAGAGGTCGAAATTATGTCTACCATTATCCTCCCCTTGCACAATGTGTCTTGCATGGGATGCGCCAAGAAAATCCAGAAGACGCTGGAAACCTTACCCGGTGTTCAGCAAGCCAGCGTTGATACCCAGCAGGCCGAGATCCAGGGCGATGCGGCTGTGAATGAGCTGGTTGAAGCGATACAAGTACTGGGATATGGGGTCGGAAATACATTTTCAATGCCTCTGGCCGGTCTCTCCTGCGGCAAGTGTGTCGCCAAACTAGAACAAGCGCTCAACCGCCGTGATGATGTTTATTCACACCAGATCACTAAAACCTGGCTGAAGGCAAATGGTAGCCTCAGTGATGCAGAGCTGATCGCTGAAATTGAGAGCCTGGGTTACAGCGTGCCGAATGCGCAGCAATACACGTTAGCCTTGGCTGGCCTTTCTTGCGGTAAATGTGTGGCGAAAGTAGAGCAAGCCTTTCGCGAACATGGCGCTATCACCGAATTTTCCGTCACTAAAAACCAGGCCGTTGTGTCAACCACTCTCGAAAAGTCTGAGCTGATCGGTATTATCAATGCCTTAGGCTATGATGTCTTGGATCAAGATCCCCGCCAGGATGAAGCTGATAATGTGGTCTCTGAAACTGACGCTTCGGCTTCTGCACCAGAGCGCAGGATTTCTGAAGCAGAAGCCACTCCTCCCTCAGTTAAAAGCGATGGGGAGTACATTCAACTGCTGCTGAGCGGGATGACCTGTGCCAGCTGCGTGTCTTCAGTTGAAAAGGCCTTAAACAGCGTGGCCGGCGTTGAGCAGGTCAATGTTAACCTGGCAGAAAGAAGCGCCTACATTTTAGGTAATGCCACCCCAGAAGCCCTGATCAGTGCGGTTATCGATGCCGGTTACGGTGCCGAACAGAGCGAAGATGAACAAACCCGTCGCCAACGCCAGCAAGCACAAAATGTAAAAATCTACCGTACACATTTACATAATGCCATTATCGCCCTGGCGATTGGTGTACCTCTGATGGCGTGGGGTGTTTTCGGCGGCAGTATGTCGATCAACTCTACAACCAGCCAGCTTTCCTGGGGAGGGATCGGCGTTATTACCTTTATCTTGCTGATCACCGCAGGACGCCACTTTTTTGTTAATGCGTACAAGGCCTTTACTCACCACCGAGCGAGTATGGATACCCTGGTCGCCTTAGGCACCGGCTCGGCCTGGTTATATTCCATCGCTGTTGTTCTTTTCCCGAGTGTGTTCCCCGAACAGGCGCGGCATGTTTACTTTGAAGCCTCGGCGATGATTCTGGGTTTAATCACCTTGGGCCACGCCCTTGAAGCAAGAGCCCGCAGCCGCACCTCCAAGGCGCTCGAACGCCTGATCGATCTTCAGCCCCAGAAGGCTATCGCAGTCATTGACGGGGTTGAAAAAGAGTTGCCGCTGGAGCATGTTTCTGTCGGCATGATGCTACGCCTTCGCCCCGGGGCCAAAGTACCGGTTGACGGGGTGATAGAACAAGGGGAAAGCTATTTAGACGAGTCAATGCTGACCGGAGAGCCGCTACCGGCGCATAAAAAGACCGGGCATCAATTACATGCCGGTACCATCAACCAGAACGGCAGTCTGCTTTTCCGGGCCGAGCGGATCGGCAGCGATACGATGTTGTCACGCATCATTCAGCTAGTGCGCCGGGCCCAGAGCAGCAAACCCGCATTGGCCCGCCTGGCCGATAAGATTTCAGCCATTTTTGTTCCTGTCGTGATGATCATTGCCACGTTAACGGCCATGGCCTGGTACAACTTCGGCCCACAGCCCACCATGATTTATATGCTGGTTGCTGCCACGACGGTGCTGATCATTGCCTGCCCTTGCGCCCTAGGACTGGCAACCCCGATGTCGGTTACCGTCGGGGTCGGCCGGGCGGCCGAGTTCGGCGTCCTGATCCGTGACGCAGAGGCACTGCAGCTTGCCGCCGATATTGATACCGTAGTGCTGGATAAAACCGGCACTCTGACCGAAGGCAAGCCGCAGGTTACTTCCCTGTTTACTTACCACGATACTGACAAAACCGGTTTATTGAGCCTGACCGCCAGCCTTGAGCAAGGCTCAGAACACCCATTGGCACAAGCCATTGTAAAAATGGGACAAAAAGAAGGCGTTATCCTGCATCCGCAGCAGGACTTTCAGGCACTTCCCGGCTTCGGTGTTTCTGGCATCATCGGTGATATCACCGTTCTACTCGGGAACCAGCGCCTGATGCAGCAGAAGGGGGTGGATACCCGTCTTGCTGAGCAAGAGGCCCAGAATATTGCCAAACAAGGTGCAACCCCAATTTATGTTGCAGCCAATCAGCAGCTGATTGGTCTGATTGGCATCAGCGATCCGCTACGGGCTGATTCTGTCGAAGCGGTCAAGCGCCTTCAGGCTATGAAGCTCAATGTCATTATGCTGACAGGTGACACTCAAATTACCGCGGAAGCTATCGCCAAACAAGCCGGGATCACAACCGTTATCGCCGGGGTGTTACCCGACGGCAAAGCGGAGCAGATAGTCACGTTGCAGCAGCAGGGCAACAAGGTCGCAATGGTCGGTGACGGCATCAATGATGCGCCTGCGCTGGCTCAGGCCGAGGTCGGTATCGCCATGGGCAGCGGCAGTGACGTCGCAATAGAAAGTGGTCAGTTTACCCTGATGCGTCACTCGCTTCACGGCGCGGCCGATGCCATCGCCTTGTCAAAGGCCACCCTGCGCAATATGAAGCAGAATTTATTTGGCGCGTTTGTTTATAACTCTCTTGGCATTCCGGTCGCGGCGGGAGTCTTGTTCCCGCTCACTGGCACTCTGCTGAGCCCGGTTGTCGCAGGTGCCGCGATGGCGCTCTCATCAATTACCGTCGTCAGCAATGCGAACCGGTTACGCCTGTTCACCCCACGCAAGACAGAGGAGAAAAAGAATGGTTAATATTATCGGCCTTGCCATTATTGGCCTGATTGTCTGGTGGTTCTGGTTGCATCCTGAATCGAGAAAGTAACTCAATTGCTGCGTCATACACGGTTTAATCATTAAAAGGGTTCTGGTTGGCCAGAACCCATATTCTTTAGCGAGGTCGAATCGCGTGTATGGTCGCCAACTGGCTAAAATCTACAAACATAATTTTTTGATTTATATGCCAATCAAGCTACACCGTAAGAATGCTTTGATAGCCTGCTACTTCAATATCAAAATTCGTTGTACGCCGTAAATGATCCCGCATTCCTTCCAGCGCGTCAGGATCACCATGAATAAGTTTAATCGGCATGTCCTTTCGCAGAGAAGACAGCTTAAGCCATTGCTCAATATCGACAAAATCCCCGTGCCCCGACAGACCATTCATCACTTCGATCCGCGCATGGTTGGGAATCCATTCACCGTGAATTTTAACACTCTCCATGCCTTCCTGCATTTTTGCGCCACGGGTTCCCCCGGCCTGATAGCCGGTAAATAACACCGTTGTCCGATGATCGGGTAACAGCTGTTTAAGGTGGTGGAGGATCCTGCCCCCCGTGACCATACCACTGCCTGCAATAATAATATGAGGGAAAGTCATCTCTGCTATGGCTTTAGAGTCTTCAACACTTCGGGTATAAGTGATTTTCTGCCCCATAGAATGACACTGTGCCGGCGTCAGACGGTGCTCATAAGCATAACGCCGATAAATATCAGAGACGTTTATCGCCATCGGACTATCGAGATAGATGGGCAACTTGGGAATGCGCTTGGCCTCCAGCAACGTGACCAGCATATGCTGCAGCGTTTGCGCACGACCGACGGCAAAACAGGGGATCAATAACACCCCACCCGCTTTTGAGGTTTCGTTTACAACATCGGCTAACTGCTGGAACTGATCCGTTTTATCATGACGGCGATTACCGTAGGTCGATTCGAGTAACAGTAAATCAAGATCTGGTAAGGGGTTAGGGGGTCTCATAAGCACATCGTCAGGCCGACCGACATCGCCGGAAAATCCGATTTTTTTGCCTTCCGCTTCGATAATAATACTTGCCGCTCCCAGGATATGACCGACATTTTGCAAATAAACCTTGATATCACCTACCGTAAAACGCTCTTCATATTCCACAGTTTCAAACAACGTCATGGATTTATCAGCCGTAGCACGATCATACAGAGGTTCGGGTTCTTCATGCTTACTCAGTTTATATTTACGATAAAACCGGGCATCTTCTTCCTGAATATGACCACTGTCTGCCAGTAAGATCGCGCAAAGCTCTTTAGTGGCACGGTGGGTAATAACCGGCCCACGGTAGCCTTGTTTATATAAAACGGGAATATAGCCGGAATGATCAAGATGAGCATGGGTTAAAAGAATCGCGTCAATTTTATCGACATCAACAGACAGTAAGGGCTGCCAATTACGCCTTCTGAGCCACTTATACCCTTGGTAAAGCCCGCAATCCACCAGCACGCGGGTGGTTTTGGTTTCAACCAGAAACTTAGATCCCGTCACCGTTTCGCAACCACCCAAAAAAATAATTTTCATGAGTTTTCTCTCTATATTGCCAAACCACATCTAAATACAGCGTTCAGCGAGAATTAAGTGCCTTTATTCCAAAATATAACTGAGTCACTGATCAGCCATAATCTTGTTAGTAGAGTACTGTCATGGCTAATTACATATCCTGGAATCGGTTTGCGCTATGTACCATCAGCATTGCCTCATGCTTCTCCAATTCTGCCATTTGAGCCAGCAATTCGCGGCTGGATGTTGACTCTGCCCGGCTTTGCAAATAACGATAGAGTTCAGTGAGCTGTTGGTGCAGAGCGACAATTTCCGTCATAATGTCGGCTGGTTCAAGTGTTGAAAATGCACTTTCACACTGTATATCATGATGGATGGGATTTTTATCAAGGTAATCATAACACCATGTATCTAAGGCACTTTTATCGGCCCCCTTCTCAAACCCCTTCAAGGTCTTCACCAGTCTCTGCTCATGTTCGCCAAGATATTGAAGTAACAGCTTTGCCCGCTCGCTCGCATTTTCGTTGACACCGTGCTGCAAGCACGTTGCCAGATACTGATGAAACTCACGCGTCCAATGCAGGACATCTCTTAAGGTTTCAATTTTCATATTTATCGTCCTCTACACGAAAGAAGATTTAAATAATTCAAGATATTTACATAACAAATGATAGTACGTGTAATACAAGGAAGGGATTCTGAGGTGGCATTATTATTTTTCCATTTCTCGACGTTAACAGGCGCTAATAGGTAAAGTTCCTCGAGAACGGCCAGAATACACTAAGCTCATACATTGGACAAAAACTCAAAAAATCCATACCAAAATTTCGGTAGCGCGATAAGTCGTCTATATTAGTATGGTCTAATTTATATTTACCCTGTCCAATCAGTGCGTTTTAAGGAGCAAAACCATGAAATACAATCGAATGTTATTCATTGCTGTAACGGCAGCCATCGGACTGACAACGACCTTGGCTTATGCCGCGCAAGATTGGCAAAGAGGCATGACGGGCATGATGGGAGGCCCTGGAATGATGGCCGGAGGCTGCATGATGGGGGGCGGTCCGGGCATGATGGCAAAAAATCACAGCATGATGCAAGGACGCGGGACGATGGCCGGTAGTATGGGCATTGCAACGATGCAGGAACAGTTCAACGAACTGGAAAGCCAACTCAAACTGAATGAGGAACAGCAAGTTAAGTGGAATGAGTTCGAGAAAGTTGTCGAACAACAGGCAAACTCTATGCTCGAACACCACCAGAAGATGCTAGATTACTTCCAGAGCGGTCAATCACTAACGCTTCCGGAACGTATTGACCGTCACACCCAAATGATGAGCGAGCGATTCACCAGTATGACCGCCTATTCGGCCGCACTGGCTAACGTCTATCAGAGCCTGGAGCCTCAGCAACAGAAGATTTTAGATCAAAATACCTTTATGGGGTGTTTTTGATAAACGAATGAGCACCCCACCTCTTGAGGTGCTCGCTTCGATTATTGGTTACGTAACATATAATCCATGGTCATGCCGGCTTCTGCATGGCCCGGAGCGTTACAGGCAAACTCAACATGGGATTTCCCCATAAAATGCCAGGTCAGCTCACCCTGTTTTCCCGCCCCCAAACTCAATACGCTGCCGTCATTGTGTTCCATGTTGGGCATGCTGCGCATCATTTCACGATGCTTTAACTGCTCTTGTTTACTGCCAATCGCAAATTCATGTGGCAATGCGCCTTTGTTGGTTACAATAAAGCGAACGGTATCCCCTTGCTTAATTTTCAACGGTTGATCAAACCTTAACTTCATGTCGTCCGTTAATGTCACGTTAACCGTCTGAATGGATTGAGCTGCTTTAGCCGGCATGCCGACTTCCGACATGACATGTCCCATTTGACCATGATCCATACCTTCATGGCTCATCTTTTCATGACCCATATTTTCATGACCCATGTTTTTATTATCATGGCCATTGCTGTCTGCCAATGCGGGTACTGATGACAGCGCTATTGCTAATCCAAGGGTGCTCAGTAGTTTCATGTATACTTCCTCTTGTAACAGGGGAGCTAATTCGTCAGCTCGATATTAATTTATGCTTTTTCCAGCTTCATTGTCGTAATACAAGTACGACTGCGATTGCTGGTGGTTAAACGCTCTGTTGACATCAGTCCCTGATAAGAGAAAGACACATCAAATGCTTTATTGCGGGGTAGCCAAAGATCAATAAAGCCGTCATTTTGGGTGCGAACCATACCATTTGATACCGTCTCACCGGTCTCAACATCTTTGACCGTCATCATCATTGCGACGTTCTTCAGCTCTCCGGTACAGCCCGTCGGCACATGGTTAGTGCATGGGTGAGTAAATGTCATCCAAGGGGCGATAGAGAGAAAAAACTCGTCACCCAATGGCACCTCGGCAGCAGGTTGATTGGCAAACTTAGCCATGATTGTCGTCGGCGTAATGATGACTTTGGTCTCTTTGCCTTCACTTCGCCATGCCTGACTCTGTTTAACGGCTTCTTGCGGGGTTAAGGAAGTAAAGTATTCCGATTCCGTCTGGGAATACACCAGTGATGAAGCCAGCAATGCACTTATCGCCAGTCCTGTTTTTAGCATACTTTTTTTCATAACTTACTCCTTATTTCAGCCTTGTCGCCTTATCACTCCAACATGACGACAGGCTGTTTTTTATTGAAAATCAATTGGTAAATATTAGTTAGTTCAATTTATGACTGGTTTCTTTCCACAGCTTGAAGACCGCAGGCAAAACAACCAGAGTCAATAAAAGGGCAGAGACCATGCCACCGATCATCGGGGCCGCAATACGTTGCATCACTTCCGAGCCGGTACCTGAGCCATACATGATAGGAACAAGGCCGACAATGACGGTAATTACTGTCATCAGCACAGGTCGCACACGCAGGCCGGCTCCTTCTTTAATCGCCTCAGTCAAATCATTGGCCGTGACTTGCTGATCTTTTTCTTTTAGATCCAGCAACTTGTAATTCCAGGCCTGATTGAGATAAACCAACATGATGACGCCAATCTCCACCGCTACACCGGAAAGGGCAATAAAGCCGACACCGACCGCTATCGAGAAGTTAAAACCAAGTACATGCATCAACCAGAGTCCGCCCACCAATGCGAGTGGTAAGGTTGCCATAATAATCAGCACTTCACCGACACGACGGAAGCTGAGATAGAGCAGCATCATGATGATAGCAAGGGTTGCCGGCGTTACCACACGGAGACGCTCTTTCGCCCGTTCCATATATTCATACTGACCGGACCAGACCAGCGAGTAGCCGGCAGGCATGTCTAATTGCTCTGCCACGACCTGCTGGGCATCTTGCACATAGGAGCCAAGATCACGGCCATCAATGTCGACAAATACCCAGCCGTTCGGGCGCGCGTTTTCGGTCTTGATCATTGGCGGACCGTCTTCAAAGCGGATATCCGCCACATCGGCCAGCGCAATACGGGCACCATTCGGCGTCACCAACGGCAGATTATTCAACTTGTCCAGCGAGTCACGGTAAGCTTGCGGGTAGCGTACATTGATTGGGTAACGCTCAAGCCCTTCAATTGTTTCCCCCACATTCATGCCACCGATAGCAGTGCTGATCACTTGCTGAATATCTTTGATATTCAATCCGTAACGCGCCGCTTGCCGGCGCTTAATATCAATGGTGACATAACGCCCGCCGGCAACCCGTTCAGCATAGACGGAAGCCGTCCCTTCAATGCCGTTTAGGATCGGTTCCAGCCGCGCACCAATAGCTTCAATTTGTTTAAGATCAGGACCGGCAATCTTGACCCCTATCGGTGTTTTGATCCCTGTCGCCAACATGTCAATCCGGGTTTTAATCGGCATTACCCACGCATTGGTGATACCGGGGAACTGAATTAAGCTGTCGAGCTCTTGGCGCAAACCTTCCGACGTCATTCCTTCACGCCATTCACTCTTCGGCTTTAACTGGATAAAGGTTTCAATCATGGTAAGCGGCGCCGGATCGGTCGCGGTTTCAGCGCGGCCAATTTTGCCCCAGGCGGTTTCCACTTCCGGTACGGTTTTGATCAGTTTGTTGGTTTGCTGAAGCAGCTCACGCGCCTTACCAATCGAAATACCCGGGAATGTCGTTGGCATGTACATTAAATCGCCTTCATCCAGAGGCGGAATAAATTCACTTCCCATTTTTTGCACCGGATAATAGGCAGAGCCCAGCAATACCGCAGCCAATAGCAACACGGTTTTGGGGTAACGCATGCTTGTATTGAGCAAGGGACGGTACAAGGCAACCAGGCTGCGATTTATCGGGTTTTTATGCTCCGGCAGGATCTTCCCGCGAATAAAGTACCCCATCAACACGGGTACCAGGGTAATAGAAAGACCCGCCGATGCTGCCATGGCAAAAGTTTTAGTGAAGGCCAGCGGTGAGAACATCTTGCCTTCCTGTCCCTCCAGGGCAAACACGGGCACAAAGCTCAATGTAATGATCATCAGCGAGAAGAACAGCGGTGCCCCGACTTCTTCAGTCGCTTTTGCTATCACTTGCCAGCGGTTTTTGTCGGTCAGCGGAGTACGTTCAATATGCTTGTGAACATTTTCAATCATCACGATGGCACCATCCACCATGGCCCCGATAGCGATAGCAATCCCGCCCAGAGACATGATATTGGCATTAATACCTTGCGAGTGCATCACGATGAATGCGACTAAAATACCGACAGGAAGACTGAGTACCACCACCAGTGACGAACGGAAGTGGAACAAGAACAAGGCACACACGATGACGACTACAATGAACTCTTCCAGCAGTTTTTCATACAGGTTTTCCACGGCATGATCAATCAAGCCAGAACGATCATAGGTTGGGACAATTTCCACCCCTTCAGGCAGACTTCGCTGCAGCTCTTCCAGTTTGGATTTTACGTTCTGGATGACATCCCGCGCATTTTCCCCAAAGCGCATCACCACGACCGCACCGACAGCTTCGCCCTCGCCATTGAGCTCAGAGATCCCGCGACGCATCTGAGGCCCTAAGTTAATATCGGCAATATCCCCCAAGAGTAACGGTGTGCCTCTTTCCGTCACTTTTAACGGTATAGATTGTAAGTCTTCAATGTTTGAAAGGTAGCCGGTCGCCCGGACCATATGTTCGGCTTCAGCCACTTCAATAACCGATGCGCCGGCTTCCTGGTTGCCATTTTGGATGGCACTATTGACTTGCTGCAATGTAAGATCGTAAGCGCGTAGTTTGGCCGGATCAATTTGCACCTGATACTGCTTCACCATTCCGCCGACGGTGGCAATTTCAGAGACGCCCTCAACCGTTTGCAGCTCATATTTCAAGAACCAGTCTTGCAGGCTGCGCAGCTCACTGAGATCGTGCTGGCCGGTTTTATCCTGCAGCACATAGCTATATATCCAGCCCACCCCCGTCGCATCCGGCCCTAACGTCGGCTTGGCATTGGCCGGAAGGTTAGGTGCGACCTGACTGAGGTACTCCAGTACCCGTGAACGCGCCCAATACATATCGGTATCATCATTAAAAATGATGTACACGTATGAATCGCCGAAGAAAGAGTAACCGCGCACGGTTTCAGCACCCGGTACTGCGAGCATTGCCGTCGTCAACGGATAGGTCACCTGATCCTCGACCACTTGCGGCGCTTGGCCCGGATAGCTGGTTTTAATGATCACCTGCACATCAGAAAGATCCGGCAAGGCATCAATCGGGGTCTGACGAACACTGTACAATCCAGCCACCACCAGGAAAAGCGTGGCGACAAGCACCAGGAACCGGTTCCCGATCGACCAGCGAATAATGGCACCTATCATTTGTTATCCTCCGCTGAAGGCATATCCATTACGCCGTGGTTCATCTGACTGTGATCCATCTCGCCCTCAGGCCGAATCTCAGAAATGACATAGTCGCCAGCTTCCGTCTTCTCGATCAGAAATCGGATAGACTCCCCCCCAATCAATTGCGATAAGTCATCCCCCTCTTTGACCGTAAAGTTCATCTGCATTGCCGGCCAGTCCCACTCAGGGATCGGTGAGTGTTGAATGGTTAACATTCTGTGGTCTGCCATCACATCGGTGATCGTTCCCTTCGCCCAGGCCGTGTTGGCAACAGCGGTTTCGTGCTGTCCGACCGGACTCATCTGGTTGGCAGTCCCGTCTTGTTCCATGCTGATTTGATCAATCAGGTATTGGCCGTCTTCTGTTTTCTCAATTAAAAATCGAATTGACTGCCCCTCCGCAAGCTGGGATAACTCGCTTCCCTCTTTGACGGTAAAATTCATCTGCATCGCCGGCCAATCCCATTCAGCGACTGGAGCATGTTGAATGGTTAACATTCTGTGACCTGCCATCACATCGGTGATCGTTCCTGTTGCCCAGGCTGAACTGGCAGCAGCGGTTTCCAGCCCTTCCATACGGCTGAAATCGGCACTCTGACTGGACTCTGAATCAAGCAGGAAGTGCGCTGAGGTGACCACTTTATCGTTCTCACTCAGTCCCTCAAGAACTTCAATCTGTCCTGCCGCTTCACGCCCGGTGACAATACGGGTTGAGCGGAACTTGCCTTCACCTAACGCCAATACCACGCGGGTCATGTTGCCTGAGCGGATCACAGCTTGTTGCGGAATAACCCGTGACAGTTCGTCACTTTTCGGTATCAGGGTGATGTTGGCGAACATGTTTGGCTTAAGATCACCGCTTTGATTGTCAAACTTCAACCGCACGCGCAAAGTGCGGGTTTTGGCATCCAATACCGGGTACACATAATCAACATTTCCTTGCAAAACCTTGCCGGGCAACGCATCAAGCGTCATCTCTGCTGCTGCGCCCTGTTTTACCCAGTGCGATTGTCTTTCAAAAACTTCGGCATCCACCCAGACTTCACTGAGCGATCCGCCGCTGATCACCGTCTGAGCCGGTGATAAATACGCGCCATCTCGCACATTCAAGGTTGCAATCACCCCATCAGAAGGGGCTTTAACGGCAATATTGCGCTTTGCTTTGCCACTGCGGAGGATCTGGTTAATCTGTGCTGAATCCACCCCGAGTGAAATCAGGCGTTCTTTGGCCCCTTTGACCAGTACGGCTTTGCCCATGCGCTTAGCATTCAGCAGCTCTTCCTGGGCACGCACCAGATCCGGCGAATAAAGTTCGAAAAGTACCTCGCCTTTCTTCACCTTCTCACCGATAGCATCAATATTTAACTTTTGGATCCAGCCGCTTACCCGGCTGTTGATTTGCCATAAACGGCTTTCATCAAAGGCGACATAACCGACCGTCTCAATTTGCGGCGATAACATTTGCTGTCGTACCGGGGCAACTTTCACGCCTAAATTATTTTCGACCGCAGGGTTGATAGTGACAGTACCTGCTGGATCTTTTTCCCCGCCCGCCGATTCTTCTTCATAAACAGGAATTAAATCCATTCCCATTGGTGATTTTCCGGGTTTGTCACGCTTATAATTCGGGTCCATCGGCGCGACCCAGTACAGCGGATCATTGGAAGATGACGTACTCTGCCCCTCAGTATGTAAAGCCTCATTAATAGGTTGATACGCGAAGTACCCCAGAGCGCCACCGATTGCCAGGGCCAATACAGCCACAGAAAGTGATTTCATTATTATATTCCTTACTTTTTATTCAGCAGAAAAGCGAGATTGCTGTTAGTCAGCTGTAAATCGGCTTTTAATCGCTCTTGTTCCAATGCCAGATTTAACTCTTCGCTCGCGGCTCGAATATATTCATCCAGATTGCTGGTATTATTTTGATAACCACGTTCTACCGCCTGGGTTCGCTCTTTGGCTCGTTTTAGCAGCGTATGGCTATAACGATTAGACCGTTCCTGAAGGTTGTGGTAATTCACCAGTAAGGCATCGACTTTGGCATTCATCTGCTGGAGCAGCAGATCGCGTTGAGATTTTACCGCCCCGACCAGGTGTTGCGCTGAGGACAACTTTTTATCCTGACGTTTCTCGGTAAACAGCGGGATATCCATCGTTAAGAAAAAACTCACCAGATCAGATGCCGGCTGGCCATTCATGCCATTGGCCTGGCGATAGCCATACATCATTTCCACCCCGAATTGAGGCTTATAAGCTTCATGAGCTATATCAACCTGGGTTTCACTGCTCGCAACCAGATAATCAACCATCTTGACGGTTGGGTGCGTTAACAGGGCGTTATAATGGCTCTGCGGTTTGGTCGCTAAGTATTCCGTCAAGGGCTTCCAGCCGGGGTAACGGTTAACTTTCATATCCAACGCCCTGTCACCCAGCCACTCACTAAGCTGAGCACGGATACGTTGTTGCAGCTGCTGGTTGGCCTGCAGCTTTTCATCAAGTACAGAAACCTGAAGCTGCGCCTTGATAAGATCTTGTGCCTGATTGACCCCCACCCCGTAATTGGTACCTAGATAGTGCTCAAGATCAGAAAACAAGACCCGGTTTTGCTCTAATGTCTGCTGGGCTTTGCGCTGATAAAAAAGCTCAATCCACAACACGGTGATCGCATTGGCGACTTCCAGTTCACGTAAACTGGCCTTTTGGCGCATGCTGTCGGCCTGCTCAGTACTTTGTTTTAACTGTAGATCTAAGGCGTCACCCCGGCCGAATTTCTGCATCAGGCCCACTGAGATGTTGGTCATCGGATCTTTATCGAAACTGAAACTATCAATGGGCAACCCCCCAACCCCGACTTTTAGCTGAGGATCCATCCATTGGGAATTGGCGACGCCCATATCTTGCATTGCATCGGCCTGATATGTGATTTGTCTTTTGCCTGCGTCTTGCTCAACGGCATAGGCTATCAGCTCATTTAGCTCCGTTTCAGCAAAAGCAGGTTTGATCAATATCGCAGCCAGGCTAACTGCCAATAAGCGGCACGAAATTTTTGAACGCATAATTCAATCCATTACATGAAGTAATTGCTAACAAATAACCAATCCACTTTGGGTGCTGTCGTGCAGCTGTATTACTGACTCGATAAAGGCAGTTATGCCAAGATGTTAAGTGGCAGATACAGACATAAGCAACCGGTGCAATTGGTCGAAATAATTGGATTAGAGTTATGCGATTGGGGGACGGAACAGTGATTCGATACGCTGACGCCGCTCAAAAAGACCGCTAAGGGCAGCAGGGGTGGGATTAAACGATAAGGGGATCGTAAAAGCTGATGGCGGTAAATACCCCATAACGCTCATACATAACGGCTGACTGCAGCATTGATCAAATGTACTGTTATCAGTGTCAGAACCACAATCGACCTGCATCTGGCTCGCCTGTGCAAGTTCGTTGTTTTCTGAGTGATGCTTTTGACCATGGCAGTCCATGTCAGCCATAGAAGCGTTTGCTTGAGTCATCTGACCCATGGCAGAAGAAGAGAGGTGTACCATGCCAGATGAAGAACGTGCAGCCACGACTGAGTTTGATAACATCGCTGCTATCAAAACCAATATCAAAGCAACCAAATTGTATCGGGAGCCTGTGTGAGCCATCTTTCTTCATCCAAGTGAATACACTGAAACTATAAAGCTTCCAGCAGGGGTAAGGTCAATAAGTTTTGATCCACTTTTCAGCTTAATCGTATTAAGTGAACACATAGTAAACTATTGCTACCCATCCCTGAATCAGCACTACCACTACCCTGTGGTTGAATCAACAACAAACCTTACATACTATTTAGTAGATTGATTTAATTGCAATAAGTCCCATTTGTTCCCATAAAGGTCTTGGAATACTACGACCGTTCCATATTCCTCAACCCTTGGTTCTTCGTTGAATACAACGCCTTTTTCTTTCATTTTTTGGTAGTCACACCAGAAGTTGTTGGTTTGTAAGAACAGAAACACTCGACCACCTGTTTGATTACCAACAGACTTCAATTGTTCTTCTGTGCTTGCTTGAGCCAGAAGCAGATTTGTACCATTTGAATTTGGGGGAGACACTTGCACCCAACGCTTACCACCGCCTAAATCAGTATCTTCGATCAGCTCGAATTGAAGTTTTTGTGTATAGAATTCAATGGCAGCATCGTAGTTTTCGACAACTAGAGCAATATTACCGATTTGCTGTTGGATTGGCTTAGTCATAAACCGCCCTCATTATGTGTAGAGCAGGAATTTTACATCATAATAGAATCGAAATATCAACTGATTTAATTTTCAGAACGGTTTAATGTGGACTCTATCACCACTAGAATTAGACAATGAGACTTTCACTAACGCTCTGAATTTGCTTGTTGATTATTTATACCCAAGATACCCAAGTGACCTTAAGATCACTCCCGAAGGGCGAGTTTCCAATCGATTTCATCTTATCCCGATTTCTTCTTGTTTCAATGGCTTCTTCGGTTTGGTAACGGAGCTACTTGGTGTATTGATATGTTTTACAGCGGTTGCCATAAACATGGTTCCAATCATCTTCCATCACCTATAAAGTACGCAAAACATTGCCTCTAAAGGCTCTGATGCCCTTTGGTAAACGGTAGTGATTCAAACAAATTAACCGCCCGCTTTTAACAGCGCCGTATGCTGTACAAAGCGGGTGGATTTGCTAAGTCAGAAAGAGTGTTGAACAAATGAATAATGAACTTGATGTAATTGATAACCTGGAAGAACTAGAGCGCTTTCTATTGTCAATTGAAAATGGCGGTCTGGGTTTGAAAGACGTTGCAGGTGTAGGCATGGCAACCAATAATTCTGATGGCCGCCATTTCGTTGCAGTATTCGACAATAGCCAGAAACTTATTCTGGCACACTGGGTTACTCAAGATGTTTACGACAATGGTAAAGATCTTGTCCGTAATGGCCCAAGTCGCATGCACTAAGCTTTTGTTGCCTTAACACCGAGAACTCAAGCAACGCATCGTCTTCTCACTATAAACGCCGTCAGTTAGCGACTGATGGCGTTTTATATTAGCGAAGGCATCATTTATGCCACCTTGTGATTGATGCCGTAGAACTCACGCTTCTTTCGGTAGCATTTCAATTGGACAAAATGATGGGCAATATCCTGATAGTCGGGCCGTTCAATGAGTGATATTTTGGGTTTACCCACATTGCTCATGAATAGATCGCACGCCTCGGTGGCATCCAGTGCTCACCTTTGCCTTCCCATTTGATATTGCAGCCAATCGGATTGGTCACCGGTACGGTTACAGGCAGGCCCGCCAAAAGCTCCTCCAGAGCATTGTCGAGATCATTGACCGTCATCCTGGCCGTATTGCGCGGATTATCAACCCCGCGGCCAGTATAGACGAGTTTTCGCTCCTGGTTGAATACGTAGAAATGCGGCGTTCTCAGTGCTCCATAGTTTCCTGTGACTTGTCCCGTGCATACACCCACGGAAACTTATTTCCCTCCATTCGTTTCAGCATATGCTCAAAATCATCCGTCGGGGGGGCTTCTCGCTGTTGGCGTTGATGCCCACAAAAGCAACGCTCTTACCTTTAAACCTGTCAGCCGTCGCTCGGGTGACTTCATCTGACCCGATGACGAAGGGGCAATGGTTGTAGGTAAAAAAGACTACCAGCAACTTGGCTTCGGTAAAATCAGCCAAGCTATAGACCTTCCCATCGGTTGCCGGCAACTCGAAATCAGGTGCCCTGTCACCAACTTGTAATGTAAACATCATCGGTATTCTTCTTGCAATGTTTGTCAAAGCTGAACATTTGAGTTTGTTATCTTCAACACGTTGACCGTGCATCCAATGATTCGCAGCCTGTACATGCAATTCACGTACATAGTTGGCTACCGACATTCTGAATTCACCGTAAGCGAAAGAGTCAGCTAACCGAACTCATTCTAAGATCATAATACATAGTACTCATCTTTGTGCTGCACACAGTCCATTGCCCCCAAAGCAGAACGATCCGGTGACTTAGGGTGTAACGCAAATACAGCGCGACATTTGCGCAATCAGCCAGCTTGACCAATACTTTATCTAGCCGCAAAAGACACAAATCACATCGTATCATCAGGAAAGGAAAAACTATGTTATTTCCGGAAGATATGACACGTCTGACTTGGATTGTTTCCAAGGAACGCCTGGCCGCCTGCCTCCAACTGCTGTCTGAAACGGAAGCCTTCCAACCGATCGACCGCCATTCTCTGGGAGAGGGGGAAGATCTCCAGCCATTAAAACTGTTGATCCAGGCCAGACAACGCCATCAGCGCTTTCACGCCGCAGAGCAGTTGTTCGAAGCACTTCCAAAGAAGCCGCTGCTCAGTTATAAGATAGGAATATTATCCGGCTCAGCCTCGCTTCCCCAGGACGCGATTCCGGTCGACAACGAGCTTTTTCTCTGGGTGGGAGACACCCCACCGACCGATCTGAAATCCTACTTCCCTCTACCCGACCAACCGCCACTGGCGCTTACCGAACAACCGCTCACCGAACAACAATGCCACCTGCTTTTGGCCACGGCAGAGCAGATCGGCCACGTCGAGGATTGGGCCATTATTGATGGCTGGATCCCCAGAGAACAAACGGAAACATTTGCTGAGCTATTGCACCATGAGCGCATCGCCTTGACCCCGGCAGAGGATAGCGGTCTTTCCCTGACCCGAGTCCCCAGCTTGTTTCGCCGACCTAAGATCCTGGAGGGGTTTGCGGCCCTGATACGGCTATATGGGATCACCGGTTATCGCGAGCTCGATCCGACACCGCTGCTGTGCATCAGCTTTACGCTCATGTTTGGGATGATGTTTGCCGACCTGGGACAGGGATTGCTCCTGATCCTGCTGGGTTTGTGGCTATGTAGTCAACGGTGGCCGAGATCGAACTCGACATTAAGGCGCCATGCCGGGTTGTTGCTGATACCGATTGGATTCTCAGCTGCCATATTCGGCATCCTGTTCGGAAGCCTGTTCGCCCGCGAAGACTGGATCCCCGCTCTTATCTATCATCCAATGGACGAGGTGTATACCTCTCTTGCCATCAGCGTTATTGTCGGCATATGCGTACTTTGCATAAGCATGTTTATCGGTCTGGTTAACGCTTGGTTGAGTGGGCACATTAAAGAGCGTCTATGGGATAATTTTGGCCTCGTCGGCCTGCTGTTTTACCTTTCCCTTATCGGCCTGGCTCTTGGTTTTTGGGCGCAGTGGCCAGCCATTCAGGACCTCAGCCTGAGCATGGCTTCTGCTGGGCTGATCAGCATGGCCTTACACAACTTCACCCGGCAAGAGCAGCTCCCAATCGTGTTACGCCTCTTTGCAACGCTCCTGGAAACCTACGATTTTGTAATTAAGTTTGTGGTCCATACCCTCTCCTTCGTTCGTCTGGCGGCCTTTGCTTTTGCCCATATCGCGCTCTCGATGGCGCTAGTTATTATTGTGGAGCTGTTATCCGGTCACGCCTGGCTAGCCTGTAGCATCTTTGTGATCGGCAACATTCTGATCACCGTCATCGAAGGGGTTCTGGTCTGTATTCAGGTGATTCGCCTGCACTTTTACGAATTGTTTACTAAATTTATCTCAGGAGACGGTATTCCGTTCGAGCCCCTCAAACTTTCCGTGGAGCATTTTGATGAGTATGCCGATATCAGTCAATAAATGGGTTTGGGGGCTCTGCACCACTGCGGGCTCTTTTATCCTACTCTCTAGTCTGCTGCTGTATTTCATGCCCAAAGCTGCTGCGGAACCCTCTCAGGAAGCCGTCAAAATGCTTCCTCACTGGGGCAGTTACATGGCGGCAGCGGTGGCGACGGGGCTCTCCAGTATCGGCGCTGGTATCGCCGTCAGTCAGGTCGGCGCTGCAGCAGTGGCGGCGATCTCAGAAAAACCGGAGCTGTTTGGACGAGTGATAGTAATTCTGGGCCTGGCCGAAGGGATCGCCATCTACGGTCTGATCATCTCCATCATCATTATTGCAGCCCTGTGATGATGGAGCTGCGCATTCAGGGCACAGAGGAGGAGCGGTTGCTGTTTCAACTGCTCGGCATTGCCACCAGAAAAAGCGATGAGCCTTGCGGACTACTTCTTGGAGCGAACGAGCCACCTCCCGAAGAAACCGACCGAATACCGTACCTGAGACTACCGGATCCCGCCCACCCTTCGCGCGAGACTGAACAACTGAGCAAGATGCTGGGCCACGCCATCGGCCTAGAGGAGGTGCGTCTATGACTCACAACACTCTGGAGAAGCTGTACGAAGAGTTGGAACAAAAGCTCCGGCATCGACTGGATCAGATTGAGCAGGATCACCGATCCCGAGCAGAACAACTAGAACAGGAACAACAACGCGTTTATCACGCCCGGACCAGCCATCTGCGACAGAGCCATGCCAATCGGCTGCGACAACTTCGCCTCAAGTCGACGCGAGAAACAGAAACCCGTCAACAGCAGCATCTCTGGCGCTGCCAGCAGGAGTGTATCGACGAGATTCTGGCAGATACTCGTCAACTACTGGTGCAACAACCGCCGGACCACAACTACCTGGAATCCTGGATAGAGCAGGTATCACCACTGCTGGATCCCACCTTAAATTGGCACCTCAAAATATCTCCCCTATGGTCGGAGAAGATTGATCCGAAGAGCCTTACCCTCAAGTGCACCTCTATCTCACCGGCTCCGATGTTAGGCGGGGCCATTCTTGAAAATAAGGAAAGGCATATCGAAATAGACGGCTCCTGGGAACAGCGATTGGAGAGGCTGATCCCTGAGCTCTGGCAAAGGTGGCTTGAAGATGTCAGCACGAACGATCAGGATTAGTGGCCCCGTAGTTGTCTGTGACCATTCAGAGCAGTTCGCAATGGGCGATCGTGTTGCCGTTGGCGATGTGGGTCTGATTGGTGAGGTCATCCGCCTGACCCCGACTGAATGCTTTCTTCAAGTCTACGAGGACACCACCGAGCTCAAAATCGGCGAACCGGTCACAGGCAGTGGATCATCACTGGCGGTGGAGCTGGGTCCCGGCCTGTTGTCCACCATTTATGACGGTATCCAGCGTCCGCTGACCCTGATTCGAGAACAGGTTGGGCCGTCTATTCGCCAAGGCGCACAAGCGCCAGCGTTGAGCCGAACCCGGGCCTGGCCATTTGAACCCAGTCAGGAGACGGGAGCCGAGCTCAGCGGCGGAGCCATCATAGGTCTGGTGAGGGAAACCCCCACCACCAGCCACAAAATCCTGCTGCCCCCCGACCTCTCCGGCCAGCTGGTCCATATCGCTGAACCTGGCGAATACACACTGGAGGACACCATCGCCCGGATCCGCAGTGCCGACGGACAAGAACGCCCAGTTTATCTTTATCACCGCTGGCCCGTCCGCATCAAACGTCCAGTGAGTCACCGGCTGATGCCAGACCAACCGCTCATTACCGGGCAACGCATTATCGACACTCTCTTCCCTCTCGCCAAAGGAGGCACTGCGGCCATGCCGGGAGGGTTCGGTACCGGAAAAACGGTGACCCAGCAAAACCTGGCCAAATGGTGCGACGCTGACATCATCATCTACATCGGCTGCGGTGAACGAGGCAACGAGATCACCGGCGTGCTCGAAGACTTCCCCCGGCTCCGCGACCCCAGGACTGACCGCCCGTTGATCGAGCGCACCGTCATGATAGCCAACACCTCCAACATGCCGGTGGCGGCCAGAGAAGCGTCGATCTACACCGGCATCACGATCGCGGAATACTTCCGGGACCAGGGACTGGACGTGGCCCTGATGGCCGATTCGACCTCCCGTTGGGCGGAAGCGCTGAGAGAGATATCAGGGAGACTAGAAGAGATGCCGGCAGAAGAGGGCTTTCCCGCCTATCTGCCGAGTCGCACCGCCGAATTTTATGAACGGGCGGGAAGAGTTCGTACCCTGGCCAATGAAACCGGCTCCGTAACCGCCATCGGTGCAGTTTCCCCCCCGGGGGGCGATTTCTCCGAACCCGTCACCCTGCATACCCAGCGTTTTGTGAAAGCCTACTGGATGCTGGACAAAAATCTGGCCTACGCCCGCTTCTTCCCTGCCATTCACCCCTTGGAGTCGTACTCTGAATTTGATGTGGATCTCGCCCCGTGGTGGGAAAAAATCTCCCCCGACTGGCAACAGGATCGCGATGAACTGCTCGGTCTGTTGCTTACCGCAGACAAGTTAAAGGGCATTGTCAGGATCCTGGGCGAGGAGGGGCTGTCCGATCACCAACGAAAGACCCTGATGGCAGAGCGTGTGGTCAAGGAGGGGTTCCTGCAGCAGTCAGCCTTCAGTGCGAAAGATCGTTTTGCGTCACCGGAAAAACAAGCCTGCCTGCTAAGGGTGATCATCAGGCAGATCCGCGCCCTACTCGATGATACAACGCCGGCCCGAGAAGCGTTCGCCAAATTCAAACTCAATGAACTGATCCGGCTTAAGGATGAACTGGGTTCGGATGAAACGGAAAAAATCATGAAATGGCAGCACACACCATGAAAGATCCCATCATCTACACGCAGTTGGAGCAGATTGAAGGCCCTCTGATCGCCTTGGTGGCAGCGCTGCCCGGGATCGGTTTTGGTGAAGCGGTTCAGGTGGCCGATCGGAAGGGACGGATCCGCCATGGTCGGGTGGCGCAGCTGGATGGTGACAAGGTAATGATCGAAGTGTTTCAGGGCACGACAGGGCTAGCCAAGGGCTCACAGCGAATCCGCTTCCTCGGTCATCCGATCACCTTAACGGTCAGTGAGTCCATCATCGGCCGACGTCTTAACGGCGTAGGTGACCCCATTGATGGAGGGCCGCCTTTGACCGGAGTCGCACTGAACATAAACGGCAACCCGCTCAACCCAACGGCAAGGGCGTATCCCCATGATTTTATCCAGACAGGTATCGCCGGTATTGATGCCATGAATGCCCTGGTTCGGGGTCAAAAGCTGCCGATCTTCTCCTCATCGGGGCTACCCCATGACCAACTGGCCATCCAGATTGCTCAGCAGGCCAGGATCCGCCCGGATCTGAGCAACAGTGCAGCGGGCGAAAGCAGCAGTGAAGAACTGGTGGTGGTGTTTGCGGCCATCGGCATCAAGCATGATGTCGCCGTACGATTTGCCGAAGAGATATCCGGGCGTACGGTCTCCTTTCTCAATCTGGCTGACGATCCGGTCATGGAACGGTTACTGACACCACGGGTAGCCCTGACTGCCGCCGAATACCTCGCGTTTGAGCTGGGCCTGCATGTGCTGGTCATACTCACCGACATGACAATATACGGCGAAGCACTGCGGGAAATCGCTACCGCACGGGGGGACATCCCCTCCCGAAAGGGCTATCCCGGTTACCTCTACAGTGATCTCGCCACGATTTTCGAACGTGCCGGGCGAATCAAGGACAAGTCCGGATCCATTACCCAAATTCCGATCCTGACCATGCCCAGCAATGACATCACCCATCCGATCCCAGATCTGACAGGCTACATCACCGAGGGACAGATTGTCCTCTCCCGCGACCTGTTTCGACAGCGCATCTACCCCCCGATCAACCTGCCGCCCTCCTTGTCTCGGCTCATGGCCGACGGTGTTGGCCAGGGGTTGACCCGCGGTGACCATCAACCTCTGATGGAACAACTCTATGCCGCCTATGCCCGTACCGAAGAAGTTCGCATGATGACCCGCATCGTGGGGGAAGGAGATCTGTCATCAGTCGACAGATGCTACCTTGAATTCGGCAAGTGCCTGGAGCAGTCATTTATTGCCCAGGATCTCACCGAAGATCGCAGCATCGAAGAGAGCCTCGATATCGGCTGGCGTGTATTGGGCTGTCTGCCCAGAGAAGAGCTGAGCCGGTTGAGTGCTACGATGCTCGAAACCCATGGAACACTTCTGAATGAAGGTCTGGATCCGGACCTTGAGAGGGAGAAAGACTGATGCCGATCACCGTTCACCGACCAGCCACCAAGGCAGAGCTGGTCAGCATCAAGACCGAGCTGAAGGTTTCGCGGGAAGGCCTTGATCTGCTGGAGCGCAAACGCGATATGCTGATGGCGGAGGGCCTGAAGCAGCTAAAACAAGCCAAAACACTCAGGCAGGAGGTCACCCAAGCCTGGGCGGTGATCCAGAATCACTGGCTGGATACGCTTAAACATGAATCTTTTCAGACAATGAAGCAGTTAGCCGACACGGTGGAACAGCCCGCCCCCTTGCAAGACAACAGCCACCGCTGGATGTCGGTCGAGCTGGCGGAGCTCTCCCAACTGAAGCCGACACTTAAGCTGCTGGGGTCGGTCACGCAGATCGGGATCCGCCCTGAACAGGTACGCGGGAAGCTCGGGGAGCTGATGCCCGAACTGGTGAAATTGATGGCGCTTGAGACCAATATCCGCCGGATCGCAGCTGCCTTAAAGCAGTGTCACCGCCAGGTAAATGCACTGAATCAGGTCATTATTCCCGAACTGGCCCGGGAAAAAAATCGCATCGAACAGCAACTTGAGGAGAAAGAAAGGGAGACAATCTTTCAGATCAAGCGATTAAAGGCCCGCCTGCTATGAAACAGAACGAGCTGGAAGAGTTTGTAGCTAAATTGTCAGAAGCTGAACAGGCGGCGGCCGAAAAAATCCGCCAGGCAGAAGCGGCCGCCGAGCAACAACTAAGCGACAGACGTAAACAACTGGAACATGAGCTCCAGGAGCAGTTAACCGCGCTGGAGCAGACATTCGAACAGGAGAAACAGATCTACCTCGAGGCATTGACTAACGAACAGCAACGGCTTGCCCAGGAAACATCCAACCAAATAGAGCGACTTCAGCAGCGTCATGCCGTTCAACGCACAGCGCTGGTGCGCTGGTTAGTCAGGCGGATAACGCAACCATGAAAGCGGCGCTCTGGACCAAGCTGAAGTGTGCAGGCCCACTGCTTGACTTCGATAACGAAATGCAGCGTTTCCTCTACTGGCTGGATCCACCGCTGCGGCCCCTGGTGGTCAAGTGTCGCAAGTGGCAGCAGCGCTACCGTCAGGCTTCAGGGGTGGAGCTACATCTGGATATCGAGAGGCAAGCGTTAAGGGATCTGCGACGCCTCTCGAACAACATTCCGGAGCAACCGCTGATCGATGAATTCCTGGCGCGGGCTGAACGTGCTCATAACCGCAGTTTGGCGGCACGACAAGCCGCCCTAAGCGGAAAAACCATCGACTTGGACCTGGATGATGAACTGATCGATGCCCTGCTGAACTGGCTGTCGACCCGCCCTGAACACAGGGAAATTGCCGCCTGGCTGTCACGGGTGTTGCGCGCCTGGCGGGCAGAAAGAGGTCCGTTGCACGGACCAACATGAGCCTCTTGCCTGACCGCGGTACAGATGTAATCTTTATATGGCCCAGCAATCATTGGACATGCGCAGAGCTGCGGGCGGTTCGGTGATCACCAAGAAACGGTTACAGGTTCGCTTTGTGCCTTTGACTGGAAGCCCCTACGCCAAAGTGCTGATTAACGACGCCAGATGCAATGTCGATATCGCTAACAGACTTTAATTCAATCAAACCACTTATTGTTCTGTCAAACACTGCCTTCTATTGATGAGATGGTATCAAGCAGATGTTGCGACAAGTTGGCTTTTTCATTCGTTTTAAAGTCAAACATCACCACTTCAGCACAACCGACCGTCGTGGTTCTGCCGAGTTTCTTACTGACAATTTCATAAGCCATTGTGAACCTGTCGGCTTTAATCTCAGAAATGCGTGAACCGACATATAAAGTATCAGGGAAGGTAACGGGCAGCTTATATCGACAGGTTGTTTCACTCAATATCGGCCCCACTCCTGTTTGCTTCATTTCCGCCATCAAAGCGGCTTTATTGAAGTAATCGATCCTGGCGGTTTCAAAATAGCGAAAATAAACGACGTTATTAACATGATTCAGGGCATCCATCTCCCCCCAGGCAACAGGAATTTCGGTGATCACCGGATAATCTTTCAGCATGTCGTCCATGTTTGCTCCCGTCATTTCTTTTAAAAATAAAATGGCTATACCTGATCTTCAGGTTGGCTAATTATCTATTGTTAGAGTAATTAACCTAGCCCCAATCTAACATTCTTGCAACAACTCCCGTTCCATTTTGAGTCAGTATTTTTAGAATTGAGCACTTCACCGCAGCCAATTACTCGTGGTTTGTAGCACGCAGATATTGTTATGGAAGAGTTTGCAAACTACGAATGCTTAAGTATTGAACAGTTATGAAAGCTGCGTGTGAATTTTCATCGATAAACCTTGCGAAGCCAGGTTTTATAAGGGTTCAGCTTGTTTTTTAGGGTATCCTTGCCGTCCCTTTATTATTGCTTGGCGGCATAGCTGACAAGCTAATGTGCATTAGCGCTCATCGACACAGATACTCTTTTATGCTTTACAACCAGAATTTACCCGTAAGATACCCGAAAGGGACGTTCGCGATGTGGACGGTTTACAGCTTCACCGGCGCGTCGATTCTCGCCTCCATTGTGTTCTCTTTGCTTCTATTCCTGTCAATTGATGATGATCCGCTGATGCAGGTGCTGTTCGGTGGCCTCGCGGTTATTTTTGAGCTGGGTAAGTTTTTTGCCTGGTATGAAGTCGGCGAACGTAAAGCCCGTCGCCATTACGCGGGGGCATTCTCTGCCTTTGCATTTTATACCGTTTTGGCCGCCATCTCGATTGGCGGCTCTGTCGGTGGCATAAACAGCGCCACGAACAAGGCTCAGAACCACGTTAATGTTCAACAGAGCAAGGTGAATAGCTACAACATGCAGATCGATGCCATCGAGAAGCAGATTGAACTCAATAATGTTGCCGCCGAGAAATATATCCAGATGGAACGTATCGCCACCGGGGTGACACGTATTCAAAAAGCCAACGATAAGTTGCGCCTGCAGCAGCAAGAGTTGGCGACAGAGCGCGATAGTTTGCCCGTCGTCAGCCAGGGCTCGGTGCTAGGCCTGATTGATAGCCTGGCAAAATCGCTCAATATTCAGACCCAGACAGCCCAGCTAGGCCTGGTGGTCTTTCTCTCGGTACTGCTTGATTTTTTCGCGGCCTTTTTTGTTGGACTCATTGGTGAGGAGCTGCGGTTTCGAAATCAATTTCGCCGCCTGAATCCGATTACGATTGACGCCTACAATCGCACACAACATCGCGATCCTGAGTTGCTGACCCACCAGATAAACCCTTCGGAATTTGGCACCAGCGAGATTGATGATCCGGTTATCGCTGAAGCACAGGAGCCAGAAGAGCCTAAGAGCGTCTATGAGCAAGCAATTGAGGCGCTTAGCCAGAATCAGGTAAACTGCAGTAAACGTGCGATGACTCGCTTTTTGAAAACAAACAGTGAGGAAGTCGACGAGATCTTCAAAAAACTACTGGCTGAAGGCTTTGTCAGTAAAAAACCCAACAACCATTATCAGTGGCATGGCGAGGCAGAGTGCTAATCCCCTCCTGATTGATCGCTAGCAGGTTCATAACCTCACGCATCGAAATCCAACAACAGACCGAACGTGAATACGTTCGGTCTGTTATTACCAACTACCCGCTGAATTCAGTCATTGGTATCAAAAATATTCTGAAATAAAATCAGTACTCCAATCGTCATCCGATCTGAGTAATTTCAGTACCCACCAGTTTCTTATTCGTTTCATCATTATTGTTAACCTTTGGTTATCGAGATATTGGCCTGCTAAAGTCGACTGATTCGTTCCACTTAACTGTTAAACGTAAACGCTTCAGCTCGTTAGAACGTTTAAAAAACCATTCAGCATACACGTGTACGCTGAACAGAAAAACTGTACGCTGAAATAATTTTCAGGTCAATACCTAAACCAAACCACTGCAATATACTGTGTCCGACGAGCAATCAGAAAGCCGCACAGTGACCAAAAAACCAGACAAAAGTAATGAGCTTCATATCACGTTTATAATATTTTCTTTTTACAGAAATTACATTAGGCCTAAATTTTACTATCAAGAAGTTACAAGTGAATTTATTATGCCTTATGTTTCATTTGTTTTTGTTACTGTTAAAAAATACGCGATTCCATTAATTAAAAAATTATAAATTTAAATCTTTTCTGTCTCAAAAAGTTATCTTGATAAATAGTTACATTTCTCATTTTTGAGAAGGTTTTATCACTCATTTTAGAACAAAGCCATTTGACTAAATGTGTTTTTTGGCCACTATGTGGCGTACGAAAGAAGAGTGTCGGCATTGCATATGCAAGCCAGAACAACAGATGTGGAGAGACAGAAATAAAAATCAAAGCCAAATAAAATCAACAGCATGGGGTACATTTTCGTTTTTTAGCATTCACGTGACAACCTCGACATTCAGTTTGAACTCATCTTGGTTAAAAATATTACAGACAATATTCAGCGTGATACGTTGCCTATATTGGCAGACAAAGACGATATATATAAACAATTGCCTTACGATTAACTGGGTTATTTCTATTGGCATTGGATAACGAAGATGTCGTTATTTACCCGCGACTTAATGGATAAAGTATAACGATAAACTAAATGATTGAACGGTTTTATAATCTACCGCTAACTCTCTGAATTAAAAATAATGCTATCAAAACGACAGTTCGTTAAAGGTTATGCCTTTAAGGTCTTTTGGTGCGCAATGAGTATCAAATTTTATACAATAACAGGAAACCAAAATGAAAATAGCATTAGCGATCTTACTCGCCTTTGCTGCTGTTCCGGCTAGTGCCAGTGACTTTCGCATGACAATCCCGCTGGCAAGTAAACATTTTTTCTGCGCAAATGACCCATGCGTTAAACTGAATGAGTCAAACCTTGGCATTGGCGCTGAGTATGCCGGGTACGGCGTTATAAGCTTCAAGAATAGTTACAGCCGCCAAAGCGTTGCGGTATACAAGGCCTTCGAGTACGACGCTAACCCCTACCTGGGTTTCGGCATTCGCCTGGGTGGCGCGACCGGATATAAAGCAGAGTCAGGCATGGATGTAGTGCCATTAGCCCAACCCTATCTGCGAATATTACCCATGACCCACTTCAGCTTAAATTTAGGAATAGTGCCTGTCGGTTTAATCGATGCCAAAAATTATAACGCAGTTGTGACTCTGGACTCGCAAATTAGATTCTAAGATCAGTGGTGATACCCAAACCAGTTCAAGATGCTGTTTGGGTATAGACTTAATGGAAGCACTTACGAATCAGGCGCATCCAAAACACCACGACGGATCTGATCTAACTCAATAGATTCAAACAGAGCCTGGAAGTTACCTTCGCCAAAGCCCTGATTACCTTTACGCTGGATAATTTCGAAGAAAACCGGACCAATCACGGTATCGGTAAAAATCTGCAACAAAATACCCGTTTCGTCACCATCGATAAGGATCTTCAGCTCATTGAGCTTTTCTACATCTTCTTCATGGCCCTTGACGCGCTGATTTATCCCTTCGTAATAGGTATCCGGCGTATCCATAAATCTCAGCCCGCCCTGTTTAAGTTTTCTCACCGTGCTGTAAATATCCCGGGTACTCAGGGCGATATGCTGGATCCCTTCCCCATTGTATTTTTCAAGGTACTCGGCAATTTGTGATTTATCATCATGAGATTCATTGATCGGGATACGGATCTTTCCGCAAGGGGCTGTCATCGCCCGCGACAGCAATCCCGTCATTTTACCTTTAATATCAAAGTGGCGAATTTCATGGAAGTTGGCAATTTTCTCATAGAAGTTTGACCATAAGTCCATATTTCCACGCTGAACATTGTGCGTGAGATGATCGATAACTTCTAACCCGGCATCTAAATCAGCGAGTTTACGCTGATAGTCTGGATAATAATCAAAATCGATTTCGTAGATATCGTGCTCGCCAAAGCGATCAACCAGATAAATTAACGATTCGCCGATACCGTAAATCGCAGGAATATTCAGCTCCATCGGGCCAGCCTGCGGTACACACGCTGTTGCCCCCTGTTTAACCGCATAGGCCAGTGCCTGGCTCGAGTCCGCCACGCGAAATGCCATCGCATTCACACTCGCACCATGAAGAGAAGCGAACCCTTCAGCCTGACAATGTGTTTCACCATTAACGATAAAATTGATATCACCCTGCCGGTATAGCCAAACAGCTTTGTGTTTGTGTTTCGCAATTTCAGCAAACCCCATTAATCGAAACAGGTTTTTCAAATTCGCGATCCCCTTAGAGGTTGGCGCGGTAAATTCAACAAACTCAAAGCCATCCGTTCCCATTGGATTAAAGCGGGGATTTTCCATCTGTTTTTCCTCAATTTGTGCCTACTAATAGAACTAGCACTAATGAGTAATAGATGAGAAGTTCACAACGAGAGAAGTGTTATTAAAATGTAAACGGCATTTGTAAAGCATGCTTGCCAATGGAGGGGGACAGCCATTCCTATCGCGATAGGTACCTTGGGTCTATTTATTTTGATTTACTGACGAATTAATCAAATTCTGGGCCAAGTGGTACTAGATTTAATAGTAGGGAGGAAACAATGAACGTAACAAAAAGAGATAAGCTTAAATTGCCAAAACGAAAAAAAGACAAGATTAATATTGATGCAAAAACAGACATTTATCTTCCTACCTCTTCTTTCCTGATCACCGAGTTTCACCATGCACGCCTGCATGAAGCCGGATTATTGAGGGATGACGATGATGAATTCTTACATCAGTACCGGGTTTCGCTGCGTCGCAGCCGGGCTATTATCAGCCTGCTTAAAGGGCTTTTTCAGCCAGAGCAGAGCGAGATGCTGGCGACTACCTTAAAAAGGATGATGCAAAAAACCAATCTGCTACGTGATTTAGATGTCTATCTTCATAAGATGGATGACTACTATGCTGGCCTTGAACACAAGCATCATCAGGGGTTAGCGCGCTTTTTTGACGACTTGCAAAACAAGCGGAACAAGGCTTTTAAGGATTTAAAACAATGGATTAAAACAGACAATTACAAGCAGCAGTGCAGACAAGTCAACGAACATCTTGAAAGGCTCTCTCAGGCCCCCACCGAAGCGGGACAAATATCCTGCCGGAAATTTGGTCCAACGATTATTTGGAAGCGCGCTCAGAAAGTGCTGATACTCAGCCAGGCAATCGATAGTGACAGCCCGGATAGCAATCTTCACCAACTACGTATTGAGTGTAAAAAACTGAGGTACCTGCTCGAATACTTCTTGCCACTGTTTCCGGCCAAGCAGGTAAAAAAACAAATCTCAACCTTAAAGCAGTTACAGGATCTGCTTGGTGAGTTTAATGATTCATCGATCCAACAGGTGTTTTTAGCCGATTATCTGGCCGCAAGAAAGCCGAACAGCCACCGATACCTGGCCGTTGAACGATTATTAGCCATTGCTGAGCAACAACATATTACGGCAAAACATCAGATTATTCAGCAGCTCATCGATTTTTCCGACCAGCAAAACATTGACAGCTATCAATCCTTATACCGATGAGCGCCATACCATGCGTTGGTTAACGCTTGAGTTGTCGTACAATATCGGCTTCCAGTGATTCTGGCTTCTTCGTTGGCGCATAACGCTTTAACGGCTTACCATCCCGGCCGATCAGAAACTTGGTAAAGTTCCACTTCACATTTTTGCCAAGTGTGCCTGGCAAAGCCTGGGTCAGATACTTAAAAATCTCATGGCTGTTATGGCCGTTCACATCCACCTTTTCGAACATGGGAAATTCGACACCATAATTAATCTGACACGCTTCTGCTATTTGTTGATTCTCGCCAGGCTCTTGCCCGCCAAATTGATTGCATGGGAAACCTAAAACCACTAATCCCTGATCGTTATACTTAGCATACAGATCTTGCAGCCCTTGATATTGTGGCGTCAAACCACACTCACTGGCGGTATTGACCACCAGCACCACTTTACCGGCGAAATCGCTCATCGATACGTTTTCACCACGAATGTTATTAGCGGAAAGTTCATAAAAACTTGTCATCATCCATCTCCTATTAGGCTCTTGAGCACAGGGCAAATAGTCACAATATGGCCCCGTTAGCTATCCATTTCATCGGGCGTAACACTAGCTTAATACAATGTCATTCAAGTTAATGTTATACACTGAAAATATATCATTTTCAGACCTAAGTAGAATATTTGCTCTACCCTCACGCAATAATCGTTCTCGACGACAACAAATATTCATCTCTCTCGCATCTTGACGCCTTCGCGGAGCATTCATTTTGTTATGGCTTGAATACACCCGCGGTATTATGAAAGATTCTGATCGCGGTTAAGTTTGATCGGACTGGACTATAGAAAAAGGACAACCAAAGCAGAGACTGGAGAAAAAACGCACACAATCAATTTGGCCGCACCAGACTCTGCTTTTTCAGTCTAAATTCCGTATACTGCGATCTGATTAATGTCCCTAATAGTTAGAATCATGCCTGACTTATTGAATGAATTATGTGTCATGGGATTACATGACCTGCCCTTTAGCGAACAAGAACGCAGTGAACTGGACCAATTTATTGCGGTATGTTCTCCTTTTTTTGTCTCTGTTTGCCAACAGAAGCCAGACAAATCACCACATCATTTACTGCTTGGCGTGATGACCAAGGCCCAGAACGAAGCTGTCGCAGACTATCAACAGAAGAGTCAGAGTCTGCAGAATATGAAGCAGGTTTTCGAGGACACTGTCGGCGCTGACCATGCAGGTAAATTTGTGGCAACGGATAGCCAACGATTAACGGTGATCACCACAGTGTGGTTTATGGTGCAGGGTTATACTGGCATCGATTTCAGCTATGCCAATGATCATGCAGGACAGATCGCACAGGCACTGATGCCAGGCTCGCTAGAGCCTTCAACGACACATGCCGCCGAGCCAACCCGTTCCGGCTTTATGCGGGCATATTATATCGGGGTCGAACAGGCCAGCAAAAACACCTCCGCTGCAACCCTGTTTGAAACCATCAAAAAGTGGCTAAAGTAATCACTTTATACCTTAACCACCTCAGTGCTGAGCGTATGGATTTTCGCTCAGCCTATGTGGAAAAACTTGTCCTGATTTCACAATATCGGTTTGAATTGCTGATCCATATAATGCTGCAACCGCTGCTGTAATTCTGATTTTTGCCGGGTATCAAGAAAACTGGCTTCAATGGCATTTTGACTGAACTGCGCCATTTCCAGCTTGGAGGCGTCAAGAGCATGGGCAACGGCAAGATAATTCTCAGTCATATACCCGCCGAAATAGGCCGGATCATCGGAATTAATGGTCACACACAAACCTTTGCGCAGCAACTCGAGCACATTATGATCGGCCATGGTGGGAAAAACCTTGAGCTTGACGTTCGATAGCGGGCACACCGTCAATGGAATGCGGGTCGTCGCAAGGTGCTTCACCAATGCCTCATCCTCAACACAGCGCACACCATGGTCAATACGCGCGATATGAAGTAATTTGATCCCATCCCAGATATTACTGGCTGGCCCCTCTTCACCAGCATGAGCAACAGTGAGAAAGCCCTGATCTCTCGCTTGTTCAAACACATGACGAAATTTACCCGGCGGGTGTCCCTGTTCGGATGAATCCAGCCCGACCCCAATAATTTGATCTTTGTAGGGTAATGCCTGCTGCAAGGTTTCAATGGCATCTTGTTCACTCAGGTGACGCAAGAAACACATGATAAGATGACTACTGATTTCTAACTGTTCTCTGCCATGTTGCTGCGCCCTGGCAATACCATTGATAACCGTCTCAAATGAAATCCCTCGCGCGGTATGCGCTTGCGGATCAAAAAAGATCTCGGTGTGAACAACATGATCCATTTTACAGCGTTGCAAATACGCCCACGTCAAATCATAAAAATCTCTCTCCGTTTGCAGTACCTGAGCACCTTGATAATAAAGCTCAAGAAATGACTGCAGATCGTCAAACTCATACGCCTGGCGAACCTGATCCACATTCTGATAAGGTAATTCAATGTTGTTACGCTGTGCCAGTTCAAACATCAGTTCAGGCTCTAATGTTCCCTCGATATGAAGATGCAGTTCGACCTTCGGCAAGGTTTTGATAAATCCATCCATTCTATTCCCTCCCATTCAATCTCAGGTAACCAAGAGATTTCTAAAATTAATTTAATTAACAATAGTGTAGCTAAAACAAGCAAAAGAAGGAGTGACACTCGCTGGGTTATATACAAATTGTATCCGAACCGATAGGGTTAATAACGATGTGTTAGGTTTTGCCTTCTGACCTTCAGCCATATTCTAATATTGTCTTTATTCACGTATTTTCTTTTGATTAACTAAAAGGTGATACCCTACTGAAGAATTCGCTGAGGAACCGGCAATGACAGTCATTACCAAGAAAAATAACTTTTTTTATCTTACCTTTTCCCTGATTGCTCTACTGGTTGCATCGTCGCTGGCGCAGGCATTACCTCAAGGGCTTCTCGATTACTTCCTGCAATTTTTCATTATCGTGGTTTTTCTGGTGTGCTTAATCAGTCTGAAAATCGATCAAAACTGGTATCGATTTCTTCTTACCATCAGCGCCTGTATGGTGGCCACCATCCTGGTCCATAATTTCCTAAACCTGACGGCCACTAACACTGTCATGATGACATTAGTACTGATTTTTTTCGCTGGTACTTTTAAATCGACAGCTCGGCAGATCTTGTTTACCGGCGCGATTGACGGTAACAAGATCATCGGATCTGTCGCCCTTTTCTTATTGCTGGGCCTTATCTGGGCTATGGCCTATCTACTTATTATTGAATTTTCGCCCTATGCCATTAAGGGCCTCGAACCGGCCCCCTGGGGTGATAACTTCTCAACAGCGGCCTATTTTAGTTTTGTTACCCTGACCACGCTAGGGTATGGCGACATCAGCCCGGTATCACCGGTGGCTCAAGTGTTAGTCTATCTTGAAGCCATTGCCGGGGTATTTTATATGGCCATTGTCGTCTCAAGCCTGGTCAATGCGCGGCAAGACACACAGAATAACTAACGGAAAATGCCTGATATTTCAAGTATTCAAACGACACCGATACCTCTTCTCACGTTTGTTAGCTGAGACTCGGTGGCAATCAGATATTTATATGACCACCTGAATATTAAATGGCGACAATTCATTCTCAGACATTGATAATATTATTATTCCCGGCTAAAAAAATACTCCCCCTTTATTTATCATCTAGGAAAACCAACATCTGGTATTCATTTACGATCACACCAAGGTAATAGTTATTCAGCAACCTTCGTTGTTTCGGAACAAATGGTTCATTAAACTATCTTAAAATTAGAAGCAGAAAAGCTGATTAAAATAGCACAGCCCTTTATACAAGGATTAAAAGCTAACCGGAATGAAAGGCCGTCTATGATAACGGAACTCAGTGCTAATGGAATAATTGGGTGTTATCTGAACGTTTCAACAAAGCCTCGGTAAATTGATGAAAGTAGGGTTTCTTTTTGAGGAGGCTGAAATTTCTATTAAATTTTGCCTGATATAATGGCAAATCTATGATTGAAGTTCATGAGCTCACGGGAGCTACATATTCTTTATCGGGCTTTATGTTAACGGTTTTGTACAGCTATCACCTAAATATTCGATGATAGCTGTATTCAGTGCTGATCATTCGTCAGTAATATAAATATCCCGTGACTTTGCCAAATGCGTCGTCACCATTCCACATTTGATAGCCGATTTCGCTTCGTACTCCCCACTGGCGAGCGGGCGACCATTGCCAGCTAAGTGTTGCTTTGGAGTGATGTTCAGCTTCAGTATCGATAAGTTTCAATACCTGCGTATTGATAGCAATTTTGTTATTCGGATTAACCTGCATAACAATGCCCCCCTCAAGCCCAATACCCAATTCGGCTGATTGAGAGGTGATATCGCCCGTATTGATTTCGCCTGATGCCAACAGGTAGCTATGAATCGTGTTCGGATTGCCCCAGGACTTGCCCAAACCACCTTGCAGGAACCAGCGTTCTTTCCATTGACTATCATCGGGCTGACGGTCAAATCCCCCACGAGCATTCCATGACCAGCTGTTGAAAATGTCGTTATCTGGCGCTAGGGACATAACATCGAGGATATGAAATTTTTCTAGGCGTGATGTCCCTGACTCGCTAACGCTTAATTCTAGATCGTAAAGGCTGATTTGAGCTCCGGGAATAAAACCACCTGAACGATCCAATAAGTCATGATAGTTCGCACGCCATGCAAGATGCATTTTGTTGCCCGCATGGTGGTTGTAAATCGCCCCGATACCAATACGTGCGGAGCCGTGAGATTCCTCTGGTGAGATTAGCGGAACCTCTACAGGGGGGAAAGGTGACCTGACTTTAATTTTACTGCGTTCTATCAATAGTTGATTAAGTCGCGGGGCGGCGATTGTTCGATCTAAATCGGCTTCATCATAAAAGCGGAAGTTTAGCCATTCGTAGGCCATCTCAATAATGGCTGCGCGCTCAGTGTCAGAATATTGGTCGGGCTCTGGAAGTTCACCTTCCATCGCTTTGTAAGCCGCCTGTAGCTGATGCTTATCCAACTGTTCGGAGAAATGTAGCAGGCGAGTGCCATAGGAAGCGCGATAACTGGCATCTTCCAGCAAGCCTTTATCCTTCAACGCAGAGATTGTATCTGATGGTATAGCACTGAATGTAAACTGATCAGTTAAGTTGAGATCGTCACGCGCCAGTTGCAGTAATGACAGTAATTGGTATGAGCAATTTTCGTCCATATAGTAGTAATCGAATATGGCCGGTTGCAACTCCCACAGGTGAAGTATAATTCGCTCTACTTCACTTTCGGTCAGATTAAGCGGAAACTCCCAGATATCCCGAGACTCTAAATCATTATACTCACGAACCTTTCTGTAGTACGGCATCACACTGAAATAGCCAGGGTAGCTACCTGCGAATCCCTTTAAGGCAAATGTTGCAGGGTTATCCGATGGATCCGGATCGGCGGCAAAATTGATAGCATATGCTACCAGCTCTTTATGTTTTGTCTGATTATGCGCATCGATTCGCAGAAGCGTGTGTCCAAACATGGACTCAGGGTTATTGATAAACGCGGTAGGAAAGACCATCGTCAATCCCTGAGGGGAAATGGTTGATTTCCAATCATCAAAATCCTCACAAACCGGAGTAACCTGCTCGAATTGCAGGCTCTCTTTTAACCATGCAAACCGCGCCGGGTACTGGCAAGCATATTTTTCATAGTCACTGCCACTGAACTTATCCAGCGTCGCTTGAAGTTCTGATAATGGGCTTTGTTTACCTTCTGGCGAGAGAAAGAACTCCGGACTATCAACCTGACTTTTCCATGCTGATAATACTGCTGGTTGATAATGCCCCAATTTGAGCCAATAGGAATGCTTTGAGAGTGTCTCGATGTCAGCCTGGCTAAAATTGTTCTGTGCATGTATTTCAAACGACAAGACAGGTGCAGAGAAAATAAACAGAGAAGTAATGAATTGTTTTAATGACGGAATTTTAAGCATGGGTAACCATAAATAGAAAAGCGCCCAAGCACGAATGCATGGACGCTCTAATCAGAAAAACTGTTATTAAGACAGTGTATAGCCTGCTAGAGCTGAATCATTAGCAACTACGCTGTTTAGGTTGTTCATTACTTCGTCAGAAGTCACATTAGTCGATGTGAATACATTTGCGAATTGTGATTGAACAAGCTTTGCAAAGTGAGCTTTGTCTGCTTCTTCAATACCCCAAACTTCAGAAAGAGTTGCTAGGCTGTCACCTTCGCCACGAGCCATGTCACGTGCAAGCGTATCCATGTTACCGTCGATGAACATAGCAAGTTTTTCAGTAGATGTGATCTGGCCGTTACCATCACAACCTAGAGTACCGAAAGTAATACCAAACGTCTGGTTACCAGAAGTGCCGTTCAGAGTCGCGCCAAGGATCTTCATTGGTTTACCTTCTTGACCTTGAAGAACCATAGAACCCAGACCACAACCAATATCTTGATCAGCCATTGCGTTGCTGAATGGAAGAAGTGAAATAGCAGCCACTGCAAATAGTTTTTTCATTATTTCTAATTCCTATATATCCACGTCATTTAATGTGCGTGAATTGTAAGTTTTGCCTTATTAATAAGGCTTGAAATGCATAGAATACGATACATTAAGCGTGCATATTAAGCAGTAAAGTGCATTCAATTGCAATGAAATAACTATAAATTTGAACTCATTTCATATTATTACTTGATAACTAAGCGTTGCGGAATGATAAGTGACCAGTAAGAGCTCGATAACTAATCATAGAAAAGCACTCGTGAGCTTTTACCTCAGATCGCGTGTTCAATTATTCTGTCAGATCGGTATCTATCCAGTATTTTGATCCTGAAATATTGGCATCAATCAACAGTCCTTTTTCACCAATCTGGTAGATTACCATTCCACCGTTGTATTTAGCGGTGAGCTCGGCACTTTCAGTTCCCGCAACGACGCTCATTTCTGAAGTTGCTTCCCAACCATCACTGACAAAGCCGTCAAAGGTCTTTTGATCTTCAAAAAAGATCACTTGCTGATAAAACTTGCCACCAAAACCCGCGGCTAATCCAGCCCCGAACATCTTCATATAGGTGTGGCTGTTCGTTTGACGATTTATCGCAACCCCAGCCCCTTGGTTGGTGTGAAGCAGCAATGAAAATTGACGCGAATCGAACACCGCATAACCGTAAGCTACGTCGAACAATAACTTTGCTGAAGGCTGTTTATTGAACAACCGAACCAGAGCGGTATCTGCCATAATATTGAGTGCTTCACGGGCCTCATCTGGCGTTTCCGGTTTCAGCATTTCATCCAACTTGGCTTCACCGGCATCAAGCCATTCCTTACCCGTCTCAATCGAACTATCAGTCCATTCGCCGGCAGTATTGAATGCGTCTTCTCCCCAGTCAGACACTGAATCCCATGTTTCTTTAGAGAAGTCAGACACACTTTCCCAGGCTTGCTTACTGCTTTCGCTGACTTTAGTGCCAATCTCTGACGCTGTTTCCTTCAGCTCTTCCCAAGTTGCATGGGCAGGTAAAGCAAACAGACTCAGTGCAATAACAACGGCTCGATATTTCATAGCAGTACCCTCTTTGTGAAGCCGATAGCCACATCAATGGCTATCGGTATCAAAGTGACTCAGAAAGCGACGTTAACCAGAAAAGAAATCAATTAACCCATCGCTGTTACTTCTGCTTTGGACGGAATGGCTTAATAACGCCCTCATTACACTCAAAGTATGGGCCGTCCATCAGGTCGATACAATAAGGTATCGCAGGAAAAACCGCATCCAGGCATTCACGGATAGATTTCGGCTTACCCGGCAGGTTTACAATCAGGCTATCGCCGCGAAGACCCGCAGTCTGACGAGACAGAATCGCCGTCGGTACAAACTTCAAGGATTCAGCACGCATGAGCTCGCCAAAACCTGGCATCATACGATCGCATACCGCTTCGGTTGCTTCCGGTGTAACATCGCGCTTTGCCGGACCGGTGCCACCCGTTGTCACAATCAGGCTGCAGTTCTGCTCATCGGCCATTTTGATCAGTGTTGCTTCAATCACATCTTGCTCATCCGGGATCACTTCATACACTGGCTCCCAAGGTGACGTCAGATAGTCATTCAAGGTATCGATAATCGCCAGACCAGAAATATCTTCGTAAACGCCCGCACTTGCACGGTCACTGACTGTCACAATACCGATTTTCGCTTTGCTCATGTGTTATCCCTCGACCCTGATGGCCTTGCATGTCAATTTCAGCTCCTACGTCCATACCCGCAGACTTTGAGCCCGAGATAATGAACATAGAAATATCAAAAAACTTCTTAGAATGATTTGAGATGCAAGTTTAAGGAATAACGCCCGGAGGTTAAAGAGGCTGGATCAAGATAATAATATCAATCAATTAAAAATATTACTTTATTGGAAAGCATGATGCGCAAACACTTGCACATTAAGCTTGGTATTCCCTATTTGATTTCCCCTTATAAAGGATAGATCAACCAAGATAAGCCATTGTATAAAAAGATAAAACATTACGATCATGGTATCCAGAACGATTAAACCAGATCAATTGCTAAGTTAAGTATTCCATGGAATATATCCAATGAAGAAAACGCGGCAACAGAGATCAAAAAGAAGTGAGAAACAATGACCTCACTTCTGTCTTGAACTAATACCGGTTAAAAGGAAACAGCACTACTGATATCGTTTTTCGAAACAACAGAACCGCCCTTTAAAACATAGGCACAATTGGGGATATCGATAACAACATTTGAGACTTTTTCACAATCAAGCAGTACCAAATCAGCCCTTTTGCCAACACCAACACCATAGTCCTTAAGCCCTAACGCTTTTGCTGGATTATATGTCAACATAGGTAAAATTGTTTTTTGATCATCTGCACCACCAAGATGACAAGCAGGAATAGCAAGCATTGATATATGCAATAAATTACCGGTGCTAAAAGGTGTAAATGCGTTTTGAATATTATTGGTTGCTAGGCAGACATTAACCCCACCATCTCGTAAGGCCCTGACAGGAGCAATCATACGACGAACACTGTATTCATCTCCCCTCGCCCCCAGATGCATATCTGTAGCGGGCAAACACATCACACTGATTTCTGCGGCTTTTATCAAGGAAATAAGACGTGTTCTTTCCTCGGCATTGACTGCATCTAAGGCTGTCAGATGCCCCACACTTACTCTTCCTTGCCAGCCTTGTTCAATGGTTTTATTAGCGACATACTCAATGGATAATGAATCGGCATTATCAGAAAAATCCTGATGTAAATCGATATCCTTATCAAATTCTTTTGCTAATTCAAAAACAAAATCAATATGCTCTTTTGCGGAAGAATCATTATATGGGATACCACCCACAACATCCGCTCCACGCATCATTGCCTCATACATCATTTCTTTTGTGCCTTCTGCTTTTATAATCCCCTCCTGAGGAAAAGCAACGACTTGAATAGTAATGATATCTTTATATTTCTCTCGCAGGGCCAAAACAGCATCTAAACCTGTAAAGCCTTGTGTCGGGTCAAATTCGGCATGGGCCCGAACATGCGTTGTGCCATTACGCACCAGTGCACGTAATGCTTTCGTCGCACGCTCAGTGATATCAGCAGACGTGAAGGTCGGTTTCAACGCTGCTGTGACGGCTATAGCTTCTTGCAATGTACCCGAAGCATTAGCCTTTCGATCCATAACATAAGCTTTTTCAAGGTGCAGATGGCTCTCTACAAACCCCGAAACAAGGACACGACCCAATCCCGCGATTTCATCGTTACCGACGCCTTCTATGCATGCTTCTATCGTTGTGATATAGCCATCGATAATACCTATATCAACAAGATGAAAATCATCAGTAATTCTTACTTGTCTTATAATTAAATCATAATTCATCTTAACCACCTACAAAGACTGAAATAACTATCAATAAAGCGAGACAAGCCAAAACATATGGCGTATTTCCTTTTGATACTTCTATAACTGGAATGCGGAAGCCTGATGATAATGCCTGCATTGTAATATTAACCAAACTCATTTGGCTACCCAGACCGACGGCAATAGAAACAAAACCAATTTGAACTGGTGTAAAACCTAATAATACCGTTACCGGCAGAACTAGCGTTAGGATAGAACCAACATAGGCACCAGCCGGTACACCCACAAAAAATCCGGCTAATATTGCGACAGGAACAACTATGCCACCAGGAGCTTGCTGAACAACACCCGCAATACTATCAAATGCGCCTGTTTCTCCGATAATATTGATAAAGGTTAGGAAGATCCCGACACCAAAAAGGCGGGTCAAGATATAGGATGAACCATCAATCATAGAATCAACTGATTCCGATAATGTCATCTTGCTGAAAATAAAGATTAACGCGATAGTCACGATGGAATACATCAATGGACCGAATAATGGGCTACCCAATACAGAGTTCAATCCAGGACCAGCAATAACAGCAAAAAGTAAGAAAATTGCAGGAATAGTTAGTCGCCATAATTCTGCTGGTGTCTTATTTTTAAACTCATCCGACTCTTCACCAACAAATAATTTTTTACTGCGCTTAATACCAACAAATGCAATCACTATCGAGATAGCAACAAATAATAACCAGAAAGGTCTCATAGAAGCGACATATTCTGCCACAGGTGTTCCGGACAAACTGGAAACAATACTACTTTCTAATGACGCTGGTGAAGTAGTAAAGGAGGCCGCGGCGGCAATAGACATACCGGCAATAACAGGAGGAATGGCTCCTACTGCTGCAAACGCAAGCGGCGCAATAACCATTGCACTACCACCACCAATACCTGACATATACGTTGCCGCAGCTTGTAAAATAACAATGAAGGCGCCGACATACTCCAATCTTCCGCCAATAGACCTACGTACTAACGTTAAGGCTGCAGTATAACTACCCGCTTTAAAAACAGCAGCCGCAATAGCAGAGTTAATAATTGGGACGGTTATCTTGAGCATCGAAGGAATAGTATCAAGTAGCATTTTATTGGCAGTAGAGATACCAACCCCCCCCAAAATCATTGCCATAACACCACCGGCCAATGCTGCAACCAACATATCAACCTGCATAAACAACAAAACTAGGATAAGTAAAAGGGGCAGAACACTGACGGAACGGTATAGAACAGTACTTGAATCACCTTGGGCAATAAACGCAAGCACAAAGCCCATAAAGACGATTGCTAGCAGGCTTATATTTTTACGACTGAGTAAAGACCCCGTCTCATTATCATCAGACAGGCTTAAACTTTTGTAATTTGACATAAATCAAATCTCTCTTTAATTAATTACCTAATCGGTTAAAACAATCAGTAACTTCTATCCAAAATACAATTAATGACATAAGTAAATATGCAAATACCGTTTTTACACACCGGTATTTGCATGATTACCAATAACCATGCCAATCTATTAAGGCTGTTATTCTTGGGTGATTTTAGTACCCGCTGTGCCGTTTAGAGAATCCAGAGCAAGGTTGAGATCTGCAATAACACCGACAGCTGAAGGGGTTGCTTCAACATAACCAATGATCGCATCAACTTTTGGCTGCATAGAGCCTTTGTCAAAGCTGTACTCTTTAAGTTTTGTTGTTGTGACCGAATCCAGTTTAACTTGATCTGGTTTTCCCCAGTTAAGGTAAACGCCATCACCGTCCGTCAGAATAAGGAAATAATCAGCGCTAATTTCACGTGAAAGCAATGATGCGGTAGAGTCTTTATCAATCACGCAATCAATATTATTTAGCTCTCCGTTATTATTCGCCACAGGGATACCACCACCACCACCGCAGATAACGATGTTGTCATTTGCAAGAGCTTGCTTAATGGCGTCACTTTCATACACTTTTTGTGGTGCTGGTGAGCCAACAACACGACGGTAGTATTCACCGTCTGGGCGTACTACCCAGTTGAATTTTTCAGCCAGTTCAGTTGCTTCTTCAAAGCTGTACACTTGGCCTATAAATTTTGACGGGGTTTCAAAAGCTGAATCATTCGCATCAACTTCGACGTGAGTCAGAATAGACGTAATATCTTTTTTCACTAGCTTACGTAATTCTTGTACGAGCATGGTGGCGATCATGCCCTGCGTTTCTGCAACCAAGCAGCTTAGTGGATAAGAAGGCACGGCATCGTAGGCGTCATTTTGCTGGCATAATAAGCCAACTTGAGGACCGTTGCCGTGCACGATTGCAACTTGATAATGTTCGCTTAATTTAGCAATAGATGCCGCCGCAACTTTTACACTTTCAAGTTGATTTTCATATGACGCCACTTGCCCGCGACGTAATAGGGCATTACCACCTAATGCAATAACAATTGTTGGTTTCATAATAATCTCTTATTGTATGTATTCGAACGCTAAACCGATCCCGAGAAGTGTATCGAGACCAGACGTGTGTCCGTGCTTGATGAATTGGTTAATTTCAAATTGCTTTCTGTTTATATCTTTATTAAAAGCTAAAATTAAACGATATAACGGATAGGAAACGTCACCTTTGACCGCATCCTCAATAAAGCTCTTGCTGATAGATGTTGTCTGCATATTGATATCTATCTGCTGCAGAGCTTCAATTATCATTGGAATATATTTATCTTCTTTACCAGACAAATAAATCACTGCTAACACGCCAACTAAAGCATCATCAAAGCTGGGGGTTAATCCTTGTCCTGTACCAATCTTGTCTACCACGCATTTGGCAGTCATTACATTCGGCTTCTGGAGGAACTCAACTAATTTATCAATAGGAGGTAATGTCTCTTTTAACATTACGTGGTTTGTGTATCCAAAGCCATTATTGCCTTTTTCTGGTAAAAAAAAGCATGATGGAACACAACACAATTCACTATTTTTTTTGACAGCTAGCGTTAGTTTTCTTACTGCCGGTATAATACTGACGTGTCCAACTTTGATCGTACCGCTAATATCAACAATAACATCTGTTATGGTATGAAATAACGATTTAACAAAGTCATAATCGTCACGTCTTAAAGTTAATCCGAAAGAGCTCATATAATGAACATTAGGGTGCAGTGAGAATAAAACCCCGTCTTCATTGATTAAATTAATGGCTTTATCGTGAATACTCAACAGACTATATTCGCCCTGTAATCTCAGGCTTGAAGAAACTGCTTGTGCCGGTAATGTAATCATAATGACACTTAGGGTCAGCAACTCTTTGCTGCTGCCCTCCTCTTTCACGTTGTTACGCGTCGACTTCTGCGGCAAGTGCTTCTAGTGCCGTTTCAAAACATCCAATTGGTGCACGTACAGTACCGGCACCAACCTGACCAATACCCGGATCTTTGTGTGCGATACCGGTATTGATTAATGGTGTGATACCCGTTTCGATAACTCGACGAATATCAAGGCCCAGACATGCACCTTTGAAGTTCCATGTTGGAATTTGAAGCATATCATTGTTATCTATATAGATTTCGCTCATTTCATCAGAGGTATCAAGTGCTGCATCAAAGCCACCCGCACCAACGAAGCGAGTCACACCAGGCGCTGCAATCATCGCTGCGCCACCGACACCGAATGCTTCAGTGATAGCACTGTCGCCGATATCTGAGTTTGCATCACTCTGACTGTAACCTGTAAAGAATAGCCCTTCAGGTGTGTTAACCGGAGCTGTAAACCATTGGTCGCCAAGGCCACTTACTCGGATACCGAAGTCTTTACCGTTACGAGTCAGTGCTGTAACGATTGAACCTTTACCAACAGATGCAGCTGCGTCCATGACCGCTTTGCAATATGCCATTGTTAAGTTTAAGAAGAACTGATCCGTAACGCTCAGGAATTCAAGTACTTTTGTGATTTTCGCAATGTCTCTGTCTTGGCGTGCAATGTGCGGCGCTAGTGTTTTTGCCAAAATCGCTGATGCAGCAATGTTACGCTGGTGGAATTCATCACCCATCGTGATTGCCTGTGCCATGATAGATGTTAGATCAATGCCACCTTCAATTTTGCTTAGCGCTTCGTCCAGCATTGGAGCAAAATCATCACGCATCCATACAAGGCGTTCTTGTACATCTGGGCCGTAGGCACCAAAACGCATCACTTTACCGATACCTTCGTTAAGGTTGCAGTACGCTGTATTGCCATGTTCGGTGTTCTTCACAACGATCACAGGCATCGTTGCAGAAGTGATACCACCCATTGGGCCAACTGCATTTGCATGGTGGCATGGCAGGAAGTCAATTTCGCCTGCACTCAGGATCTCCAGAGCTTCTTCTTCTGTCTTGACCCAACCTTCATATAAAGACGCACCAATGCACGCGCCTTTCATTGGGCCCGTCATGTCTTCCCATTTAATTGGTGGACCAGCATGAAGCAGAGTTCGTTTACCGGCAAGCTCAGGAATAACATCTGCAGCAGGCTTTACACCAACCCAAAAAGGTCGTGCTGCTTTGATTTTTGCTACAACTTCTTTGTTTGCTTCATTCATATCGTATTTCATGTTCGTTCACCTAGATTAAGACAATTTATTCAATAATTCAGTCAGATGTGCATTACCGCCTGCGACAGGAGCCCAGCGGTAGTGAATTGCGGTTGCATTACATGTCAGCAAGTCTTCCGCAAATCCGGATAGACCGATGTTGATAATTTTTGGTTGCTGCAATAAATAATGCGGTGCTTCGTTTGACTCTTGCGGCAGATCGCATGATGTCAAAATCGAGCTGAATGTCACCGCTTCAGATACTGAATCAACAACTTTGATTTCCGCACTCTCAAGCGTCGAAATTTGCTCTTCACGATTTTGAGGATCTTCAGTCGTACCGGTTACGGTTGCGATGACAGCAAAAGGCGTTTTTCGTTTTTCACGAAGTTCTTTTACCGCGTCAGCAATTGCACCAGCAGGATCCATGTGGCCACCAAAACCGAGTACCACATCTATAAGGAGCACGCCGAAATCCTGATCGATGAGGTCGTGAATTTGGTCGGTTCGGGTTGATGGGTCGATCATTGGATGCGGTCGGCCAACCGTATACGCATCATCACCAAGGTCAATGATCAGGTGGCCCTGGTCGTTGAGCATCTCACCATTTTCGTGTGTACTAGACACTTTCAAGCCAAATTTTTCTGCAACCAGCATACCGGCTTCAGCAGCAAGCGTACCGCCCGTATAGAGACCGCGAATCTTTTGACCTTTAAATGAATAGCCACCAAGCTGTGAACTGAATGCAAGAGCATCAGCGAGTTGGTTAGCCGTTTTTGCCGCTTCATCTAATGTATAGGAAAGGTGCACATTTCCCATTCTCTCAGCTTCCGGTTTATCGCCGAGGAACAATGCGACAACAGGTTTGCTGAGTGTTTGCATTTTTTCAATAATATCTTTGCGAACACTAGGAGCCGGCGGTTTAGAGACAAAAGCAATCACTTGTGTATCATTGTCTTTGTCCAGCATTTCTAATGCGATTTTGGCACTGATACCGCCAACTTCTTCAGACAAATCTCGGCCACCCAGACCCAGCGCATGAGTCACGCCACCACCCAGTAATGCTATTTGAGAACATAGCTCCTGGATACCGGTGCCAGATGCGCCGACGATGCCGATTGGCCCTTTAGGCATTCTGTTGGCAAATGCCAGAGGGATACCTGAAAGGTACGCGGTACCGCAGTCAGGTCCCATAACAAGTAAACCTTTATCACGAGCCTGTTCTTTCAATGCGCGCTCTTGTGATGCAGAGACATTGTCTGAGAACATCATCACGTTAAGGCCGCGATCTAAAGCCTGCTGTGCCGTTGCTGTTGCATATTCACCAGCAACAGAGATCAATGCCAGGTTTGCATCAGGAAGAAGTTTTTCTGCACGCGTCCAGCTACGTGCCATAGGTAACATTTTACCTTTTGAACCACTTGCAATATTAGCCAGTTCCGCATCAAGGTTGGTTGAAACCTCTTCAAGCACTTCTTGAGAGTCAGTATCTGCATCAACCGCAATACAGATATCATTCGGTGTCGCTGTTGCAAACATTTCGTGCCATAGACCCGTCGTCTGAAACAGATCTTTGTTTGCTGGTGTGCCCATCATTACGGACACTTGATTCACGGAGTCCATTGACGAAAGTTTTTTTGAAATAATCATCAAGCTTACTGAATCTTGAAAGCAACTTGATTTAATAAACGCGTTTATCATTTTGTACCTCAATTAGAGTAATTTGTATGGCAAGAAACTCTTCCCGTTAATTACGCTTTTTTCTCATTAATGCCGGAAAATGAAATTAATCCAACAATTAGTAGAGCCGCAGATAAATAGAAGCTTGATGCTAGGCTTCCTGTTGTGTCAGTCATAAAACCAGCAAGAGTCGGTGCGACAATCGATGAACTCATACCGATAAAGTTGAAAAGACCGAACGCCGATGAGTATTGTGATGGCTTAACACTGTCAGCAACACATGCAACTAGGATTGGGTCTAGTGCAAGCTTACCGACTAAGCCATAAACACAGATTGCTCCAATGACCATTGGCATCGTTGGTAAATACGCGATACATGAAACACTGATGATTGCCGCGATAAGTAGAGGAATAGCAACAACTTTTCGCTTGCCGATTTTGTCAGAAATTTTTGACCACAGTAGCGCACCAGGGATAGAAACCCAGGCAACGAGAGATGAAATAAAGCCAATTTCACTACCTTCAATACCACGTTCAGACTGAAGATAATACGGAAGCCACGTCAGGATAACGAAAAAGCCAAATAGTGAGCAGAATACCGTTACATAAACACGTAACAAGTTTTTGTCTTTAATTAACTCAAGAAAGCTAACCTTCTCCGTCTCTTGATCTGAGCTTGCTTCTTTTTTCTTCTCTTTTACAAAAAACAAGATTAGCAGGGCAACGATAATCGTTGGAATTGCCATCACATAGAACGGCATACGCCATGTAAAACCAAGATCATAAACAAGCCAACTTGCAACCATGAAACCGCCAGCAGTACCAACAGCCATACCTGAGTTGATTATGGCAGTACCGAAAGAACGCTTGTCTGCTGGAATATGCTCGCTTGAAAGGCCGTATTGCGGGCCATAGTATGTACCTTGACCGGCACCTGTTGCTCCTCGAGCAAAAAGCAGCGCGGTTAATGATTTCGCCCAACCTGTAACGGCTGTAAAAATACCAAAAATGATGAAGCCAGGTACGAGGACTTTTTTCTTGCCAATTTTGTCACCAAGTATTCCCGATGGAACTTGCAACGCGGCATAAACAAAGAAGAATGCAGAGTTAATTAAACCCAATTCGGTATTGCTTAAAGAAAATTCTTTCTGAATATCTCCCATAACAGGATTAAGAATAGTTCGGTCGGCATACATAAAAACCCAGCCTAACCAGAACATTCCAACGGTAACCCACCACGCAGGTATACCCACCTTTTGTATAGCTGACTTACTAATAGTCTTTTCGTTCATAATATTCCCTTTTTACGGTATTTAAATTCTGTTTATATTTACGCTTACTGAGAAGAATATTAAAAGTGATGCAAATCACGTAACAATCATTGTTCAGGTTTTTTAAACAATGGGTTTGGTATAATTAGAATATTTAATAAACCCTTAAATTTAAGGCGGAAAATAATTTTAAGTTATTGATAAATATGGACAATAAAACAATCCACGCAGACATGTTGCTTTTATAAAAAATGGGTACGCATCACATTGGAATCTGCCTTATTTGATATAATCGTTAACAATTAATAACTGAGTATGTATTGTGATTTTGAAATATATAGCTGCTGCAGTCTTTTTTTATGTTCTATGTTCCGGAATTTCATATTCAAGTACAGCACAAGCCAACTCGACGATCCGTTTTCACCACGATATGGCGATTAATAGTGCGCTACATGAAGGTGCCATTGCATTTCAACGTGAAATGGCGAAGTTGAGCGATAATAAAATGACTGTCGAACTTTATCCTGCCAACAGTCTCGGTGACGATCAGTATGCAACTGAGCTTTTACAAATTGGTATTATTCAAGTAGCCGTTGTTCCGACATCAAAATTAGCCAACTTTAGCCCCAGTTTAAAAACACTTGACTACCCATACCTGTTTGGCAATAAAGAGAGTGCTTATCGCGTGTTGGATGGCCCGATCGGAGCTGAGATGCTGGATGATATGCGAAGTAAAGGCATCGAGGGAGTTGGCTTCTGGGAATCCGGCTTCAAGCAAATTACCTGTAATAATGTCTTTAGCCAAGAGAAGCCTGAAGAAGATGAAATTCTTAAAGGCATACCCGTTCGCATTATGGCGAGTGATGTTCTTAATAAGCAATATCAAGCAGCTAAGGCACTTCCGCTAGTGATCCCTTTCAGTGAAATTTATGTCGCCCTGCAGCATGGTCTAGCTAAATGTCAGGAAAACCCAATTGTCTCTATCGCAAAGATGCGAATTTACGAAGTTCAAAATGAGCTTCTTCTTAGTAATCACGGGTATCTTGGATATGCGTTTATTGTATCATCACGTTGGTTTGATTCGCTAAATGACGAGGAAAAACGAATCCTTCGCGCTGCAGAGCAAACGGCTAGAAATGAGCAACGCAGAATCTCATCAGAACTTGAGCAGAGTTACCTGCAGGAAATTTTGAGTTCAGGATCCACCAAGTTAGTTTCGTCAAACTTTATCACACCTTTAAAACGTAAATTTCTTCAAGTTGAAGCTGATCCTGAAACTCAGAAGATGATTGTTAGGATCAGAGGAAATGAAAAATGATCAGATCTAAAATCTTCTATGTCGCTCTAGGGGGATTAATGCTCTGTGTTACTCTTTTACTTATTTCAGAGGTTATACTGCGTAGTCTGTTTGGCACTTCACTCAGTTGGTCTTACGAAATAGCACGTACATTAATGATCTGGATGGTTTATATCGGCGCTATCGACCTAACTTATCGTGAAAGACATATCAATATCACTGTAATTGAAGATAAATTTCCAATATTAAAGAAGGTGACACGTTTACTTATGCTTAGTACCCAGCTTGCAGTTGGTTTAGTTTCTATTTCCTTTTTAAATATTATTATACCTTATGGTCAGACATCATCTACCACAGGACTACCGACATGGCTTAACTATGTTATTATTCCTGTTGTTTTCATTATGATGTTGTTCAATAAACCAGCAAGCAATTATGAGGTGACCTTATGATCATTTTACTTGTTTGCATGCTGTTAGCACTTATTATTATTGGAATGCCCATTTATGGCGCAATTTTATTTTCCTCGTTGGTGTATATATTCATCCGAGGTGATATTTACCCTGAACTTATAGCACAACAATTATATAGTGGCATTGACAAATACTCTTTACTCGCGATCCCATTATACATTTTTGCTGGAAATATTATTTCTTCATCCTGTATTGGTGAAAAAATAGTTTTATTTATGAAAAAAATTTTTGGCCACCTCCACGGTGGAATGGCGATCTCAACCGTTTTAAGTTCAATGTTTTTTTCACTGATCAGTGGGTCAGCTCCTGCAACCGTGTTAACGGTTGGACGTCTTTCAACTAAATCTATGCTTGATAGCGGATACAGTAAAAAGTTTACCTTGGGACTCATTGTCAGTACCGGCTCATTAGGTATTGTCATTCCTCCAAGTATATTCCTAATCGTTTATGGTGTCGTAACGGGATCATCCGTTCAAGATCTCTTCAAGTACGGTGCAATTGGTGGATTTATTTTTGGCAGCTTATTTATGCTCGGAACAGCTATTTATGCCAGAATTAATGGATATCCGCGAAAGAAATTGGCTTCTTTTCGTGAACTTGTGAATCAGTTTATCGATTCTGCACCGTCGTTGTTACTTCCGACTATTGTTATAGTTGGCATCTCAACAGGTATTACAAGCCCAACTGAAGCTGGTGTTATTATTATTGCCTACGGTATTTTTTTAGGTAGCCTTATTTATCGTGATTTATCGCTAAAGTCAATTTTCCAAATTGCGGTCCAATCAGCTTTAACCTGTAGCCAAATCATGATCATTATGGCTGCCGCCAGTCTACTTGGTTGGTTGATTGCTGAGAGTAATGTTCTTAATGTTATTTATTCATTATTCAGTGGCTTTGATAACCTTTTTATACCTTTATTACTTCTCAATATTATTTTTTTAGTCCTGGGTATGCTGATTGATGTTACATCTTTGGCCGTTATTCTCAGTGGTATTATTGTAGCAATAAGTAAGAGCCTTGATGTATCACTTGTTGCTATTGGTGTTATTATGGCGGTGACCGGAGCCATTGGTATGTTTACCCCGCCATTTGGTTTGAGTCTTTTTGTCGCAAAAGACATAGGCGGAGAGTCGTACACAGACACAGTTAATGCGTTAAAACCTTTCTACTTGATGTCGTGTTTTGCTTTGCTTGTCGTCAACATAGTTATTCTTGCTCTGGTTTAATGAGCAGATAGGAATTAGATAATGCTCAACTTAGACCTTGAATCAATCAGAACCTTTTTAGCTGTTGCAAATTGCAACTCGTTCAATCAGGCGGCAAAGCAGGTTCATCGCTCAACAGCAACAGTGACTTACCGCATCAAATCGCTAGAAAAAGAGTTTGGTGTGGAACTGATCAAAAGAAGTACACGCTGTGTTAAGTTAACGTCTGACGGAGAGTATTTAAAAAACAGACTGGAAGTACTTATTAATGATTTTTCTGGACTAAGTACAGACATTCATCAAATGAAAAATAATATTGAGCAATCTGTCGGTATCGCAGTTAACGAATTGCTTTATGATAGATTTGCCGTTACAAGACTTACCAGCTACTTGCATGATAAATACCCAAATACCGAAATTTGTTTTTTCCGTGAAGTGTATAATGGTGTTTGGGGTTCACTGCTGTCAGAAGACTCTCAGTTCGCTATTGGTGCGCCGGGTTGGCATTCGATCAGTAATGATCTTGAATCTACGTCTATGGGGGAAATCACATGGATGTTTGTTGCTTCACCTACCCATGCTGTGAGCCGTTGTCATAAAATACTGTCAGATGATGAACTTAGAAAATTCACAGCGATTAACGTCGAAGACACCAGTCGTCATCTTGTTCGACGTAAAGCATGGTTGCTCAAGGGGCAAAAAGAGTTAATTGTCCCTGATTTTGAAACTAAAGTGCATATGCATACTCAGGGCATTGGAGTCGGTTTTTTACCTAAAAACATTGCCATGCGACTCCTTAATTCTGGGCAGTTGATCACTCGCAATGTTGCAAATCCTCGCAGTAACTCCCCTATATCTTTTGGCTGGCGCAAAGATGCGACAGGTAAAATTATTTCTGAATTGAGAGAGATGGTTCGAACTAATCATCCTTTGCTTGCGCCTTTCTGCGCGAATATTGACAAGCATTAGGTATCGGGGGGTATTCTAGGCTTACCGTTACAATCAAACCCACTTGATCTGTAAATTGTTCACATAAAGCATCCATTTTTTGGTCCAAAGAGTATTTGAACAACACAAAAGCTAGTAACGGTTAAGCCAGTAAGCTTTCTTTAACTGCGGTTACAACATGAAAATTTTGCTGTATCGTAACTTGATAAGCTTCGAACACAAAAAAGCCGTTGATAATCAACGGATTTTTTGTTTTTAATGTGGCAGAGAGATAGGGATTTGAACCCTTGGTTCTCCCAAGCATCAGGCATAAAAAAACCGCTGACAAGTCAGCGGTTTCTTTGTATATGGCGGAGAGATAGGGATTTGAACCCTAGATACGCTATAAACGTATGCCGGTTTTCAAGACCGGTGCTTTCAACCACTCAGCCATCTCTCCAGTGCGGCGGATAATACAGAGGTCTGTTCAAGCTGTAAAGTGGCTTACGGAAAATTTATTGTTAACTGCCAAAACTATCATCAACACGAATAAATATCCCTCAAATATATAAGCAACCACACCCGACGAAACTATCTGTTATGATTTAAGCCGCTTAGGATAATCATAATAAATCGGAATCACTTTTCCATTCCCCAGTTCCTGCCACGATGAGACATTAAACCCAAACACGATAATGCCACATGTCGGTACATTTTCGATCTCAAAGCCAAGCATATTCATCAGATCATTAATCGCAGGATTATGGCAAACCATCATCACTCGTTTCAGCCGATCGTCGGTTGCTTTAATCTGAGCGAGCAATTCAAACGCCGATTCAGTATACAGTTCAGTACTGATTTCAAGCTCCGGTGTATTGGCCAGTCCCTGAGCGAAAATATGCGCCGTCTGCTGTGCCCTGATTGCACTGCTTGTAACGACCCTTTGCGGTGTTGCCAGCAAGGCATTTAACCGTTCGACCATTGCAGAGGCATTTCTCATTCCCCTTTTGTTCAACGGTCGATCATGATCATCCAGCGTCGGATCATCCCAAGAGGATTTTGCATGGCGAAGAAGAAAAAGTTGTTTCATCGCTGTCACCTACGGTACTGAGCGGCCTTGCCTAAAGCCCGCTGAATTCTGCATCTTGAAGTAGTGTGACCATAGCTGTTATTGCTTTTCAAAAAACAGGGTTACTTTTCCGACTGTAAAACCCCACTTTGTCATTTCGGCAATATTAAACATCCGTGTCTCATCCTGACGGAACATCCAGTCGTCAAAACGAATATCGTAGCTGGTATCGTCTATTGGCACGCGTAATGTGTATTGCCAATTCAATGCGTTACCAACGGCCACACCTTTAGCCTCCCCCACTACATCACCCGCTTTACCAATATAAGTGTCGTTACTGCCGCGGGTGATTTTCCATATTCTTTGTTGTTGCTCGCCATCATCGAAAAGGAAATCTTCTTTTAAGGTCAGTGCATCTCCGTCGACGGTTCCCTGGATCCTGACATCGAACCGGCGTATCTGCTTTCCGCTATAGTTCTGAACCATCCCCCATGCCAATACTTCCCCTTCGAAATACTCAAACAGGTCAAACTTTGGTTGCGATTGGTCATATTCGCTGATAGAGGTTGAGCAGGCAGACAAGAGTAAAATCGATAGCGAAAAGAACCAGAACCGTAATCGTTGAGTCATCCTTTTATTCCTTTATTATGAAGATTATCCAATCAACTGACTTCTTATTTCAGGATAAGCAGTTTTCGGATCCAGCCATATCCCGAGAAAAGCCTTCGCCATCTCCTCGCTCTCCACGGTGCCTAGCAAGCGCTGATCCAGATAAAATGCCGCACCTTGCTCATTTACTACGAAAATCAGTCGATCACCTTTTTTCACATCAGGCCAGATTAGCGACAACTGACCTAACCATTGCTGACGCATCGACCGGTCAATCCCCAGATGCGCCCACTGCTTATCCGTCGCTTCCAGCAAATCCTCTTTATCGATATCTCGGCGATAACGAATCACCAATGCCATCTCTTGTTGATCAATATTATAAGTCCCATCCGGCGTACGTAATTCCGAATCGTAAATCACCCAAAATCCCCAGCTCAGCTCTGCGCGTCCGACTGTTTTCCAGATCTGCCAGTAAGATCCGGCATTCGCTGAAGTCACGGCCAGTAATAAGATCATGCTCACAATAGCAGTCAGCGACATATTGGCCCGGTATTGTTTTATATGCTGATAACCAGTCATGTTTTATCCCTCCCAACGGTGGATACATTTTTTCAGGAGTACTAAAAGAATCATGAAATAAACCAGCCAGGCCACCAGAAGGATTATCACAGTAACCGGTATACCCAATGGCCAGCTGACGGCTTCTAAGCGAAATCCCGCCCAATAACTGATCATTCCACCAATACTTCCTATAATAACCAATACGTATGGGGGGTAATTCTGGATCACTTTTCTTACCAGCCAGACAAAGGAACTAAAGCCGAGCCAGAGCAATATTAGCCACAGCGGGAGAGCATTCCCGGCAAACTGGTACACTCCGAAATAACTCAGCAACATATCCATTGATATGCCGGTAATACCGGCAATAATGGCAAATCGCCAGCTCCCCCGGAATGTCCACCAGCAGCCAATAAGCATCACAATTAACAGCCAGATATAATCAAACTGACCCCAGACAGCGAGCAACCAATAAAGATTAAAACCAAGGGTAATGGCAAGAAAATGAAGTCTTGGCATGTCTGAGCCTTTTGCTGTCGGTAAGTCGCGATGAAAATTCACGTTCTGAGCTCCCGTCAGTGCGGACGACTGACAACAAGCTGAACAGTGCTGATACTGCGCTCTAAAAATCCGCCTTCGCAATAACAGAAGTAGTAACGCCACATGCGTACAAAGCGTTGGTCATAACCGTACTGAGCCAGTTTATCTGCATTCTGATTAAACGCCTGATGCCAGTCTGACAGGGTTCTGGCATAGTCGATGCCAATATCTTTTATATCTCTGACTACAAAATCACTGTGTCTGGTCATGTGATTGACCAATACGGTAATTGATGGCAAGAAACCGCCCGGGAAGATATGCTTCTGGATAAAATCGACCCCGCGGCTGTAGCTATCATAACGCTGATCACTAATAGTTATCGTCTGGAGCGCCAGTAAGCCCCCAGGTTTTAATAACGACTGGCACTTCTGAATATAAGTTGTTAAGTACTCTTTTCCGACCGCCTCGACCATCTCGACAGACACAACCTTGTCGTACTGACCGGTTAAATCCCGGTAATCATCAAGCAACAGGGTGATTTGATCACAGAGGTCTTCCTGTTCGATACGCTCTTTTGCCCAATCGTGCTGCTCTTGAGATATTGTGGTGGTAGTGACACGACAACCATAATGTTTAGCGGCATAAATCGCCAATGCGCCCCATCCGGTGCCAATTTCTAACAAATGATCGGTCGGCTTAAGATTTAGCTGGCAACACAAGCGTTCCATTTTATTGATTTGCGCCGAAACCAGATCATCATCCTCTGTTCGATAAATTGCACAGGAATAGAGCATATTCGGATCGAGAAATGATGAATACAGCGTATTGCCCAAGTCATAGTGCGCGGAAATATTTTGTCTGGCATTATCTTTATTGTTACGACGTAACTTGTGGGTAATTTTAGAGGCAAGTTTGGTCAGCCAACCTACTTTGGCTTCCAACTTATCCAGAATCGGCATGTTGCGGGCCATCACCCGAACCACTTGCGTTATATCAGGAGAATCCCACCAGCCATCAACATAGGCTTCACCCGCTGCAATGCTGCCTCCGGTCAAAATGCGTTTATAAAAAGCTGGATGATTAACGATCAATTGCGCCTGCAGCTCGGCGCTCTGATCACCGATATGATAGGTATCCCCCTCTTTTTCAACCAGCGTCAGCCCTACTCCCTGTAATTTTGCCAACACTTTAAATACGACTTTTCTTGCAACGTTATCAGGCCTTGAAGCTGATACCGCCGGATAGTTAATGTCACTTCTTAACATCATGAGCCCCCAATTTTTCTTTACGAGTTGCCGCCTTGTGCACGGTGGCGTCCTTGGCATATTCTGTATCACTAACCGCTCTGTCGGGTTTATCTTTCTCGCTAGCGGGATGCGGGTAAAATGGTGCACCTTTAATCCAAAGCCTGAGTGCTTGCCAATAAATGCCAAACACCACTTTGGCGGCCATTACCGGCGTTTTGAGCAACAACTTTAGCAATACCCCTGATGTAAACGGCTGACGGCTTAATGCCATAGTGGCATCGAAAATTTTGCCGTCGTTGTTGCTATTATCAAGTGAGTGGTTTGTGAGTGAACGGTTATTATCGGGGTGGTTTTCCATATGCACAAACACCCTGTCACCGGGTTCACTAATTCGCCATTGATATTGTTGCGCCATTGGGTTGAATGGCGAGACATGAAAGGCTTTCGGTTCACTCCATACCTTGTCTTGCCACTGCGAAACGGCTGGAATAACGTAATAATGGCGCTCGTTCCACGGCGTGTTACTGACTTCCGCCAGCATATACCGCCATTTGTTATTCTTGTCATAGAGGTAATAAAGATTGAGCGGACTAAAATAAAATCCGCAGTAACGAAGCTGGCACAACATCAGAATTTTTCCGCCCACCCGTTCCCCAGTCAGGTGCTCAACCTTATCTCTGACCGCCTCGCGTAATGAACACTCACCCTGCATATAATCGGTACGCTTAAAACGGGCAAAACTTAACCGCGACAAGCCAAAACCACGGATAGTTTGAGTTAACTCCTCCAATTCGTCCAGGTCGATCAATGGCATGAATAAAGGGTAAACAAATTCATGACTGACCGGCGTGAAACGCCGGTGCCTGATACTGCCCACATAGATCCCGCTGTTCATAGACCTGCCCTACTGTTCAGGCTGGCACCAACCAGATCTTCATTGGTAGTATTTCTACTACTACTGGTGAACACTGACTCTTCGCTGGCATTGATCCCAGCCACCACATCTAAGGCACTTCTTACTCCATCTTCGTGAAAACCGTTGTACCAGTAGGCACCACAGAACCAGCAGCCCTGTTTACCGTTGATATCAGAACGCGATTGCTGGGCAATGATACTTTGGGTCGAAAATACCGGATGGGCATACACAAAACGGCGCAATATTTTATCGGGATCAATCTTTTCGCTCTGATTAAGGGTGACGCAGAAGGTTTCCGGCGCATCGAGCCCCTGCAGAATGTTCATGTTGTACGTCAGGGTTGCGAGCATATGCTCCTGTGATCGACCGGTCTGCTTGTCCGGTTCCAGGCGATAGTTCCAGGATGCCCAGGCAGCGCGGGCTTCAGGCAGTACCCGGGGATCGGTATGAAGCACGACTTCATTATCCTGATACTCAATAGCACCCAGTGCCCGTTTCTCATCAGTGGTGGCATCTTTCAGCATCGCCAGCGCCTGATCACTGTGGCAGGCAAAGATCACCTGATCAAAACATTCAACGCCGTGCTCGGTTTCAATCTCTACGATACCGTCCCTGCGGGTCACGCCCACAACCGGGGTATTCAATGCAATGCTATCGGCAAATGCCGGCGTGATTTTGCGAACATACTCCCTGGAGCCACCTGGGATCACGGACCACTGAGGCCTGTCGGCTATATCAAGTAAACCGTGGTTGAGGAAAAAACGCAGGAAAAATTCGAGCGGGAATCCGCGCATATCAAACAGGGATGAAGACCAGATCGCGGCTCCCATCGGCAGAATATAGTTTTCACTGAAATACTCACCAAAGCCATGGCGGGATAAAAAGTCTCCTAAGGTTCCCGTTCGGAGCGTATCGCTGTTGGCGGCGCTTTTCGCCAGCCGGTTAAACCGCAATACCTCATACAGAAAGTAGTAGAAACGAGGATTGAGCAGATTTCGCTTCTGGGCAAACAGGGAAGAAAAGCTGTGGCCGTTATATTCGAGTCCGTTTACTTGATTGCAAACGCTGAAGCTCATCTCAGTTGGCTGTCCCTCGATACCAATTTCAGCCAGCAAGCGTTCAAAATTCGGATAGGTCCGGTTGTTGAAGACAATAAAACCGGTATCTATCGCATAACGCCCACTCGGTACGCTGACATCAACCGTGGCCGTATGTCCGCCGATGTAATCATTCGCTTCAAACACCTTGATGTCATGCTGTTGATGTAAATACCAAGCGCAACTTAATCCTGAAATACCTGAACCTATAATTGCTATTTTCATGATCACTTCCTTGTGAACCGCTTAATCGCCATCAACTGCAGACCCAGTGGCAAGAGCGCAATGAATTTAAGTATCAAACTAAACTTTAGTGGAAAATTGATTTCTATTTTGCCCGCAGAGATACCCTGACGGATTTTTTCCGAGGCATAGTCTGCCGTTACCAGCATCGGCATCTGAAAATCGTTTTTATCGGTCAATGGCGTTTTTACAAAACCAGGATTGACTAAGGTCACCGTAACGCCTAGAGGCGCTAGATCAATTGCCAATGTATGGGTCAGATAGGCCACCGCCGCTTTCGACGCGCCATACGCTTCAGCCCGTGGCAGCGGCACATGAGACGCCGACGAGCCAACGACCACTAAGTGGGTCGAAGACGTAAATCGTGACTGCATGGCTTCAATGCAATGCAGCAAACCGAAGACATTGACATCAAAAACTCGCTTAAATAGCGCAGAATCAATAACCCCATGTTCGATATATTCACACGTACCGGCATTGAGAATGATCAGTTCCGGTAAGTCTTCAAGACTTTCAATTGCTTGCTTCACCTGATCAATATTAGACACACTAAATGACAAAGGCGTAATGAGATTATTATTTTCTGCCAGATCGGCGAGGCGATCCTGGTTTTGACCGCAAGCGATGACTCGCCACCCTTCCGCGGCATAGTCAATCGCAAGCTGCCGACCTATTCCCGAGCTGGCACCGGTAATTAAAACCTGTTTCATTGCCCCAACCTCGTTTTAATATGACGAATAACTTTGCCAAGCAGCGGCACACCCTCGTAAATCATTTCCCCCAGATCGAAATAATCACGATGATAAATAACTCGGTCATCTTTAAACTGAAGCTGGGAGCAACCCTCAACACGCCGCAACCGGCCTTTTTCCAAATCAGGATGCGAGAAAGTCATTGTCCATTGCACAAACGCCTGCGTCTCGTCGGCCAGCCAGGAATGAACGACAAATTCACAGCTATTAATCGTGCTATATAGATTTTTAAAGTAATGATGAAGATCATTCCACCCATCAATACGATGGGCCGGATCTTCAAATACCACATCCTGGTGATAAATATCTTCAAGCTCGGCTAGATTGTTTTTCGTCAGCTGGCTATAAGTATCAATAAAATGTGCAATGGTCTTATTTGATGGCGCTGACATCTCGCTCTCCTTTTATTACCCGCTTTTGAGTCGCCTATATATTTTCCTGAACTAATGCCTTAGCCTGCTTAAAGCTCTCGATGGCCAGCAAGCGGGCCTGTTTATGATCCACAATAGGTCGCGGGTAATCTAATGTATTTGCCCCATCCCAAAGATGGGGGGTATGGATATATTTATTTGGAACATCTTTCAGCTCCTTTATCCATATACGAATGAAATCACCGTTTGGATCAAATCGCTGGCCTTGTAGGGTCGGATTAAACACTCGGAAATAGGGCTGCGCATCGGTACCTGTCGATGCGGCCCATTGCCAGCCGCCATTATTAGAGGCGAAATCACCATCAATAAGGTGAGACATAAACCATTGCTCTCCCGCCCGCCAGTCAATTAACAGGTCTTTGGTAAGGAAGCTGGCAACAATCATCCGAAGCCGGTTATGCATCCATCCCGTCACCAGCAGCTGTCGCATCGCGGCATCAACAATAGGAAAACCCGTTTGCCCCTGCTGCCAGCATTTCAGATCTTCATCCGCATCTCGCCATCTGATTTTCGATGTCCAGGCATGAAAAGGCTGGTTCCGACTTAACTTACCGTAAGCTTCTGTCAGGTGGCGGTAGAATTCTCGCCAGATCAATTCATTCAACCAGCAAAACGCACCTTGATCCGAGGGTTCAAGACACTGAGGAAATAGACTTCTTAACATACTGAGACATTGCCTGGCCGACAAAGCACCAATTGCTAAGTAAGGCGATAAACAGCTAGTGCCGTCAATGGCGGGGAAATCTCTGTGCTGATGATATAGCTGTACTTTTTCTGAACAGAAGGCCTCTAAGCGCTGACGTATGGCATCTTCTTCGACCGGCCATAACACACTGTCTTTTTTCGGATAAGTAAACGACGTTGAGGTGTTTTCCTGATCCAGCAGTGATGTTGTTACCGGATGCACCACGACCGCTTGAGGCGCGGGCTGCGCTTCAGGCAATAATGAGTGATAGACGTTCAGCCACTCGCGCCGAAAGGGAGTAAACACCTTAAAAGGCTGACCCTGCTTGGTTTTCACTCTCCCCGGCGCTATGGCGCAACTGTCATCAACAACACTGAATTCGACCTGCATGCTAGCCATAGCCTGACCAACATGATGATCCCGTTGTTGCTCATTCCATTCATCCTGCTTATTACAGAACACATGGGATATCTGGTACTGCTTAACCAGATTTGTTATTAACTCAGGAATAGAAAGGTAATCACCAACTTCGCAAATCAGCAACGGGATATTCAATTCACGGAGTTGTTGTTGTAATACCCGCAATCGGCGCTGAATAAAATCAACCTGGATCGGAGCCACATCGTGTTCAAGCCACTGCCTCGGCGTCGCAACATACAAAGCCACCACGGGCTGTCCCGACATGCAGGCATAACGTAACGCGGTATTATCGACAGTCCGCAGATCAGCCCTGAACCACAGCAAATGCGTTCCTTTACTGCTCATTACCGCTCCTTGTAAAAACCTTGACATTACTCTTCCAGAACGCTGTTGTTATTACTTTTTCCATCTGTGTCCTTTACCAATCATCATAGGCAATAAATTGATTGCCTCTAAATTCACAACGAATAACGCAGCTTAAGCTCTTCCGGATAAGGGTTTAAGAATCGTTGCGATTGCAAATACTCATTGGGGTGCTGCTGCAAATAATGCTTGAACAAGGTCACAGGTGCCAGTAATGGCAGGTGACCTTTGCGATAATTAATAATTAACGCCGTCAGCTCTGCCTTTTGTTCTTTATCCAGCAACCGTTTGAAATAACCCTGCATGTGCATTAACACATTAGTATTAGTACGGTTGTTCGCTTTATGCTTAATCGCTGTCATAAATTGCAGACGGTACGCGATGAAGAACTCTTCAATATCCCACTCTTTAATTGCTGCCACCAACTGACCCAGAGATTGGTATGAAGTCAGGTTATGTGCCATCAGCACCAACTTATAACGGGAATGGAATTTAACAATGGCCTCCCGGGTCAGGTTGCCGTTGAGTGACTGGTATAAGTCATGAAGCGCAAATACGCGAAAAACGAAGTTTTCTCTTAATACCGGATCTTGCAGACGGCCATCTTCTTCGACAGGCAACCAGGGCATTTTTTCCATCAGCTTACGGGTAAATATGCCGGTTGTTCCCCCCGGGATGGTATTGCCATTGGCCATGTATAGCTTTACCCGCTCCATGCCGCAGGTTGGTGATTTGGCACACACAATGTAGCCGCACAGTTCCTGTTCCTGAAGTTGCGGGATCTTCTTATCGCTAAAAATCATCATCTTTTGAGTGTGATCCTGGCTCGCATCTTTCGTGCCGACCAGGCGCTGCTCCCCATCCATATCTAACAGACGAATAGCCGGCCTAGGGGTTGGTAACCCAATACCGACTTCGGGACAGACTGGCTGGAACTGAAAATATTGTGCAAGATCTTCGGCAACAAAACGATTTCTTTTGTGTCCACCATCAAAACGAACGTTTTGTCCAAGTACACAGGCACTTATACCAACTGGAATACGCATTGTCTTTTTCCTCACACTAAGCACTAACTTATATATAGGTATACAGGGCAGAACTGAGAAAAGATCACTCCCATCGCATTTTATTTACAAACTTTGACATAGACGATGCCGGCCAAACCTTCTGACCGGCATCAGAACAACCAATTATTAATCTAAAATCAACTCCTTACATTAAGCTTTCATGGTGCTATGTTATCGACATTCAGCACCAGACCACCGCCAAAATCATCGGTTGCCACAACAGAGTAAACCCCGCCGTCATCAACGGTTGCTGTTGCCGACACTGCCGGAGTAAAGCTGCCATCACCCTCCAGGATCACCGCCAGAAAGTAGGTTCCGGCAGGCACATTCAATGTAGCCGTACCTTTGAACGCAACCCCTTGCAGAACAGCCGTAGTCTCATTAAATGCGCCATCGGCAGAGGCGTGAATATCCACAAGTCCCAGACTATCTGCGGCTGGACTGGCATGAACAACCCGCAATTTGGCATAAGTCGCAACCGAGCGCAGATCTTCGCCTATCACCAGGGGTTCGATGGTTGAATCGTTCACTGAATTTAACTTACCTACAGCATAGATACTGGTGGTAGTTCCTGCCTCAAAACTGGTTCCCGGGGCATCGATCACGACCAGGCTGTTATCTGCAGAAGCGACAACACTCAGATCGTAACTGTCAGGGGCAAGATCGAGACTGCGAAATTCCTTGAATTCAATATCTGTCAGACCGACTACGGCAGAGCCGGAAGCCAGCACATCCACAGCCGGCGCATCATCTACGGTATGAACGACACGTACGGCCGCTTTTTCTTCAGTGCTGCGCAGTATATTCACCGCAGTGCCATCAGCGACCAGCAGATTGACTGGCGAGACAGCACCACCATCGACGTTGGGTACGGCGGTGATCATCAGATCGCTGCCGCCAGCCAGATCCAGTTCCCCGCTGTCAAAGGCAACACCTTTATCACCGCTGAGGGTAAGTCGGATTCGGTAGGTTCCCGCCGGGATGCTTACAGGCAGATCAGCACTGTCGACTTTAAATTCAAGGCCACTGATAGCGGGTGACTGATCAGCAATATCGTCCGTGGTCAGATAGACATCGACCCCAGGGACATCGGGATGGGCGTGCAACACATCAATCCGAACCTCGTTGTTTGCCGGCGAGATAGCGTCACGGGATAACACCACCGGTTCAATGCCAGCGGTGTAGTTCAGCGCGACAATGTCATATTGCATATCCGGTGCAAAGTTTAGGTTGGCCCCAATCACTTCTGCCGATGCGTCGCCAGCCAGCAATGCCTCAACACTCACATCGTAGGCGCCGGACTCAAGACTGATGAGGCCGCTGCCAACCTGATAATCGACCTGGCTGAGCCCCTCAACTGTGGCGCCATTCAGTTTAATATCAACCAGCGGCGCATCAGCACTGGCATGTGTTACGCGGATCTGGGATTCCGGGTGATCAGAGTCTGAGTCATTACATCCAAATAGCAGTGTTGTGGCGCCGAGCATTAATCCTAACGAGTAAGCATTCATTTGGTTTTACCCTCTTCCTGTTTTTGTTAGTCAGGAGTGATTACACCCCAAGGCTTAGGCTGGATCAGCCAACTTAAGACTTATTTTCTGTTTTGTCTGTATGTCATTAATTCTTTTATCTATTTAAATCTACCGCCGTTACCCATTTAAAAAACATACATCGCAGTGATCGTTATACCGTAAAGTTGCGTTAAAGAGGTATGGATACCATGCTTCTAAGTGATACGATGAAAAATTCGATTCAGTTATCTCATTTCGGCAACATTAAGGAGCTTATGGTCAGCGAAGCTTCCGCGGTGAGTGATATGGGCGACTTATTGTTCAATATTGCTCATACACGGTGTCAACAAAGCTACGAACGTCTGTTCGTCGAGGTCGCTCCACGTCTGCTCAATTTCTCCCGGAAACAACTCAGGGACGAGTCAATGGCATTAGAAGTGGTCCAGGAAACCATGTTAAAAATATGGCTAAAGGCCCATCTTTATGACGAATCTAAAGGAGCGGCAATAACATGGATTTACTCTGTTGCCCGTAACGTCAAATTCGATTTACTGCGACGGACTAAGCATCAGCAAGACTGGGTACAAGGTGATGACTTATGGCCGGTACTCAGTGACGAACGGGATTCGGACAGGCTGCCAAAAGAATTTGAACCGATCGTCAAGCAGGAGTTACAGGAATTGGTAAACCAGCTACCTCCGGCTCAGGCCGAGGTCGTCAGGATGATTTGCCTTCAAGGTGTATCACACCTTGAGGCTGCGGACGCGCTGGGTGTGCCATTAGGAACAGTAAAAAGCCGTTTACGATTAGCATTACAAAAAATGAAGGAGGCACTGGATGGCTAATGTTCACTTTCATCCGAGCGATGATACTCTGGCCCGCTATGCCGCAGGCGATCTCGATCCAGCCTCCAGCATTATGATGAGTGCCCATCTGGAATACTGCATCGAATGCCGACTGCGTATCGATGAGCTTGAAGACAGTTATTCACAGGAGCTGGAGTCGACACCGACCAAACCTATGACAAGTGGGTTGACAGAAATGTTAAGCCAAATTCTCTGTCGGACTGCAGAGCCTGAGGTATTAGAGCCGGTTGCGAGTTCTGATGTTCTAAAGCTGGGTGACAAAGAATTCCACCTGCCGCGGGTATTACAACGTCACAAAGATAAAATCGGGGACTGGAGTCGCCTGCCGGGTAAAATACAGCGGGCCCATGTGTCGACAGGTGGTCAGAGCAAAATGAACTTCATCTACATGGCGCCTGATAGCTCCCTGCCGGAGCATACCCATCAGGGACAGGAAATCACCCTGGTTTTATCAGGACGGTTTATCGATGAACATCACAGCTACGGACCGGGAGACTTTATTATTCAGACCTCTGAAAATAAGCACTCACCGAAAACCCGGGCGGGACAGGACTGCCTTTGTTTAACCCTGCTAGATGGTCCGTTACGCTTCACCTCCGGAGTGGCGACGTTATTGAATCCATTTAGTCAGTTATTTTTCCGCTAACATATCGAGTTAAGTGAGGTGTTGGATAAACCTCAATGGTTATCCAACGTCTACACAACATGGGTTATGCGTATTTCATTGGCATAATGCTTTGGGTTGAAGGTTATATAAATAATTGATGTTACTATCACCAACATAAGGTGCATACCCCAACCATAGGAAAACTCGCAGGTCCATTGATGTAATTGTGCAAATAGCAATGGAGACACAGAAGCGATCAAAAATCCGCCACCTTGCATAAGTGCCGCTAGGGAGCCCGCAGTTTCGGGACAGGGGGAGTGATCGAGTGCAGTGACAATCCCTAAGGCGAAAGCTCCTCCAAGGCCAGCCCCACAGACACCCGCCCAAAGTGTAGGAGATAAATCAGGTAAATAGGTCAGCCCCCAAAAACCTACCCCTTGCATTATCACTGTCACGAGCAACCAAGGCCGGCGATCATTATGTTTTCTGGTTAAAGCTGGCAGACCAATAGCAAAAACCGCTTGGCTAACGGCCATCACCGCCACTAAATTACCACAGCTTTCTATGCTGGCTCCTAAGCTTTGATAAAAAGGCGCTAACCAAGTGACCATCGAAGCATAGCCTCCATTGACCATGCCAAACGCAGCTATCAGAGTCCAGGTTCGAGGCCGACGCAGCAACTGACTAACGCGGGCTTTGTTAGGTAAAGCTGCCTTTGTTTCGGATACAATAAAAAAAGCAACAATAAATGCAATAAAACTTGGCAGTGCCAGCCACGCCAGAGCTTCTTGCCAGTCATACCCTGAGTCCAAAAAAACAGGCATCAACCGCGCGCCTAATGCCCCTCCTACCATCAGCGTCGCAGAGTAAATACCCGTTATCGCCGGAGTACTTTGGGGAAAGTGAGCTTTAATCATACCGGGAAGGATCGATTGGATATAGGCAACCCCTATCCCACATAATGCCGCGGTAAAAATGAGCGTGGTGCTGTTAGTTACAAACAGTCGCAATAAAGATCCGCCGGTTAATAAGCCTAAAGCAATAAGCAAACCGCTACGTGACCTAACGACAGGTGGGATAATCGCTACCCCAAATGCGCCAAGCCCCATCAGTAGCATTGGCAGTAGAGTGAGAATAGAGACCTGATTATAACTCAGTCCAATCTCATTTATGATATCAGCCAGAATGGGCCCAGGCGCAACTAAAAATGGCCTTAGATTAAGGCCAATCAAAACAACAAGAGCCAACAACTTAAACTGAGTTCTCAAGTAGCCGTGCTTTTTCATTGGTTTTACTTTCAGTTAGGATCAGAGGAGTGTGAAGCCCATAGTTCATAAAGATCTTCTTTATCATATTCCCTTTGAGGTATGTGCTTGATGGATGCCCAACTCTGCTGATCAAGAGGAAGGGACAGTTGTTTCGCTATATTGGCAGTCGACAGATTGTAAGGTTCGGCCTGATCATTCGAATAAGCATAAACGACTTCTGTTATCCCTGACATCCGTATCGCGGCCAGACACATTGGGCAAGGTTGTCCTGATGCGTAGACCGAACAACCATCAAGGCGCGTTGAATTGAGAACTTGACCCGCCTCACGCAGTGCCAAAAGCTCAGCGTGAGCCGTCGGATCATTGTTTTCCAGCATACGGTTAACGCCACGGGAAACTACCTTGCCATCTCTGACAACTACCGCACCAAATGGCCGTCCCCCCTGAGCAACGTTATTACGTGCCAATATCAGTGCTTCTTCAAGAAATGGATTTTGGTTTTGCATTTTTCCTCCCGGTATTTCAAAATACAATGTCCGAATCATCATGGTGTCACTATAAGTGTACTTTGCATAAATAAGGAAATTAATTCTATAAATAGATAGTATTCAAAAAATAAATACTATTTCCCATATCAGGTAAAAGCTTTTAATATTTGTCAGGTTCTGAATTTCAGACGCCCGATAGCAAACAATAATATTAACTATATCCATGATGAGAATATCGTGATGTTTGAACCTCGCCTGCTGCGTGCTTTTGTTTCCCTCGCCGATACAGGCAGTTTTACCTTAGCTGCCGATCATTTACATCTTACACAATCTACGGTCAGTCAGCAGATTAACAGGCTAGAAGACATCGTTGGATGGGAGTTATTCGATCGAACTCAAAGACCGATTAAACTCACGAGTACAGGTGAAAAACTATTAGGTTATGTGCGGAAAATATTATCCTTACAATTTGAAGCTCAAGCTTTACTCTCTAACCCAGCAGGGAGTGCATCGATAAAAATAGGTTTGCCGGATGATATCGCGACGTCAGATATGACCCTTGCTTTCGCTGATTTTGCTAAACAAAACAAAGAAAATCACCTTGATGTGACAACTGGGCTTAGTTTAGATCTGATTCAAAGGTTTCGAAATGACGAATTCGATATTATCGTTGTCAAAGAATCAACTCCTGCATCGGATCGGCGTTCAGTATTTCCAGAGCCGATGGCTTGGTATGAATCTATTGATTTGCATCCCCCGTGGACAGAGCCATTACCCCTAATTACTTTTCCACCCGGTGGACTTTACCGTGATACAATGTTTGAGCGTATTAATCACGAAGGTAAACATTGGTATGTCGCTTTTTCAAGCAGTAGCATCAATAATGTACTTTCAGCGGTAGAAGCGGGGCTTGGTATAACATTACTTCCTGTAGGTGCAACGATAGGTCGAAGAGTCAGGCCGTTTAAAGGGTTTGGTAACGAACTCCCCATGGTAATTACTCTTTATTCTAACAACGAGCGCCCCGCTGTTGAGAAATTAAGCGAAAATATGTCATCAGTATTATACTCCCGCTTTCTCTATACAATACAAAGCCAACAAAAAAGCGATATAGCAACATGAACTTCAACTAAAACACCCATCACAAAATACCTATAAAAATCATTTTTATTTTTTCCAGAAACATCACACATTACTGAACGATATTGAAACGATGATAACACTATATGTATAATCGCCCCTACAACACATAATTTCATCTGTATTTAGAATAAAAAATGTGAATCAGTTATAATTAATATTATTAATTATAGTGTAATATATTGGAAAATACGTTTCATTTTTCAGTGATGATAGGTGTGTCAATAATGAATCTAATCCCTCCGCAACTATTTGTAGCCTACATTGCTGTGTGTGAAACGGGTAGCTTTACAAGAGCAGCAGAAAGAGTCCATAATTCTCAATCTACCATAAGCCAACAAATAAACCGTCTTGAGTCAATACTAGGATGCACACTACTAATACGCTCATCTCAAAAGATTAAGTTAACAGAGAGAGGAGAGTTTGTTTTACGCCATGCTCATAGAATTATAGACTTAAATAATTTAATGATTGACAATTTAAATAAAAACTCAGAACAAGAAGTAATAAAAATAGGGGTTCCTGATGATCTGTCTGTAGACGTGACTCGAGGGATTGTTGAGTTTCAAAGAGACTATAATATTTTATTTGAATTTACCTCTGGGTTGAGTAATGACCTATACAAATCCTACCTAACAGGAAAGTATGATCTGATTTTAGTTAAGCAACCCATACTCGGAAATGCTTACGCCTATCGACGAGAGACTCTCGTCTGGCTTGACAGTGAAAACCATCCAACATTTGATAAAAAAATCATTCCGCTTGTCCTATTCCCCACTGGTGCTTTATATAGAGACCATATTCTAAACTCACTGGATAAATTAGGATATAGTAGTCGTGTTAATTATTGCAGCAGTGACCTATCAGCTATTATTACTGCATCATCTGTTGGGTTCGGTATTACATTGTTACCTGAAAAATGCAAAACATCTGAGCATAGAATAATAGAAGAATTACAAATTCATGCCCCTGTAAATGATTTCTACTTGGCGCTTTATGTGAGCGATTCCCACAGTATCATCATAAATAAAATAGCAAGTGAACTAGTGAAAATGTTCAATCTTAAACCACAACAAAACATTGTAAGCACATTAACATGAAAGCAATTAAAATTTCGAGACCAATTTGTGACATCATAGATAAGAATGGAACTATAACTACGACTATCCATTCTATTTACAAATCGACATGCAATCTTAAAAGTGAAAATAGATTAATTTCTTTATTATTAAAGAACAAACAGATGAATCCAGCAAGTATTATGTTAGATTCATCTTTTTTTGATGGCCAAATGGCTATTGGAGATACGGTTGAATTAACTAAAATTTCAAATAACAGCAACATAAAGGAAAGTTTTTTCCAACTCTATGTCGATACAGACAATATAGACATCTTCGATCCCTCTCTGCCTTGTCATCATTTCATCGATTTTTCTCAAATGAGAAATATAAATAAATATCTAGCAAAAAATGAAACGGAAATGGGTATTTATCCCTTGCTTTGCAAGCATTATAACGATGATATTTCAAGCAGTAAATCATACTACTCCTCTATGATGGAAAATTATATCACGCCTTACTTAAATGATTTTATAAATGAACTTGAAAATAAAAGCCACTCTATTGATTTAAAATTCACAATCGGATTCGGCGCAGGCTTAACGCCATCATTCGATGATTTACTTGTTGGCTTAATGTCGTTCTTAGTATATACAAAAAACGATTATTTTCAGGTTATATCAAGTTCCTGCCTGATCCGTGTTGATCAAACAACAGATATCAGTAGGGAGATGCTACTGCTTGCAACCAAAAAGCAATTTAATGAAGATATTATCAATCTTTATAACGCAATAGACAACGAAATTCTCTTTATGGATAGATTAGACAAAGTAATGAAATATGGCCACTCATCTGGACATGACACACTTTGCGGTATTTATTTAGGCGTAAAACTATTTGGCTTTCCTTCAAATAAAAAACAGCTTAAACTTCTTTAAATACATCAATACCATCCGACTGGTCAAAGGTTACAGTCGTTATCATCGCCCAGAATTAAACCAAGTGGTACTGGAGCCCATCTGTGAGAACCAAGCTGGGATACCCGTTTATATGCAGGGCTCGAGCACAAAATCCGTGAGCAGTTAGCCATGAGCGAAGAATTCTTCCCCAGCATGGTTAAGAACAAGACCACCTCAAAACCGACCGCGCGTTGGGTATTCTTGAAGTTTGAGGGGATAGATACACTTGAGTTAGGCGACCAAAGGTTCATAACAGGCATCAAAGATTATCAGACACGTTTAGTCAAACTCCTCGGTAAGCTATATGAAGCGGTTTATTCCTGAAATTGCTGCGGAATCTCGGATTTAAGACCGGATACCGGTTGAAACAGTCAGTAAATCCTGAAAAACGGAACGCCCCCAGTTAAAATAACCGCGAGTCGCTCCGATGTTTTCAGAACCTTACAACTGTTCTGAGAAGTATGCCTCTATGATTGATGTGAAAACACTCATCACTCAGCACTCTGCTCAACACTCAATGGTTCAAATTTGAATAGAGTTCTTGCAGCCAGGTAGAAAACTGCAGCAGAAACAATACCGCAAATTACCACGGAATACTGAGGCGCATTGAAATTGACAAGCAATGCGACACAGGAGGCCAAGGCCCATGAGATAAATGCACGCGGCTCCCAATTCAGCAGGTGAGCATTATTGTGTAATTTTCTATGCAGAATCACCTGGTCCACGATAATAATCGTTGCAATCGGGGGGACAATCAGGCCAAGCAGATTCAGCCAGTCCTGAAAAGCATTCCAGATACCTGTCATCGCGACCAAAATTCCTATCCCTCCCAGGACCACCGTCAGCGTTCTCATACTTTTTCCAGTCATATGAGAGAAACCTACAGCCGCGTTATAAAGGCAATGAGTGCATCCTACTCCCAAGTTGATAAAAATAAATACGATTGCCAAGATTGTCAGTAGAGGACCGTGACCTGACAAGACCAGCATAAAGTTTCCGCCATCGAGCTCAGGGTTGGCAATAACTCCAGTTGCCACAATGATCGCCCCAATCACCTCTGCCAAAAACTTTCCGACTGGAAAAGCAGAAAATGCAGCTAAAAAGCCCTCGCGTCCATTTTTTGCCCACCGTGTAAAATCTGCGGTCATAGTGCCTGAATCTGCAAAAGTAGCAAAAATCAGAGTAACTGCCGCCCCAAAGGAGAATGCAGACGCCATCTCACCTGGCTGGTAGTTGACAATCTCCGACCAGCTGACATTGCCCGAGTCCATGGCAAAAGCAACACCAAGAGAACCCAGAACAAGATACAGCGGCGCCGCAATCCACCCGAGAGCGGTCAACGCCTTAACGCCGATGAACGTCGCGGCGACATACAAAATGCCGCCCAACAAAGTCATTCCCAGCAAACTTGCACCGAAAGATTTAAACATTGTGTCGCCGGTCAAGCCTACCATCAACGCAAACCAGCCCACCACAACGACAGAAAGCATACCGGAAACGATCCAATAGCCTTTCTTTCCAAATGTTCTTTGCGCAGTCATCGCAAAGCTCATTCCCGTGGATCCTGCCAGCCAACTCAAGGTGCCAACGATCAGGCAAAGAAGTAGATTTCCAGCAAGAATCGACGCAACGCCTAGCTTGAATCCGAGCATGGATGTGATCACGCCGCCAATTACACAGCTTGTCAGTACCATCGGAAATCCAAACCAAACTGCGGCGACTGACGGCAGAGATTTTCTTTTATCCACCGGTACCGGAATAAGTTCATATTCAGGCTCTAAAAAAACATTATCATTTTTTTCACTTGTCATGTGATTCACCTTCAAAAAAATAATTTATAAGTAGGCAGTGTGTATCTAAACGTTTTTATCACTATTCTCCGACATCATGTCGACCGGCATTCGAGGCAATAAGAACGATGGAGCACCCCATAATGTTCGTCGCATTCAGCTTTGGCGTGCAGATGCAGATTTCGTCTGTTTATATCTCGGCAAGCTATATGAAGTGGTTTATTCCTAAAACTGCTGCGGAATATCGGTTAAAATAAATAAACAGCCTAAACATCTTTAGGCTGTTTATACCCAAACAACCTCGTTTAACGGAAATTATTGTTTATACTATTTATTTTTTTTCTGAGATGTCTTTAACTATAACTGAACCGGAACCTGCATTATCTGCAAGACTCTTAGTTTCGTCAAAGTAGGCAATAGAACCTAATTGTGATCCAGCCTCAGCCATTGGATTTTGTACTACTTGAATAACAAGGCCGTCTGCGGGGCTATTATATTCTTTGATCTGTTCACCAAACGCACTGTATTGAACAAACATCAAGTCTCCCTTTTTAACCGTATCCAACACTTTTACCTTTGGTACGACAAAGCCACCATGTTCAGCCGTTACATCTACCCATACATTTGTATCAACGATATCATCAAACTTTGCTACCTTGCCTTTGATTACACCTGAGAACCGCAATAAGTTCATAGACCCTTCAAGTGCTTTTTCAACCCATTCAGGCTCATAAACCTCACGTGAACCAATTTCTAGCGTGAATGCGGGAATTCCAATACTATTAAATGCACCGGCTACTGAAGTAACACTTGAACTATTGATTGTTGCATTTAAGGGAAACAACCGTGTCAGTTCTTTTACTTCAGGGATACTTAAATCCGAATAAGCTGCTAATGGAAATGTAGTTGGATTAGCCGTATGCATATCTAAAGCATAATCAGCATTATCTTTTAGTAAATTATTCCAAAGGGAATAAGAATATCGCTGGCTACTACTTTTTTTTGTAACTAAAGCCACTTGTCTGTTAAGGTTACTGTTCACCTTTACAGGGCCAGATGGAACATACTCTCTAATATTAGCGATAAGACCAGGAATGTTATACTGATGGACAATCGTAACAGTACCTGACATTTGTTCCGTATTAAGATTTTCTTTTATGAGATTTGCCGTTAAATATGGGTTCATTTCATTAGCATGCACACCAGCGACAAACATGACACTTTTACCCGGATTTTTCCCTTTCAATACAGAGACCGGTACATAATAGTACTGTCCGGTATTAATCTCATCTCCTGCACGGAAAAAAAGTTCATTTACGGTATTATTGTCAAAGTCAGAGACATCTAACTGCGTGATTACTTTACGTCCTTGAACAACATCACCATTATAAAGAGTCTCTGCCATTACTGAACCAGAAAAAGCAGTGAACAATGATAAAGCGATTGCTATATTTTTCATAAAAACTCCGTTTAAGTGAAAATTTAAATAATAATTACTAGACAAACAATAAGATGTAATACACAGGTGATTTTCCTATAGTAATAGCGCATGAATTTTAAAACATGCGCTATTGATAGAAAATATGATTATTTTATTAATTTAAAAAATAACGCCATGGATATTATTTGATATTTTCAGCAAACGTAATCAAGGCTTTTTCGAAACACTCTACAGGCGGGTTAGTAATACCACAACCAATCATTCCTACGCCCGGTTCTTTATGCGCAATCGCCGTATTTATAATAGGTAAAATACCCGTTTCCAGAACTTTCCGTATATCTATACCTGAGGAAATACCTTTAAAGTTCAACAATGGGATGGTTACATTTGGATTAAGCGCGGTTGTGATTTCATCCATCGTAATCGAATAATTAATCGCGTCATCTATTGTTCCCCCCACGAGGGCAACAATCGCTGGTGCCGTGGCCATCGCAAAACCACCTATCCCGTAAGTCTCTGTGATTGCACTATCTCCAATATCTAAACCGGAATCTTCGGGTTTATATCCGGCAAATAGTGGACCAACCACTTTTTGTGCAGGACCGGTAAACCATGTGAAGCCAGGGATCCCACTTATACGAATACCAAACTCAACACCATTACGTGCCATGGTTGTTACAATTGTGCTATTTTCCACACCATGACCGGCGTCAAGCGCACATTTACACATTGCCATCCATGTCGGGCCCGAGAAATAATCACTCGAAGCAATAAAGTCAAAGACTGCTCTTTTTTCTTCTGTGCTGAAATCAGTTTCAAGAATTAGTGGTGTTAATGCTTGAGCCAACAATACTGTTCCGGCATTGTTGCGGTTATGGCATTCATCACCCATATGCAGAGCCTGTGCCAGCATTAGGCGTAAGTCGATTGGTTCTGCCTTATCCATGGCCGCTTTCAGCATCGGACCAAGAACATCTCGCATCCAGATAAGGCGCTCAATCACACTTTCATCATTCGCCCCCATTCTCAGTATTTTTGCCATCTGCTCACTTAAATTTGTGTATGCGACGTTACCGAAAGTCTTATTTTCCACCACATGCATATACATCGAAGCAGAAGTTATCCCAGCCATAGAACCGACACAGTCATGCTCATGACATGGCGAGAATGTAATCTCACCAGAAGCAGCAAGTTTAAACGCTTCATCCATATTAGAGGCCAGGCCTTCAAAAATAAGGGCTCCGCTTACTGCGCCACGCATTGGACCATTCATGTCCTCCCAACAAACAGGGGGACCTGCGTGTAAAATTGTTGTTTTGGTCATCCCTGGAACAACATCAATCGCACGTTCATAACCCACCAGTAGAGGGTGAGATTCAATGATACGTCTCACCGCTTCTTCATTCGCGCTATTAATTCGCTCTGCAATCTCTGGCTGTGCTAATTTATCTAATGCTTCGATAATTTTCGCATTACCACCGGCAATGGGTTGCCAATTTACTTGTGAGACAGGCGCTTGTTGCTTGCTAATATCATCTTTAAAAAACTCAACACCAACGTTAATAACGTTCACATTTGAAAATAGCTTTTCGATCTTATTCATTGATTATTCTCCCTTACTCACAAATGCTCTTGATAATAACCCAGTGTTTTGACTGCTACTTGAAACAGTTACGCCCACTTCAGCTAATTTATTGACTTGTTCACTTAGTTTTGGTGTATCGCTGTCGGTGCCAAGCACATAACCTAAGATTTCCAGATGCTGACCACGCGCCTTAGCTTTTTTCTTTGCTTCAATAATCGCTGGCAGCGTTACCCCGACAGGATCGAGATGCGAGCCATAACCAATTACAAAGTCTAAAACAATGACACCGACTTCTGGATCGTCAGCTTCTTGTAGCAGACGCTCAATACGGGAAGAAGGATCAATCATCGGGTGCGGTCGACCATTGGTGAAATCGTCATCACCAAAGTCAATGAAAGTATGCCTTTGACTCACATTAATATCCGCTAGGCGCTGATCTGGATTCTTGGCAATATTACTATAGACATCGCTATAAAATTCACGCGTTAGCATCATCGTTTCTTCGCACAATGTACCGCCACAGAACAAGCCTCGAACATACTTTTGCTCTGGTGCTAGCTTGGCTTTGACTTCTTCAATCAACGGTAAATTCAATGCTCTCTTATTGATGCTTGCTTCATCCACTCCGGTAAGAAGAACCGCTTGGAGTGCCGCTTCTTTTGTCGTTTTAGCAAAATATGCACCCGCTTCAATTACCGGTGCTTCATCCCCACCAAGCAGACAAACGACGACTGGCTTGCTAAACGTTTTAACCAATTCAAGTACTTTTTTCTCGACGCTTTTTGCCGCAGGTTTAGACACGATAACAATCACATCGGTTGCCGGATCTGATTCTAATGCGCGTAGACCGTCAAGCATCATGATACCGCCAACCTCTTCACTAAGATCGCGGCCGCCTGTACCTAAAAGTTGTGAGATACCACCGCCGAAGTCATGGATCCTGGCGGTGACTTCTTGACTGCCGGTTCCCGAGGCACCAACCACACCGATATTTCCATGCCGAACTTCATTAGCAAAACAAAGCCCGACATGATTAATAATTGCGGTACCACAGTCAGGCCCCATCATTAATAGACCTTTATCATGGGCAAATGTTTTTAATTCAACCTCATCAGAAACAGAAACATTGTCACTAAACATCAAGACATGAAGATCATTATTCAATGCAATCATGGCTTCACGTTTTGCGAACTCACCCGGTACAGAAATAATAGCCAGATTAGCATCCGGAACATGCTCAATCGCGATCTTTAGTGTTGCGTGTTTCTTTTCATTGCCCCCTAAACCCGACACAGCTTTATCACGCCCTTTTAGAAGGTCCTCTACTTTTACTAAAGCCTCATCACAGATGGCTTCGCTATCTGCTTTCACAACAATAAACAAGTCACCACTATTCGCCGATTTTACCTCTGGCAGTAAAAGCCCTACATTGTCTAATACACCTTTGTTCATTTCTGTCGCCATTGCGACAACAGCTTGTTCTAAATTTTCCATTTCATTAATTTTTGTTGATAGTGCCATTAATGAAACCGAATCAAAATATGTGTTCTTTTTAATAATTACTTTAACGACCATTTTTTGCCTCGAATATTATACTTACGAAATATATAAAAACTCTGAAGACCTTACATCAACCATTTCAACCAAAATTATTTTTTGGCATATTGACGAGGTTATATTTCAGTATTTCCCTATGCCATTAAATTGGATAATCTATCTTTGTACTTAATCAAATCTGACTGCTCATCACAAATTAATAAAGCATTATCAATAATCATTAACGCTTGCTGATAACGCCCGATAAGTTCTAATGACTGTGCTTTATGCAGGTGATATAGGGCATTCCCGCAATCATGAGTAATTGCATTTTCAATGGCTGAAATAGCTTCTTCATGTAAACCTAATGTACGCAGACTATTCGCTTTATGAAATGAGAAGTCGTATCTCTGAGGCTGTTGCTTTAACAACGTTGTCATCTCCTCAACCGCTTCACAATGCATTCCAAGCTCTCGTAAATAGTTAGATTTATGATAGCGTATAAAATCATTACCCGGATCAGAACTAATCCCATTATCAAATTCGATAAGTGCTTCTTCGGCTTTCTTATTCAATCGGTAACTGTTTGCAATATAAAGATAAAACTCTACTTTACCTTCAGAAGCCGTTAATCCTTTCCTATAAGCGATAATCGATTCATCGTAGCGTTTAAGCTCCGTCAACACATAGCCGTAATAGTAGAAATAGATAACCTCATCTGGGAAGTCATGCTTGTTTTCATTCAATACGTCTAGTGCTGCTTCATAGTCAAAATTCTGAATATGACGCTTGATAAGTTGCAATGACTTTGTGTATTGACTTTTGATTGAGTCTCCATCTTCCATCAAATCGACAATGTGCTTTTGATCGAGTTTTTTTGCATAATCAAGCGCACTGAGACCATTTCGATCCTTAAGATGAATATCGGCTCCTGAAGAAATTAAAACTTCAACAATATCACTATATAAATAGCCGCCATCACCCAGAATAACGGACTCTAGCAATGCCGACCAACCAAGTTGGTTAACATGGTTCACAGGGATTCCCGCATTCAGGCTCACCTGAACGGTCCGTAAAAAGCCTTTTTCGCTTGAAGGAAGCAACGGAGTTCCCCCAAAGCGGTTTACGCTATTGACATCAGCACCCGCAGACAGCGTTAGTGACAACAATTCATGAAACCCATTTGCTCCAGCACATAAATATGGTGTTAGCATATTCACATCTCTAGCATTTACATCAGCTCCGTTATCTATCAACACTTTTGCAATAGCTAAATTATTTAACTGAACAGCAACCATAAGCGGTGTGCAGCCGTTACTATCTCTATGATCTATATCATCAACTTCATTTATATTTTCAATAATTTCTTTTATTGAATTATTTTTAACAAGTTCATGAAGCGATACTTTTTCTTTTATTTCCATTTCAATCACCAATTTATGCCGTTTCTGATACAGATTGAATATTTTGGTTTTTCAACATATTTTCTTCTTTTACATTTACGTAATGCTTAATTCCAAATAATCCGGCCAACATTAAATATGAATAAACAAACATCATGGAGTCTGGTTGTGCGAATCCAACACCGTTTGCATGAATAAACCCGATAAGAGAAAGACCAGCAGCGACTAACGCAGCAACAATAGCGCGCAATGGTGTATTATTAATCGCAAATATCGCCATGCAACCCCACAATAAACTTGCTAGTGGCGCGCCATTTCCTAACCCTACCATGCCTTCATAATAGATACCTTTAGCAGCCAGAGCATCTATTCCGACCTCTGCAGCCGATGTTCCGGCAGTTGCCAAAGTGTTTTTAAACATGGTTAGAGCCCAATAACCAATCCAAGGGAATAAACAAACAAAAATAACCGGAACTTCTGTTTTTGGTGATTCCCGAACCACTTGGTTAGCCGTTACGATACCGATATATACAAGAATTGGTGCAATTGCTGAACCCGGAATGATGCTTAGTAGTACTCCGCCTAAACCTAAGACTGTAACCAAGAACATCGTTACGCCGTTAACCAAGGTATAACCAATACTCGCACCCATCTCTTTATAAGCAGCATGACCGACATATACCGTTACAGGGAAAGGGTTTCCCATAAATGCGCCAAGCATTGAAGAGAATCCATTCACCGTCATAATTTTTCGAGTCGGATAAGAATCTCCAGCCGCATCCGCACTTTCAATATTCTCTAAGTCAAACACATAATTGGCCAGACCCAGTGGTACTGCAGAGGCTAAGTAAGGAAGAGCATGAGGAATGCCGTCAATAAAATCATTGATGTGAACTTGAGGGGGGTTGAAACCGGCGTCGGCTAAGGAAGCAACAATGGCGTCCGCAGACTGAAGTCCGAACATCCAAGACAGCACCGTACCTACAATAATCAGTAATAACCCTGTTGGGATCTTAGGAAAAATGGGCTTTTTCCCAAACCAGTTGATAAAAATAATCCCTAATACAACAAACGATACTACTGGCGTCGTAAACGCTTGAAGCATCGGGTTCATTGCCAATAAAGTTAATCCTAACCCGGCAAGACATGAAAGAAGGACCGTTCTTGGCACGATGCGACGAATAGCATCACCAAAAAATGAGCCGATCAACAAGATCATAGCTTCTACGAAGCACCAGACTAGCGCAATTTGAATGGCAAATTCTGCGTTTTGAGTTGATTGGTAAACCGGCATGATAACAAGAAAAGTTACCGTAAATATTGATGGAGCACTTGGACCGGAAGGCAGTGCTGTTACATCATCTCGACCCGTTTCCTTTTTCAGTTTATAAGCAAACCAAGCATAGAAAACGCTTGCGCACATTACTGCAAGACCAAAGGCTGGTGCTACCTGGCCCATAACAAAGTCTCTAGGGAGACCAACAACGAAAAGCAACAGTCCCATCATTGTTAGTAGGTTGGTTAAATTGTTTGTGAAGAGGCCAAAAAAAGCAGCCCAATCACCTTTGCGCCATATGCTACTTATGTCCATATTGGATTCCTATTGTGATTGAATTATTCTGTTAGTTTGTATTCCGAACACCCTCAAACTAGCAAAATAGAGGCTATTAACTAAATTATAAAAATGAATGGGAAGAATTAATATTGATGATTACTACAACAAACCCAACAACAAACAAACAATGCAACAACAATATTTAACCAGCCATTAACGCCCTCAAATGGTTCCATACCCCTTCTGTGACCAATGTCACCTATAATATATTCAACGCAATTTTTATGTCGTGAATCCAAATCATGACTAATATCACAATCCATTTTTCACTCAATTCTTTACTGTCTTCCGGGAAGTTTCTGACAGCAACCATGTTTATTCTTTATATCGGTAATCATTTTTAGTCACGCTAATAAAACGAAAATATTACGACGTCAATGAACTACTTTTCATTACCAAATATCATCATCAACTAGAAGATGTGGACTTGAGCAGCGAATTTTTGAAGCGTTCACTCGCGCTAATAAGCCCTTTTTTTCGTACCGAATGTAAGAAGATAGGAGGATTTGACTGGTACTACAGTGTTAAGGTTGCTGAATGAATCTATGTAACTTATCTAAATCGTTCACTAGAAGCTGGTTATCGCTCTTAATGATCAGTTGCATCTCAATTAATTGCTTCACTACTCGCCGGTACACCCGCTCTGATGTACCAAACCGCTCCGCTTCTTTATACACCAGGGAATAATTAACCGTTGGTTTAGTTCCGATATGACGCTGGTAAATATCCCAAGCTATATTAAACAACAGTGGACATAGGAATCGGTTCATAGTGTTTGCCATCCCATCTTGATAGCGTTCTGACATAGAACTACTTAGCCATATCGCAATCTTGGGATCTTGCTGAAGAATCTCCGTCATAACAAAGACAGGAATGATTTTAGCTTCAATCACTTCACTTGCTTGTACGTCAAACTGACAGGGACTACTGGTCAAGAATTCATCTTCGCCAAAAAGATGGTTATCAACAAAGTTAAGGCCAAGACTATAACGCCTAGAATTCTGAGCCGTATAGACTATCGAAAACTGGCCAATATCAACCCAATACAGCTCGGTGATCTGTTGCCCTTGACGTAAAAGGTATTGATCTGGCTGGAATATTTTTGTCGCTAAGTTGTGTCTTTCCATCGATTGACAGAACAGCTGATATCCATGCTTTATTATCTGATTTATTGACTTCATGGTGAATATTTTATCCAAAACTGAGAGCTATATCGGCCATAACCAGACAATTGTCCTAATACTATGCCCTTCGTGTCAATTATATTGCAGCCATTGAGACTAACTAAGGTGATATTATGACTCCTCATATTAATGCTAATCGTGGTGATTTTGCAGAAACGATATTGATGCCAGGCGATCCGCTTAGAGCAAAATACATTGCCCAAACATATTTGAGCAATGCCAAACAAGTGTGTGATGTGCGTAACATGCTTGGCTATACCGGAGAGTATAAAGGGCAAGAAATATCTGTGATGGCTCACGGTATGGGAACCCCGTCGATGGCGATTTATGCCAATGAACTTATCAAAGAGTTTGGTGCCAAAAAACTGATCCGTATAGGCAGTTGCGGTGGTGTTGCAAGCGATATTTCCTTGCGTGATATCATTGTACCCAATGGAGCTAGTACAGGGAATGCGATGAACAGGGCGCGTTTTGCTGGCTATGATTACGCTGCAGTTCCGGACTTTGAATTACTAAAAGCTTGCTGGCAAACTGCAGATATGCAAGACGTACCAGTTCGTTACGGTAACATTTTTACCAATGATTTTTTTTACGAGGATCCTGAAGCCCTGCTACCGGCCTTACTTAAAATGAACATATTGGCTTTGGATATGGAATCAGCGGCATTATTTACGATCGCAGCACAAAATAGAGTACAGGCATTGAGCATGTTAACCGTTTCAGACCATATCATCACAGGTGAAAAGATAAGCTCTGCTGATCGTCAAACCACTTTCAACCAAATGATGGAACTTGCGTTAGAAACTTCGATTAAATAGAAAGAATGAGAATTAATTTATACCTGAGTTCAAGTCCGAACAACGATTTTTATTTAAGATTCAGATCTATAGATTATTATTTTAGGATCACTGATGATTGCTAAAAGTGGAGGTTCTGTTACGCCTGAAGTCGACCCTGTTTACGAGTAAAAAAGACAGATCTGCGCCTTTCTCTATCTGTCTCTTTCTCAAGTAACAGATGAAAAAAAGCCAGCAATTAAGCTGGCTTTTTAGAATGTGGCGGAGAGATAGGGATTTGAACCCTAGATACGCTATAAACGTATGCCGGTTTTCAAGACCGGTGCTTTCAACCACTCAGCCATCTCTCCAGTGCGGCGAATAATACGCTGCTGAATAAAAGCTGTAAAGACCTTCCAAGCTCAAGTGCTCAACAGATAATCAATATTTGCTATTTTTCCATAGATTGCTCAACTATCAATCACAACATGCGGTTTAAAGTCAGAATAAGGCAGATTCACTTCACCTCAGAATTGAGAATCGTGGTACAGAAGCTAGGTCTATAATTATCGTTGGTTACAATGGCGATAATAGAGGAGTTTTATATGAAATGGTTAATTTCAATGTCTGTTGCATTGTTGATGTTTTTACCTCCAACAATAGCAGCACAAAGTTCTACACCAACTCTGAATGATGTACAACAAGCATGCAAACTGAAACAAGTGACCCATCGCTGCGAAGTTGTGAGCAATGAAAAAGCCGTCAAAGGTATTTGTATCGATGCACAATGGTACGGCCTGATCTGTTCTGAACGTAAGTAGAAGTAAAAGTTAAGGCTATGAATATGGCCTTAACTTTTACTTTTATCGTAAGCGCTTACATATTTTTGACGTTATCAGCTCAGGAAAAAAGCGCAAAAAACACCTTAACTAAATGATTTAATATATTTTAAATATTTCTTCACGGTCGGAAACAGGTCAGATCCCGAGCAAGGTTGTGAAATTATCAGTCTTGCGCTCTTTACTATAAACTAAAGTGATATTAATCAATGGTCAGGGTCTGAATGGATCGAGCGGGCATTCTTACATAACAGCCTAGATCCTGATTATTCAGTACATCGACCACATCACGCTCAAGACTTAAGTCATTCACTAAACTGTAAACCGATTCACTAAGCCATTTTGTTCATGGGCGAGTTCATCTAGTCTGCCGCTCACTTCCGCAACCTGCTCCATTGATAAATAATTGGCATCGGCTATATGACTGATATCCTCGAGACTGCGGGCTATCATATTGGACGTTGAGCTTTGCTCTTCAGCCGCCTGCGCTATATGGCTACTCATCTGGCTGATCTCAATAATAATTCCCTGAATTTCTTCCATCGCGCTGTTAGCATCGGATGACTGGGAGATACTTTTATGCATTTCCCTGACACAACTTTGCATCACTGATGAAGCTTGCCCAGAGCTCTGCTGCAAATTTTGAATCATGCTTTCAATCTCTGCTGTCGAATCTGTCGTCCGTTTTGCCAGCACCCTGACTTCATCGGCGACAACCGCAAAACCCCGTCCTTGCTCACCGGCACGAGCCGCTTCTATAGCAGCATTCAGTGCTAACAAGTTGGTTTGATCGGCAATATGGCGAATAACATCCAAGATCGAGCCAATGTCGCTACTCATCACCTGAACCGTAGAAACCACCGTTACTGATTCATCAAGGCGCTCTGATAGCTGGTGGATCGTCGAGATATTACTGCTCATGACCTCTCTACCGGTTCGAGCTGCAACTTCAACTTCATGAACCTTAGCCATAGAGCTCTGCGCACTATTAGCGACATCTTTAACCGACTGCTCCATCTCTGTCATCGCAGTGGCAACCGATGACGTTTGCTGCCGCTGATCATTCAAACGCGATTTGGACTCTGTTGTTGTTGCCTGATTTTGCTCGGCAACCTGAGCTAAGTTGCCCGAGGCCACACTGAGTTTTCGCAAGATATCCTGCAAATTAGAAGCCAGTGTATTGATGTGATTACTGAGCTGGTTGAACTCAGTAAACGTATGCTCATCCACTCGCTGGGTCATATCCCCCCCCGTTAACGCTTCAAGGGTTTTGAGCATAGAAACTAACGGTTTACGTACATTTCTCGCCAGTAGCCAACCCAGGAAAACAGCAAAGAAAGTCACTAAAACCCCCATGACGATGGCTTGGGTGTAGCCGTCAATGTAGCTCTCATTCGCGCTTTCGATCGCATTTTCCATCAGTTTATCGGCTTCAGTACGAAACGTTTCAAGGATAGCCATCGCTTGATCAACTTCACTGGTAAGCACAGAAATATTGGCATACAGACGGTGACCCGCCTCGACATAACTGAAGTGCTGATTCAGTACGCCACCTTTTTTACCGATATCCCGGGTAAACTGTTCTACAGAAGGATCAAAGGTATTCTTAAGCGACGGTAACTGAGCTATCAGTCCCCTATAAGCATAATTGAGCCGGGTGACGCTGCGCTTATTATCTTTAAGCGCTTTGGTGATTGTTTCTATATTGTCACTGGCCAATGCATCTGAAGTGATCGTTTCTGTCTGTTTAAGCTTGATAAAATAACTTTTTGCCATCAACTTAACCGCAATATTTTCCTGGTTGTTGATGTACTCCTTCATCCCTACCCTTAACTCTGTTTGCAGGTGTTGGAAACGGCGGACTGCTTTTTGTCTCTCTTGCTGAGCACTTAACTGAGTTCGGTAATTTTCCATCGCTTTCTGGGATTCAGAGAAATAACGATCTTCCAGCGCAAGCAGTGCAGTTAGCTGGCTATTTAATACCGGATTGTCTTTAGATATTTCAGATAGTTTCCCAAGCGCAGAACTAAAGCCGTTATGCGCCAAACTAAATTTTTCTTCGTAGCCTTGCATTCGTTCGGCATTTGGGCTGGTAAGGAAATCTTTAAATATTTTATCTGCCGCTAATAATCTAACACTGGTTTGGTTAGCCAATGAGACAAGAGGAAAAGCATCTGAGGTTACAGATTGAAGCTGATTATGAATGCGGGTTGTTCCATCCAACATCAATATTACTGTCGCGACAAGCAGTGATACCATTAATGCAAACCCGGCATACATACGTTTAATAACCGAGGTTTGGCGAATTTTTTTCATAATATTCTTGAATTCCATTTTGGGGTAAAAGGCATTTATACCCAAACCACCTGAAAGACATACAAATATGTACTCTCAAGTAGTTGGGATATATATACCCAAGTGACCTCAAGGTGCAGGATTCAGAGTGAGTTCAGCGTGTTCAATTCAAGGAAAATGTGTGTAGGAATGGCCATCCCTTTCAAACACATTTGACACAGAAGTGGGCACACTGACTCACTCCCGAAGGGCGAGTTTTATTGGCTCCTATGCTGCGTTGCTGATTATTAACGTAGAACAATATGTCTTCAAATCAGCGCCTTGCCTAGAAGCCAATAAATTCTCGCTGAACAAGCATCTTGAGGTCACTTGGGTATAGATAGCGATTTAAAAATAGAACAGGTGGAAGGTTACTTCCTTCCACCTGTTGTTTTTTACTTCACTAAGCGAACATTCTTAACGCTAAATTCAACACCCGCTTGCGAATTGCCCCATGCTGGTAGTATCGCCAAAGGTTTATCAACACTTTCTACGATGTCATCGATACCTAAGCCGCTGACAGGCACTGAAATAGCGGTCCATGTTCCTGTAGCTATATTCCCTAAAGAATAATCAGGACTCGCTGCATTTTCCTGTGATGACTCCATTTTAATCACTAAGCCATCAACATTGTCACCATATGAAGTAACCAACAGATCAAACTCTAAAGTACCCGCCTCGACATAGTTCGTTAAATTCTGCGTTTCACCGCTCAAGAAAATAACCGCTTTGTCATCTGCAGGACTGGCCGCATTGTAAGTGACATTCACAACTGTCGCCCCGTCACCATCAACAGTCGTTGTGGTTGAAACATGATCTGGCGCAGGACTCCAATCACTGCCGGTATGAGCACTCCACACTCCGACACTCGGGCTCCAGGTATCGCTCCAAATGTAAGAGATAGCCTCATCTAAGGCTGGCAGTGCAGGTACTGCTAATGCCGCACAATCTACTTCATCGCTGGCTGCATCGAGGCTACGCGGTACAAAACGGATTTCGCCTAAATCAAACGCCATTTCGCCCGTTGTTGTCAGCAGGAACGGGGTATTAAGCATTGAGTACTCCATACCTTCCTCGGCAAAACAGCTAAGCGCAAACTTCATTGTTGTCCATTCCGTCGAAACGGCCGGTAGCACATTATTGATTTTGACATCACCAAGGCATGGCCACTCACAGTGCATGGCAAGCGTCGTATCTGCCGTCGGTGACTTGATCATTTTGATATCAAACTGCAACGTGGAATCGGCGTTAAAATAGGCATTTTTGTCTACCGTCTTTGTATCTTCTGTCTGAAGGTACAGCTGCGCAACATCGGTGCCATCAAATACAACATTCAAAGCATCTTGCTGATGCTTATAGTTGATTGGACTCGTAGCTAAACCACCAATCGAGGTTGTACTACCGTTTGACACATCAAGGCCAGCCCAACCATTTGCTGCACCGCCGATCCGTGCAACAAACTCCCCTGAAGATTCACGACCGAACACTTCCATATTCGATGTTGCAACACCATTGTCTGGGGCTTCCTGGCCACAACCATAATCACGCGGGTCGAGAACGAGGTTATTTAAGTCATTTTCAGATGTTGTCGTTGAACTATAAGACAGACCATAACCATAAGGGAACAGGGGCTTGTGCTCACCGCTAATATCCTGCTCCGGTGCCGGAGTCACGTAATCCTTAATATTGGGCGCAATACGGTTGATGGTGGTCGAACATTTTTTCATCGGCCATGAATAAGACAAGTGACCTGTAAAGTCCTTACCATCTTTGTTAAACAAGACGTCAGTAATACCACCAGCTTCAGTACCTGGCAACCATGCCGCAACAAAGGCATCCGAATTGTTGATTTCTTCATTCACATATAGCGGTCGACCAGAATAGAACACGGTCACTACTTTCAGGCCAGCGTCCTTCAATTCTCTGACTTTATCTAAGTCAGCTCTATAAGAAGCCTTAATGGAAGAGAATTCCAATGTCTTATTGGACTTGATATCACCAAACATTTCCGCATAAGGGTCTTCACCGATAACGACGACCGCTACGGTATTTTCGGTCGCTTCACTCATATCGGTAATGATGTTTTCACTACCGACAACATCCTCCAGCGCCATTTGCATGGTTGTCGCGCCCGGGAAGTCAGCTTCTATGGTGTTTTCATTACCCTGCCAGGTCAGCGACCAGCCACCGGTCTGTTTCTGAATATTGTTGATGGCACTACCTGCAATCAAGATTTTCTGATCATTCGATAGAGGCAAAATACTGCCTTCATTTTTCAACAATACCAATGACTGACTAACCGCTTCACGTGCGAGGGCACGGTGCTCTGCAGAGCCCAGCAGCTGTTGCTGACCAGCCAATGTTCGCTCAGAGGGCATCGGTTTTTCCCACAAGTTAGCACGCAGTTTTACCCGCAGGATACGGCTTACCGCATCATCTATACGCGCCATAGGAATCGTGCCGTCATTCACCTGGGCAATCACATTGGTATAGAATGCCTTCCAGTCGCTATTCGCGGTAACCATAAACACATCGTTGCCTGCATTGACAGCGGCTGGGCAATTTGAGGCACTACAATCATTGAGCTCGTTCTGGCCGTTCCAGTCGGTAACGACAATACCGTCAAAGCCCATTTTGTTTTTAAGAACATCGGAGATCAGATACTTACTGCCATGCAGTTTTTTATTATAATCTCCGCCCTCAACCTGATCGTAATTAGCATCGTTATGCCAGGAGTTAAATGAAGACATAACTACTTGGGCCCCGGCATTGAGCCCGGCGAAATAACCTGTGGCATGAATATTACGCAGGTAGTCTTCGGAGTAGTGGTTCTCGCCACGGTCGACACCATCTTGAGTGCCGCCATCACCGACCCAGTGCTTCACATTTGAAATAACATTTCGCTCGCCAGCCAGACCGTCAGCCCCACCTTGAATACCTTCAACCATCTTAGCTGCGTATTGATAAATGATTTCTGGGTCTTCTGAGTAGCCTTCGTAAACCCGTCCCCAGCGGTAATCACGAGGTGAGGCCACCGTGGGTGCAAATGTCCAATCCAGGCCTGTTGCTGCAATTTCTTCCGCTGTCGCCTTGCCAATTTCATAAATCAAATCTAGGTTATTTGCCGCACCTAAGCCAATGTTATGCGGGAAAACCGTCGCTTGGAAAACGTTGTTATGACCGTGAACCGCATCCGTTGCCCACATAAATGGAATTTTAAATCCGCGGCCAGCAAAAGCGTCTTCTAGTGCAAGCCAATATTTGTCTGACTCTTTTGCCCAGTCTTCTGCTGTAGCGTATTTATTTTCACCGGGCCAAGCCCCTCCCCCATTTAACAGTGAACCTAGTTTATACTGTTTTGCTTCCTCCGGCGTCACCTCTAGAAGATTAGGCTGGATCATCTGACCGACTTTCTCTTCGAGCGTCATTTGAACCAGTATTTCAATAATTTTATTTTCAATTACTTCATTTTTCTGAATGGCACTTTTAATAACTGGCCAATCACCAAAATAGGGGACTTTAGACTGTGTTAAATCGGTAACTGAATTATTATCTGATTCATTGCACCCTGCAATTAATGCCAGCGCGATTAAACATGGTAGTATTTTTTTATTATTACGCACTATGTAATCCTTTACTTTAATTTTTTATTAAGGAAAAGTGAGAGCACCACCTGTTTGGCGGTGCTCTCCAAAAGCGGAAAGCTTAATAATTAATATTCGGCCCTATCAGGCTGAAAATAGTGAATACCATAGACAACTTACATTGAAGAGATTATTGGTTTACCACCAAGCTTCCCACATTGCGCCAACTGCAAATGTGTCACGGGTAGTATCGCCAATGATTTCTGAACCATCTCCCGCAACTTTATTATCGGCATCACCCACTGTTGCGTAAAAACGTAGCATTGGGCGATCCCAAGAATTTTTACCGATAGCAATGTTTTGAGACAGAGTAACCTTCCATGCTGCATTTTCATCAGCATTGTCATAATCAACCAGAGAGTAACCTGCTTCTAGCCAAGTCGAATGGATATCGTTCCAAGAATGCATTGGGCGAACAATCGCACTGTAGTTAGTACGATCATCAGCGGCATCATTAGCACCGTCATTGTTGTGATAAGCAAGCTGGTAATCTAGCGTAGTGCTATCACCCAAAGACATACCACCTTGGAAACTGGCATATATCGTATTTAAATCTTCTGTCTTGTTGAATGCAGAGTTATCGGTGTTATCCGTGTAACGAAGACTCAGTTTTTTACCATTAAAGTTGAAGATCGTACCGACTTGATACGCCTTGATGTCAGCTTCAGCTGAGTCATCTGAAGACAAGCCATAATTAGCAAAGATACTTAGATCAACGTTATCGGCTAGCTTAATATCATGTAGTTTTGTGGTAAGTGCATAGTCACCGTTATCGCCAGTGCCAGTCCAACTGCTACCGTCTGTTTGTGCCACAAAGGCAACATTTAATTTTACGTTACCCAGTTCAAGGTTTTTGATACCGGCACCCTGACCATCATGAGTCATAAAGAAATAGTCATTCAGGCCTTCCTGAGGACGCTGGTGGAAATCTCGACCGGCCCAAACATAGGCATTTGGCTGTGACGCGAATACGTTAGATGCGCCTGCATAGAATTTTTTCAGGAAGACGTCACCATTACCTACATCATCAGTGAACGTATCACCATTAGAGTCTTCTTTTTCTAATGAACCTGGCATTTTCCACCAGTTTTCAAGCATAAGTACAACATCCCATTTTGTACCATTGGGACCTTCAAAACCTTTAGAAAATTGGAATTCACCACCGTTAGTTTCATTTCCTAAACGACCTGCTGCGTTACCGGCAAGTTGTCCATCAGCGGTTACATAATCGTTTCCATTATTCGCATAATGCATACCATAACGTGCGTAGCCAGTGAATGCGAAATCGTCTGATTCTGCATTAGCAAAATGGGACGCCGATAAAGTTGATGTTGCTAACAGGCACGCAAGGGTAAGGTTTGATAATTTCATTCTAACTCCAAAATTGTTATTTGTATTTCCATTAACGTTGAGAAAGAAAGCGCTTTCTCAATTAGGTAAAAAAAAGGGGTAGTATGCTTGATAAGCTAACTATTAATTCAGAATTAATAAGAGAAACTTATTAAACAACCTCCTAAATCACCTTTAAAACCGATTATAGGAGTAAACATTTGCATTTAAAGTGATCACAATCACCAAAGGAAGCGCTTTCACGAGATCGAATTCACAATATTAACAAGAACATCACTTTCCTGACAAATGTGACCATCATCACACCCCATCCAAAATTACACTTAAGAGATTGATATTATTGTTAAATTAATCTGTTATATCACTGCACTACCACAGAGGATTCTCATTTGTTGATTACCGTGACGATATTCTTGTCGTTGGCTCCTCTATCAACTTACTATAATCAGAGATATATCCGGTTTCAGCATATAACATCAGATAGCAATAATGCTTATAGTTCGCTGATATAAATGCATTTTTTTACTCCCCTCTCAAGCATCACATATCTTCTAGAAAGCGCTTGCACTAATATCACGATACGGTCAAAATTGAATTATTGAGTCCGAAAATATTGATGTTGACGTAGTAAGACAGCACCTGTATTGCTTATCTGCAAAACAGATGAGTTTGAGCCGTTCAAAAAACAATCATCGTAAGGAAATAAAGTTGATCACCATTAAAGATGTATCCGAACTTGCCCAGGTTTCTCAAGCGACGGTTTCCAGAGCCTTAAATGGACATCCTACGGTCAAAGAAGAAAATAAGATCAAGGTATTTAAAGCCATAGAGCAACTTGGTTATAAACCAAATGCATTTGCCCAGGCACTGGCATCGAGTCGTTCAAACAGTATCGGGATGCTTGTTGGCTCTCTGGATGGTCCCTTTTATGGTCCCTTGATGCACACAGCGGAAAACACTGTTCGTCAGAAAAATCTTCATTTAATTGTTACCAGCGGTCAGGAATCAAAAACAAAAGAGAGCGACTCAATTCGATTTTTACAGTCTAAACAAGTTGATGGCTTGATCATTCATTCCGATATGCTCTCTGATGATGAATTGATTAAAATTGCGAAAGAAACGTCACCGACCGTTATTCTTAACCGTTACATTCCTGAATTATCAGAAAACTGCATCTGCATTGATAACGAGTTAGGTGGATATCTCGCCACTAAGTACTTGCTTGATAATGGACATGAAAAAATCGCATGTATTACCGGGCAGCTCAGTAAAATTGACAGCCGTGACCGTTTACAGGGCTACAGGAATGCATTATCTGAATATGGCATTCCGTATGATGCGAATTTAATTGTCGAAGGCCGTTTTGATCATGAAGGTAATCACGAAACAGTCAGGCGATTACTCGATCGCAATAACGAGATCACTGCGATATTCTGTCAAAATGATAATATCGCCTTAGCGGCCTATGATGTATGCAGTGAAAGAAACCTGTCGGTGGGGGACGATATCTCGATTGTTGGTTTCGATAACGACACTTATAGCCAGCATATTCGCCCTAAGCTCACTACTGTTAACTTCCCTGTCAGCGAAATGGGAACAGAAGCCGCGAAACGAGTTCTGTCTTTACTCAATAATGAGTCTTACCCACTGAACGGTAAACTGACACCAGAGCTGATAATCAGAGACTCCGTTAAGAAATTAAATTAACAACGTTGATAGGTAATGGGAAGTAACTCTCCCCATTACCTTACCTCAAATCAGGACAATCCCCGGGCTATTCGGCCGATATCAAAGCCACACTCTCCGTGACAATGAAGAATAAACGAGCGAACAGACTCGGCTTCTCCCATAAATAAAAGGCAGATGAACTGCCTTTTATGAGTACTGAAAACAATTACGCCCACAAACCAGATGTTAATTTCACCAACCTGTCGCGAATACTGTCATCAATCATTATTTTGGGGGAATTGCCGTCACTGGTATCACTGTTCTCCACAATCAGAACCTTGCCATCATCACTAAGCGTATGCGTATGGTATACGCCACGCTTAATATTGTAGGTTTTATTTGGTTCCATATCCCAAGTGGAAATATCAATGATATTGTGTTCGTCATCAAGCTCCGCGCAAAACAGAATGCACTTTCCTGACAACAAGACAAACACCTCATCGGTTTCGTTATGACACTGAAAATTATCAATTTTATCAGCATCTAATTCATCGATATAATTCAGTATTGCCACTCGCCATGACTGGAAATCAATCAATGGCGAGTAGCCCACCTCATCATATTCAGACATCTCGACTAGATGACTATTCACATTAGCTCCCGCAGTACCTAGGCCATTAACAATGATGACGGAATAGACACGGTGATCTCTTTAATTTCACCGGTTCGGGAAAACAGATGACGGCTCATCTCGGTATTCAAATACATACCCGACAGATAAATGCTTTCATTATTATTCAGCACGACCTTGATCTGCCCTTCACCTTCTTCCTGAGCCTGGTAGACAACAGGAACTTGGCAGTAGGTAAACGCCAGTGAATTTTCCGGTAAGATAATTGTCTCGTTCTCGCTATCGAGGTTAATGAAATCGAAGCGGGCACTTGCAGACAAAAACTCAGCTTTTCTTAATAAGGAAGGTTTGATGTGAATCATACCGTCTTCAATGCATAGCCCTAGTTCACCAAATCGAGTGAGGATCTCTTCTTTCACCTGCCCTGTCATACCTGGCTGCTGAGCGCCAGCGTGTTTAGGTGTATGCGAATAAGGATCCGTCGGGAACGCGCCGTAATTCTCAGGCGTTTTATTAAATCCAATCCCTGATCGTACTCTGTAATAGTATTCAGCCAGTTTTTGAGTTGTTTCAGAATGCGGATCAATCTTCGATGCAGCGAAATAATTTTCCTGAACGGCAAGCAATAACTTAGACACCATGTGCCAATAAATACAGCCAAGTCCTTCATAGCCGAACATCGTGCCTGAACGTCCAGTAAATGCCTGATGATTGAACACCTCTTCATAGCAATTCAGTACATCCGTCAATGTTTCGCTATCAGTTTCCTTGTAATCACGCTCAACATCTTTGAGTACAGCTAATAAAAATCCTGCATTTTCGAAATTTGCATTAAAATGGTAAAAACCTTCGGTATCAGGTTCAACCAATCGATAATCACCATTCTGGACCATTTTTCTCAGCAAAATATTACCGTATACGCGCGATGCATCCAGCTTGTTTTTATTAGCGAAGCTGGTTAAGTCACGGTCCGGATAGAGCATGAAACTTTGCTGATCAACCCGGAATAAATCACTGGAATACAGTTTATCTAACAAGGCAACGGCTTGTTCTGGTGTTAATACTCCCGAACTTAATACCGCAACCTGCCCCTCAAGCATCGGATAGAGCTCATCAACGTTTGCACTTTCAGATGAATAGCTGATGATATTATAAGCATTATACAAACCATCTTTACGTCGGTTAGAACTGATACTTGCATCAATAACCGTGAGACTGACATCTAGCAGGTTATTGATAAACTCAGTGTCAATTCGAGTCTTCCCGGAGAACCCGCCATTTTCATAGATGGCAGTGCGGTAATCACTTGCAGCAATAGCAAGTTTATTCAATAGCGCTTTTCGAGTTTGTCGGGTAATACTCTTCTGTTTTAGCTCGGTTTTTACTTCATTTAAGATCTGTGTTGTAGCAACAATCCAATCAACCAATTCTGATGACAAGTCAAGACTCATCGTATTGTCTTTCAGCAGATTTTGTAAGAAGGCAACATAGCGACGCATATAATATAGCGTCACCATCGACAGGCCATTTCCGACAATGGCATTGTTGGCATCATTCCATTCTGGTCGTTGTGTATTAAGCCAAATGCCACCATCCACAACGAGGTTGCCCAGTTTCGCCAGCAAAGGCACCATTAGCTTTTCAGTCAGGTTGACCAGATAGACATCGCAATTATCATTCAGCAGCAGTCGACCATCGCTACCAAACTCTGCGACCCAATCAGTAATACGCTCTTGCTTATTTTGGTTGAATACAACGGTATTTTTAGGGTCATCAAATAGTTCATCAAAAGCCTTAATTTCATAAGGCACATTCGAATAACTGAAAATGTCACAGCTTAGTAACTCATTAAGTTCCTGTGGCTGATATTTTTTTGACAGCTCAAGAAACTTCAACAGATAAATAATCTGGTGATCGCCCCAATAACCAATGTTACTCCATGCGTCTTCCGGATCTAAAATTTCCCAGTCAACGCCCTCTTTGGTAATTCGGTAAGGGTTATAGCCATCAACTGTCGATGCATTGACAAACTTGGCAATGAACGACTTTATGAAATTAGGATAGCTAACAGCAAGCGCTTCCCAGTTCTGGAAAATATCTCGCCAGTTTCCCTGATACGATAGCAATCGCTCACCGTTGGTATCTTTTACTTTAATCTCGAAATGGTTCCACGGGCGGCTCGGATCACCATGGCGGCGGCCAAATGTTAAAGGCAGGTACTCATAACAAAGGCGTAAAAGCTGCTTGTCATTTTGCTCTGTCGCTAAAGCCATCAGCGCTTCATAACCGATACGATCCGGCAAACCAGCAAAAAAATCGGCATGTCTGGATGCGACGACTTTGTTTGAATTGGTCAGTGTCTGCACAAAATCTTTCTTATCCAGCCAGTACTGATCGACCACGACACCGCCACGCATATTATTAAACAGTACATTGGCATAGTGATGAACGGTGGTCTCTTCTTCTGCTGTTTTCTGGGAGGCATCACTGCCAGCCATCAGCATTAAGAGGTCCTGGTGGTTGTCTTTAATTGACCGGTTGATATCATTTTTAACCGCTTCTGCAGACATCAAGTGGTGTTTTAAATCAACAATATCAGCATGAGTCTTATCGATGTCAGCGATGATCTGCCAGCTATTTTCTTCTTCAGCACCAAGTTCACAATGCTTATAAATAAAATACGCCCCCCGCAAGCCACGTCGCAGTGTTTCATTCGCGATTTGTTCGCCGCGGCGGAAAGCGCCAAGTTGCTCGCTAGAAAGTAAGATTGCCTCACAACCATCGGCAATACTGAACACCGTTGTTGCTCGTAATGATTCCGCAGGCTCAGCTCGATCACTTAGCTTGGCATACATGCTGTACGTCGCCAGAGCAGATTCAGGCAGTAGTTCGTTCCACTTGTAAGCATCGACTAACGCACTACGATCTTGCAATGCCGACAACGGTGCCCCTGAAGGCAAAATATTTTGAATGCCGTCAACCAACTCAAGCCTTACCGGTTGCGTTGAGTGGTTTTTCAGTGTTGATGTTCGGACAAAACCGTATTGATCACTGGTGTTCCACTGATATTTAAACGTCAGCGATAGATCAAAGTTAACTTCTTCAAAAACAATTTTATCACCCGCGACATTCTTATAAAGATTCCGCTGAGTATGATAAAGGCCATTGTGGTGAACATTGAACGGTTCCCATTGCATGGTCCCTTCTTCGGTTAACACCTTGACGATTGTCTTACTACCCGTATTTTCAGCGCTCTCATGGATATAATCAACTGATTTATAAGGGAACAAGGCGTTTTCAGGCATAATTCTACCGGCAGATAAGCTGCCTGTAGATGAAATGAATAACCAGTGATCGCTGGACGATACAACACTGATGAAAAAAGGCTTCATGTGATCGACATTCTCAATCACATAGTATTTCTCGCCATCTAATGATACAAACTTTCCTGAAATATCATCCGATGAAGTATTAATGTTTTCTGTAGTCATAACTAACTGAACCAAAGTAAGCGCTTTCTTTAAGCGATGAGTTAAAAATAATATTTGGAAAAACTAAATATTATGGCACCGGATGAAGTGATCATCTGCGATTTGAGTAACAGCAGGGAAACTCTCGGCGCAACAATCTATCGCTCGCGGACAGCGCATTGCGAATGGACACCCTTTTGTATCAGGCTTCCACAATGGGATTTCGCCTTTTTTAGCACTCAGCTCTCGACGTCCTCCCCTTCCTGGCTCTGGAACGGCAGAAAGTAATAGCTGGGTATATGGATGCTGCGGGGTTTGTGTGACTTTATCGCTATTACCCCACTCCACCATATGGCCGACATACATTACCGCGGTTTTTTCAGCAAAGTATCTTGCGGTTGCAATATCATGCGTAATATACATGAATGAAATACCATGCTTATCTTTCAAATCCGCCATTAAGTTTAAAATACCAAGGCGAACTGAAACATCCAGCATTGAGATAGGTTCATCTGCCAGGATTACTTCAGGAGAAACGGCAATGGCACGTGCTATCGCGACTCGCTGTCTTTGCCCGCCACTTAACTCATGAGGATATTTCTCGGCCGTCTCAACGACCGGTGACAAACCCACGAGCTCAAGCAGTTCATAAACCAGCTTGGCTATCGCTTCTTTTTCTGCCCGTTTATGGATCAGTAACGGGCGCGCAATATGGTGGAAAATGGTATGAACCGGATTCAGAGAACCAAACGGGTCCTGAAAGATCATCTGCACCTGACGCGCGTACTCCAGGCTGCCATTTTCTTTAATGTATTCCTTTAAGGGTTGTCCCTTGAAGTAGATATCGCCGGCAGTCTCATCGTAAATACGCGTTAGAATCCGTGCGCCGGTACTCTTGCCAGAGCCAGACTCACCAACAATGGCAAGCGCTTCACCTTTACACAAATCAAACGATACGTCGTTAACCGCACGCATGAAGCTGTTTTTACTACTTGATTGACCAACGGGAAAATCTTTTACCAGGTTACGGACTGAAAGTACTACTTCTGGATTGTTCATCGTACCCATCATTAATTCCTTATAATTTATGACATGCTGCTTCGTGATGGGCATTCAGCTGAGCCAGTTGAGGTTCAGCTGTCTTACATACCGCCATGCAATCACCACAACGGTCCTGGAAATTACATCCTTTGGGAATACTTAATAAATTTACAGGATTTCCGGGAATACCATACAAGCGTTCTTTTGGCCCGTGAATTGTCGGGAATGAAGCAATCAGGCCTTTTGTATAAGGGTGTGACGGATTACCAAAGACTGTTTCAGCATCACCAATCTCAATCAGGTTACCGGCATACATAACACCAATACGATCAGCGATTTCACCCATTAAACTTAAGTCATGGCTGATAAACAGAATTGAAAACCCGAACTTGGTTTTTAAATCGTATAGCTCGTTCAGAATTTCGCGCTCTACCACCACATCTAATGCCGTCGTCGGCTCATCCATGATGATCAGCTTAGGTTCAAGTGCCAGTGCAATGGCAATAACAACACGCTGCCTCATGCCGCCGCTAAGCTGGTGCGGAAAGCTGGCCATCCGGTCGGCATGTATACCTACGATGGCTAACAACTCTTCAGCTTTTGCAGAGGCGTCTTTAAAGCTGATTCTTTTGTGAGCCACAATCACATCAGTAAGCTGCTCGCCAATGGTGATAACCGGATTTAAAGAGTTCATTGCGCTCTGAAAGACAATGGAAACATCATTCCAGCGGAAGTTTCGCAATTCTTTATCTGACATTTTTAAAACATCACGATTCTTATAAAGAATTTCACCTTCAGATATTAACGCCGGTGCTTTGTGCAGACGTGAAATCGCAAATGCCAAGGTGCTTTTTCCGCAGCCGGATTCACCGGCAATACCCAGAGTTTCGCCAGGCGCGATGCTCAGGCTGACATTATTGACCGCCCTTGCGACTCCGTTTGGAGAAACATAGTCGACACAAAGATTATTAATCTCTAATAATACGTCTTTCATAATAAGCCCCGGCGTTGATCAGCTTCTTTCTTGAGTTTTTTCCACAATTTCATGTGTGGACCCGTTCTAAGTTTTGGATTGCTGACTTCATCAATAGACATGTTGATTAACGCCAGTGAGCCGCCCGTAATCGCTAGTGCCATTGCCGGTACGATCATTTCCCACCACGCGCCGGTATATAAAGCAGACGAGGTTTGCGCCCAATACAGCATTGATCCCCAGCTGACTTCAGTTGCATCACCTAAACCAAGAATACCCAGACCTGCTTCTGAACCCATCGCGTAGATCACCGTGCCAAGGAAGCCACCAAACACAATCGAAACTAAATTAGGCAGAATTTCAACAAAAATAATGCGCAGTTTGGACTCTCCCATGACTTCCGCTGAAATGATGAATTCTTTGTTTCTCAGTGCCATAGTTTGCGACCGTATTACCCGTGCCCCCCATGGCCATGACGTTATTCCGAGTAATAGTGTGATAACCATCGAACCAACCTGTCCCAAAAAAGCAGCCAGTACGATGAGCAACGGTAGTTGCGGGAAAACCAGAAAAACATTGGTGATGAAGTTAAGCCATTCATCCACTTTTCCGCCCAGATAACCGGATGAAACCCCGATAGTCACTGCCAGCGTCATCGCAATAAGACCTGCCGATAAGGCAACAGTCAGTGACTTTCTCGCTCCGTGAAGCACCTGGCTATACACGTCACGGCCACTTCGTGTTGTACCAAGAATATGCTCAGCACTTGGCGGCATATGTGGCCGAGCAACACGCTTATCCGGATTATGTGTCGCCAAAACCGGGGCCATTAACGCCCCGATCAACACCATTGATATTAATACTCCACCAATAATCGCTGGCGGGTTGCCATGAAAGAATGCAAATATTTTTGAGCACTTCTCTTTGACCTTTATCAATGAGTTAGTAAAATTTTGAACAGACATATTTGTATCGTCGATTGAATCTATTAACTTGCTCATATTCAAACCTTATTTAGAAATCCGTGGGTCAAGCCAGACATAAAGAAGATCTGCTATGAAGTTTGCAGTAAGCACGGCAGAGACCAGAATAAGTAAAATTGCCTGGATAAGAGGATAATCTCGAGCAACGATACCTTTGAGCAGAATATTACCCAGCCCCTGGTAATTAAACACGACCTCGGTCATGATTGAACCGGCAAAAGAGAAACCAATCGCCATCGCGATTGCAGTTGCTACGGGTAATATTGCATTTCTTCCCGCATATCGAGACATCACCCGATAACTGCTCAGCCCTTTGGCTTCAGCCATGGTGACGTAATCTTCACCAAGCACATTGATCATTGCATTACGCATATTGAAGACCCACGTTGAGATACCAACGATAATCATTGATCCCAAAGGTAAAACAGCATGCTTTAAAACACTTCCGATAAATTCGAGTGTCAATCCCGGCTCTAGGGCTGGGTCGTACGTGTATGCAAGCGGCAAGAGTTCAAGCTGCAAACCAAAGAAATAAAACAGTAGCAGCGCTGTAACGATATAAGGGAAATTACTAATAAACGCTAATACTGGCGGCGCGATTTGTCCAAACAGGCCTTCGCGACGATATGAAGCATATGTACCGATGCTGACACCAATAATTAAAGCAACAATGAGCGAACCTAGAGCCAGAAACATGGTCCATGGCAGAGCCATCGCAATGACTTCAGTAACACTCACCGGGAACATTAATACTGATGGCCCGAGATCAAGCGTAAAAACACTTTGGATATATGCGATATATTGCTCGAATACTGAGCCGTCCATAAAACCGTACATTTCTCTCACTGCATCCATCTGAGCAGGATCCATACGGCCTTGCGCAGCTGCGAATAAGGCATCAACCGGGTCTCCCGGCATCAATCTTGGCAGTAAAAAATTAAAGGATATTGCTATAAGAAAAGCAATAAAATAAAAACTCAGTCTGCGTATTAAAAAGCTCATAAAATATTCCGGTAATTAAAGAGCCACAAATATGGCTCTTTAAATTATTTACAATTACTTAAGGTGAAGATTATTGAGAATTAACACTCGCTTACCGCCATCATACCAAACCGGTTGAACATACGGATTATCTTTGTTCGGCCAGCCTACAATTTTCGAGCTGTTATACTGGAACCAAGTTGGATTAGAAAACAGTGGAATAAACGGCAAGTTATCAGCTGTAAACTCCTGAAGTTCATCAATAATCTTTTTCTGCTCTACGGGATCTTTGGTCTTACCAAAGCTATCAATCAGGGCATCAATATCTTCTGAATGGACGCCATGGCCAGCGTGCCAGGTTTTACCAATACGTGATGTTGAGAAATATTCCTGGTAAGCCAAAATTGGGTTAGTCGCAACCATTGACCAGTTAATCGACATCTTGTATTCGCTATCTTTCAGAGATTTATCATACACTGCCCAATCGACGGTTTTGACATTCGCTTTAATACCAATTTCTTCGTAGTATTCAGTCACCATCTGAACAACTTGGATCCAGTCAGTCCAGCCATTGACTACTTCAATATCAAATTCAATTTTCTTACCATCAGCCGTGTCTCTGAAGCCATCGCCGTCAAGATCTTTATAACCGGCCGCATCAAGCAATTGCTTCGCTTTTTCAGGATTATAGTTGGTGATATCTTTATATTTATCGTTAACTTGCTTGCTAATGCTTGTACTATAAAGTTCGGCAATACCACCTACATTATAGTTTGCTGTTGGATAACCGTAGGCTGCAATATCAACGATGGCTTCACGATCCAATGCCATCGATAATGCTTTACGTACATTAAGATCATCGAATGGCTTTTCTTTAGTGTTAACATAAAGATGGATAGCATCATTAGCCGGATACCAAAAATGATTATTTTCAGGATCTGCGGCAACAAAAGTATTTTCAATATCGGCAATGAAGTTTGAGCCCCAGTCAATTTCACCTTTCATTAATGCCGGCTGAATTTGAGAATTATCATTGTATGAACGATAAGTTATACAATCAAGATATGGGCGGTTCTCAAGGTAGTAATGTGGGTTACGGCAAAGCTCCATCTGCTGTGACTTGACATACTTAACCACCGTCATTGGGCCACTACCAACAGGATCAGGGTTAGTAAACGTGGTCAAGTCTTTCGCCTTGCTCCAAATTTGCTCTGGTACAATATGATAACTCGCCAGATTCCAGATAAAGGTCGAATCAGCTTCATTTAATTCAAATACAATTGTCGTAGCATCTTGAGCAGTTACACTCGCAAGATTGCCACCAGTCCAAATACCTTTTTGATCGAACGCTGGTGCGTCTTTGGTCATTGTGAAACTGAATGCTACGTCTTTTGCTGTTAATGGTGAGCCATCAGACCACTTCAGACTATCACGTAATTTAACCGTAATTGTCTTCAGATCATCAGAATAATCAGCCGACTTCGCCAGACGATATTCAGTTTTACCGGTCATGTTATTAAAAGCTAATAATGGTTCAAACATCACACCATGAAGCAAGTCTTTAGTCGTATATGGATTGAAATTGTCAACAAAACCAGTACCTATGATAGGCACTGTCAATGTTCCACCCTGCTTAATCTCATCAGCTGCAACACCATTTGCAGAGAACATTAAGCCACATACTAAGGCAGCTAAAACCTTTTTATTATGCATTACATAATCCTTCACATTAAGGGAAACGTTAAAAAAGCGCTCACTTCATTGCTTGACGGCTTCGTGACCGGTCATTTTTATTAAATTGATTCAAAATCAACCAAAGAAAGCGCTTTCTTTGGTTGATACTATGCTACGTAAACTGCGTAGACAACTCGATGATTCGAAACCTATACCTCGATCACACTACATATATAGTGGTTTTTATTACGCAGTCTTGCGCTTGCGATTGACTACATCCAAATTTATTCTTATTAAACATAGACTTAATTCATAATGGTATTTACTGGTGTCTCAATATTTTCCAAATACCGATGATCGCAGATAAAAGACACTCGCCATACACTAAATCTTTTTAAATCAGCATATTAAATGTTGCAGAATGCGCTTACTGTATTTTATTTCGTAACAGCATCGTGATACCCGTCACACCTTCACTAAAATTATAGCTATTAGTACATGATAACCCGTTATTGATGCCATTATTCTTAACTCTGTCGGAGTTGTACGCCAATATGAACGGAGTAAAACAGTCCCGTCAGCGCACTTGACCCTCGTTAACAAAAAGAACTACAACTTAAGCAACTGGCAAATCGTTTCCTCAAACCACTCATAGCGTGCAGGGAGTTGACGGTATCGTTTTTTTGTTAAGTAGAGTTTTTCGGTCACATTGTGAGTCAGCGGGGCGGCATACAATGATTGCTGTGGTTCGAATTGAGCAATAGCTCTGGCTGGCAGTACAGTAAAGCCTACCCCTTGCGATACAGGAAGCAATATTTGGCTTAACTGATTGATATAACTTTTAATATTGAGGCTATCACGGCCTCTGTATGAATTAAAATCATTGGCTTTTAATACTTTATCCAGATAATAAAAACCATCAGGATGATTAATAAAACCGAGTGTATTGAGGAAGGTAAAGTCTATTTCTGCATTTTTATATTGAATGGGAAGCACCAACTGCAACGTTTCTTGACCAACCTGATATTGCACTAATTCATCAGAATACACTTGTTGTGTTACGATGCCGATATCTATCTTGTTCTCTAAAAGATCATCAATAATGTTCTGGTTTGGCGCTGCCTCTACGGATACGTTTAACCCGCTATGTTTACATTGATAAGTAAGAAAATGGGGATAAAGATGCATGGCTAAAGTACCAGAGCACGAAAAACGACATTCTCCCTGCAGGGGATCATCCTGTTCGATTGCCTGGTGTAATTGCTCTTCTAATGCCAGCATTTGTTGGCCGTATTGATATAATTTCTCCCCCGCTAAACTCAATTCAAATTGTTTACCGTAGCGATTGATTAACGTTGTTTTTAGCTGTTCTTCCAGCTTTTTTATATGCTGGCTTACCCCGGGTTGGGTCATGTGCATTTTTTCTGCTGCGTGAGTAAAGTGCCCTGTCTTCACCAACATCATAAATGTTGCCAGCCATTTTTGATTAACCACAAATCACCACATAATAAAATATTATTAAAAAAATAATAAACGATAATTTAATCTTTTGATATTCAAAATAAACACTGGCTTTACTTTCATTGAAGCAGAACATTAATTCTGACAACCCATCGAAATGGCAGAAGACGGTAGCACTGCCATAATTGGTAAAGACCAAATACCTCTCCCCTCTCTGCGGCAAGCCAAGGAGGTCTCTTGATTAAGTTCTTACTCAACCAGGCAGAGCGAGAAGAAACTCAGCTCTCACCGAACATGACGGTACTCAATTACCTGCGTACCAAAGCAAAGAAAACCGGCACCAAAGAAGGCTGTGGTTCAGGTGATTGCGGTGCATGTACAGTGGTTCTTGGTGAACTGAGCAACGGACAGTTGCAGTATCGTTCTGTTAACGCCTGTCTTACCTTCGTATCAGCCCTTCACGGCAAGCAGCTCATCACGGTTGAAGACCTGCAAAGCAAAGACGGCTCTCTCCACCCGGTTCAGCAGGCGCTGGTTGACTTTCATGGTTCGCAATGCGGCTATTGTACTCCCGGAATTATTATGTCGATGTTTGCGCTCAGCAAAAACCATCCGAAGACCGATAAACAGGATGTTCTCGAATTCCTGTCCGGTAACTTGTGCCGATGTACCGGCTACCGCCCGATCATCGACGCGGCATTGTCGCTAAGTAAAAAAGCGCCCTGGCAGGATCACTTTGCCGAACAGGTGCAATCGACCATCGATAAGCTCAATAGCATCAGCAACGAACCGGCAACCCTGCAGTTAAACAATCTTTCCAGCTTTTCACCCGCAACGATAAATGAGCTGGCGGAATTGCTTCTGGTTTATCCGCATGCTCGCATCGTCGCAGGCGGCACCGATCTGGCCGTTGACGTCACCCAGCGCCACCGTGAGATCGAGACGCTGATTGATGTCAGTCGGGTAATGGATATGAAGGTAGTGAATGAGACCAATCACCACCTTGTCATCGGGGCGAACGTGCCTCTCAGCGATTGCTACGGCGTACTCAACAAGCACTACCCGGACTTTGGCGAGATCCTCCGTCGCTTTGGATCAAAGCAGGTCCGCAATCAAGCAACGCTGGGGGGCAACATCGGCAATGCTTCTCCCATCGGGGATACCCCGCCGCTGCTGATCGCACTGGATGCAGGCATCACCCTGAGCCGAAGTGGAGAGTCTCGCACCATTCCTGTCGAAGATTATTATCTCGGCTATAAGGAAACCGCCCTGCGGCCATCCGAATTTATCAAAAAAATCATCATTCCCAAACCGGAGGCCAGCAAAACGTTCCGTGCCTATAAGGTATCGAAACGGCTCGGAGATGATATTTCTGCCGCCTGTGGCGGATTCAATATCGAACTCGAAGACGATACCGTCACGTTTGCCCGGATCGCCTTCGGCGGCATGGCGGAAATACCCAAACGGGCCGTTCACTGTGAACAGGAATTGATTGGAAAAAAGTGGAACATTGCCACGATAAACTCGGCGATGGCAGCACTGGCGTCTGATTTTGCCCCCTTGTCAGATTTCCGTGCCAGCAAAGCGTATCGTAGCCAAACGGCGGCCAACATGCTCTACCGCTTTTTTATCGAGCAGCAAAACAGCCAAATCGAAACCAGGGTGACCTCTTATGTCTAAACCAAAAAAAACTGCACTAGAGCACGCTGACATTATCGCGGATGTTAACCAAGACTTAAGAACTGGCGTTGGTCACAGCGTACAGCACGACAGTGCTGGCAAACATGTCACGGGCGAAGCCGTATATGTCGATGACCGCCTTGAGTTTCCGAACCAGCTCCACCTGTATGCCCGGTTAAGCCCCCACGCACACGCCAACATTACCAAATTAGATATTAGCCCTTGTTATGACTATGACGGGGTGGCGCTTGTTATCACCAGCAAGGACATTCCCGGCGAGATTGATATCGGGACGATTTTCCCCGGTGATCCTCTGCTGGCAGATGGCAAGGTGGAATACGTCGGTCAGCCAATACTTGTTGTTGCCGCCAGTGATCCCGACACGGCCTATCAGGCAGCACAGGCGGCAATTATCGAATACGATCCGCTGCCTGCTATTCTCGATATCAAAGAGGCATTGACGAAAAAGCATTTTGTCAATGACCGCCACTGGCAAAAACGGGGAGATCCACACACTGCACTCAGCACTGCCGCCCATGTCTTGAGCGGTGAGATCCATATCGGCGGGCAGGAGCACTTCTATCTGGAAACGCAGGCCAGCAGTGCCTTGCCGACCGAAGACGGCGGGATGGTCGTCTATGCGTCGACCCAGAACCCGACCGATGTCCAAAGGCAGGTCGCAAAGGTACTGGGCACACCAATGCGCAATGTGACTGTCGATACCCGCCGGATCGGCGGTGGCTTCGGCGGCAAAGAAACACAAGCGGCCGGCCCGGCCTGCATGGCTGCGGTGGTCGCCAACCTGACCGGACGTCCGGCTAAGATCCGCCTGTACCGGAATGAAGATATGTTGATGACAGGCAAGCGGCATCCGTTCTATAACCGCTACCGTGTCGGCTTTGATGACAACGGCACCATTCAGGGCATTGAAATCACGCTGGCCAGTAACTGCGGCTTCTCCCCGGATCTGTCTGCCGCCATTATCGATCGCGCCATGTTCCACTGCGACAATGCGTATTACCTCAGTAATGTCAGCATTACCGCGTATTGCTGCAAAACCAATATCGCCTCCAATACCGCCTGCCGCGGCTTTGGCGGACCACAAGCCATGGTGACCATCGAGCACATCATGGATGAGATCGCCAGCTACCTCAAAAAAGAGCCGCTGGAGGTACGCAAAACCAATTACTATGGCGGCGAAGGGCGCAATATCACCCACTACTACCAGACGGTAGAACATAACCTGCTACAAGTTATTACCGAGCAGCTTGAAACCAGCAGTGACTACCATGCCCGGCGCCTGGCTATCAATGCATTTAATCAACACAGCCCGATCCTCAAAAAAGGGCTGGCGCTCACTCCGGTGAAGTTCGGTATTTCATTTACCGCGTCGTTCCTTAACCAGGCGGGGGCCCTCATCCATATCTACCCCGATGGCAGCATCCATCTCAACCACGGCGGAACAGAAATGGGGCAAGGCCTGAACACCAAAATAGCCCAGATTGTGGCAGAGGAATTTCAGGTCGATATCAATCAGATCCAAATCACCGCTACCACCACCGATAAGGTGCCGAACACATCGGCCACTGCCGCCTCATCCGGAGCCGATCTGAACGGCAAGGCGGCGCAAAATGCCGCTAAAACCATCAAACATAGGCTGATCACGTTTGCCAGCTCACACTTTAAGATCAGCGAAGATCAGGTGGTTTTCACCAAAGGTTTCGTTCACATCGGTAATAATAAATTGCCGTTTGCAGAGCTGGTTCAGCTGGCTTACTTCAATCAAGTATCGCTATCGAGTACCGGTTACTACCGCACACCGAAGGTTCATTATGACGAAAAGCAAGCACGTGGTCGCCCCTTCTATTACTACGTGTTCGGTGCCGCCTGTTCCGAAGTTATTGTCGATATCCTGACCGGTGAATACAAAATTCTCCGCACCGATATTTGTCATGATGTGGGGTCGTCATTGAATCCGGCGATAGACAAAGGTCAGATCGAAGGCGGCTTTATCCAAGGGGTGGGATGGCTGACCACAGAAGAGCTGGTCTGGGACCAGCATGGCCGCTTAGCCACCAGCAGTCCGGCCAGCTATAAAATCCCGACCATTGCTGATGTCCCGATTGATTTCCGTACCCAGCTGCTAGAGCACAATGCAAACCCGGAACAGACTATTTTTCACTCGAAAGCCGTTGGCGAGCCTCCGTTTATGCTGGCAATCTCGGTACTGAGCGCGCTGAAAAATGCCATAACCTATACTTCGGAGAGCGGCACAATGCCCACACTTGATACCCCGGCGACTCCGGAGCGGGTACTGTGGGCGATTAAAAGCGTACAGCAACCGGATGATTCAAAGACTGAAAAAAAGTGCCAAAATCAAAACGGAAATTAAGCGCACATCAAACTGACCCGGAAGGATCTGCGTATGTTCGGCGATGACTGGATCCACCAACTGGCCCGGCTGCAAGAACAAGGCGAAGCCTGCGTACTGGTTACCGTATTGGAAGAAAAGGGATCGGTGCCTCGCGACATCGGTACCAAAATGGTGGTGACCCGTGACTCAGTGATTGCCACCATCGGAGGGGGCCACCTCGAATATCAGGCCACACAAATCGCGCGGGAGATGCTGCAGGCCGGTGATCACCAGTTGAAAATAGAACGCTTCAACCTGAGTGCCCGACTTGGCCAATGCTGCGGCGGTGTTGCCACTCTCAGCTTCGAACCGCTCTGCCGGCAGGCAAACCACCTTGCGCTATTCGGTGCCGGACATGTTGCCAACGCTCTGATCCATATCGTCTCGACCCTCCCGTTCAAGGTGACGTGGATTGACGAGCGCGACGGTGCCTTCCCTGATCCGCTTCCGTCAGCCACAACAAAAGTCATCAGCGATGATCCGGTCGCTGAGGTGAGTCAGATACCACCCCGCAGTTATTATCTGGTGATGACGCACAGCCATCAACTTGATTTCGAGCTTACCCGCGCGATCCTCAAACGCGATGATACCGCCTATTTCGGTCTGATTGGTTCAACAACCAAATGTAAGCAGTTTAGCCACAGGCTACTCCAACGCGGTTACAGCCAGACGGACATCGAACGAATGACCTGCCCTATCGGCATCCGGGTGGTGAAAGGAAAACATCCGGCAGAGATCGCCGTCTCTGTCGCCGCGCAGTTGATTGCTCACTATCAAGAGCAGGATCAGCAACAAGCCAACCATCACCCGCAGTCAGTATGAAGCTGCTCTATTCCCTCAATACCCGTCCGCCACTTGGCTTAACCCTGTTGTTAGCCCTCCAGCACATGCTGGCTTCTATTGGGGGTATCGTTGCCATGCCGCTGATTGTCGCCACATCCATCGGCCTGCCAGCCAGTGACGTTGTCACTCTGATCAATGCCTCTCTGTTGGCCTCCGGTATCGCGACAATCATCCAGTGTCTAGGCCTCGGACCTGTCGGGATCCGCTTACCTGTGGTAATGGGCTCCAGTTTCGCATTTTTGGGCATCGCGATTGTTATCGGCAAAGAAGGGGGAGTCAGCAGCATCATGGGCGCGGCTTTAGTCGGCTCACTGGTAGTGATTGCAGCCAGCTTTTATATGCATAAGGTGCGCGCACTCTTCCCCCCCGTTGTCAGCGGTGTGGCCGTCACTCTGATCGGCTTGACCATTTTACCGATCGCCATTAACTGGATCGGCGATGCCCCGGTTGCCAGTCCAGATTTTGCCTCCTTGCCAAAACTGTTTCTGGCTCTGATCTCGCTTGCGATCGTCGTTGCAATTTCAGCTTATGGCCGAAACACGCTGGCCGCGGCGGCGATTGTTATCGGCCTTGCTGGCGGCTATCTCATCGCGCTGGCTTTGGAGATGGTCGACTGGCAGCAAATCTCTGAAGCCCATTGGTTTGCTCGCCCTGAACCATTCAAATATGGTTTTAGCTTCTCCTTAGGAGCCATTGCCAGTATGAGTCTGGTGTATTTGGTGGTGATCGCCGAGGCCACTGGGGATTTCATCGCCCTGGGCAATAATTGCCATGTTAACGTCACCGGTCATGATTTAAAACGGGGACTATTAGCGGATGGGCTGGGGAGTACGCTGGCCGCCATTCTGACAGCGATGCCACTGGCCTCTTTCAGCCAGAATGTCGGGATTGTCGGCCTCACAGGCGTCGCCAGCCGTTATGTTGTCGCGACGACCGGAGGCTTGCTGATCATGGCGAGTCTGCTGCCAAAATTTGCCGCCCTTGCCGTCACGATCCCCAAACCTGTGATTGGCGGGGTCGGTCTGGTGATGTTCGGGATGATTGCCTATACCGGGATCCGGATGCTGGTTAAAGCCAGTGATACCAAACGCAACGCGTTAGTGGTTTGTGTCGGGCTGGCAGCCGGTTTGGCCGTCACATTTGAGCCTCTTTTAGTCCAGCACCTGCCGGATGAAATAGCGACCTTCTTTCATTCAGGTATCGCGACGGGCACGATTACAACGGTGCTTCTTAATCTGATGTTACCAAAACCGCCTTCAGGTGAAGACGCAGACTAACCTTATGCCTGAGTGACCGTTATTCACCGTGCAGTTCCATGGCGTTACCATACCAACTTGCCAAACACATAAGCCAACTCCGCTACGGTCTTGGCAGAGAATTTCTTCAACAAACTGGCGCGATGTACTTCCACGGTTCTCATTGCAATGCATAGCTCATCGGCAATTCGAATGTTACGTTTTCCGGAAATGATCAAACGCAGAATATCTTTCTCTCTGGTTGTGAGTGATTCATACGCGCTTCTCGCCGCGATTATGTCCAGGTTAGCAGCCGACTGTACCTGCCCTTGTAGGATAGCCTCAGCTAAATCGACGCCCCGCACTGGCTTCTGGAAAAAATGTATCGCGCCAGCTTGCAGGGCATCGACGGCCATTGGCACATCACCATGTCCGGTGAGATAAATCACCGCGAGTGGACTCTTGGCCTCATTGAGAATTTGGTGTACTTGCTGACCACGCAAATTCGGCATCCGACTGTCAAGAATCACACATCCCGCCTGATGAATATCCACAGAGTCGAGAAACAGCTGTCCGTCTTCAAACGTACTGACAGCAAAGTCATATTCTTCAAGCATAAACGCCAGAGAGTCGCGCACTGACTCATCGTCATCCACAACGTAAACCGGATGCTGTTTATCGGTATCGTTCATTCGCCTCTCCCTGAGGTTTAAACATGGCCTGCTTGTTGGCTCGAATCGCGCAATATCTGATATGGTATCGAAATTTCCACGACACAGCCGTGTGGCAGAATCGATTGAATAATAAACTCGCCGCCATGAAGCTCCACCACATCACGGCAAATCGCTAAGCCCAGCCCCAACCCTTCTGGTTTAGTGCTGACAAACGCTTCTGTCGGATTGTTTTGCTCTAACCCAGTGCCGTTGTCGACCACATGAATAGACACATGATCATGGTGATAATCAGTATGCAGCGCCACTTTTGCCTCAATGTGACCAAGGTGCGCCTCTCTGTACGTCACGCAAGCGTCTATTGAGTTATTAATGACATTCACCAACACTTGTTGCAGCCCGACCGCATCAGCTTCAATCATCCGCGCGCGACCTTCTGTGGTACAAACAATGCTGACGCTCTGCTTTTGCAGGCGAAAGTTAAGCAATTCCACAGTGTCTGAAATCAGATGCTCAACATTGCAGGGAGCCATATCCACACTGCGTTTTTTAATCAGCTTACGCAAGCGACAAACAATCGAATCTGCTCGTTCAACCTGTGTCTGAATTTTCTCCAGCACCGGCACAATATCTTCATAAGGGCGTTTTTTGGCAAGCCGCAACAACCCACCCTCGCTGTAATTACGAATTGCCGCCAATGGCTGGTTGATCTCGTGTGCCAGACTGCTCCCCAGCTCACCGACGATCGCCACGCGCTGCGAGTGCTCTAACATCTCACTCTTCTCTTTGAGACGCAGCAAGGTCTGAGCCAGCGCCTGTTTACTTTTGCTAAAACGATATTCCAACCAAAAATGATAAACGTTCAGCACAATGACAAACAAAAACAGCGCCCACGCCCATTCTTGATGTAAGCGTAGCCAGCGCAGTGCTTCTTTCCACCAGGGTTGCTGTAAAGGATGAAGATCCAATGCCTGATAAAGTTTATCGATGGAAAGCAGGCTCACCGGTGAGGTCCAGCCGGATGCTTTAGCCAAAACGGCTGCAGGGTTGTCTTCTGGCATCGCCAACAAAGCGCGACTGATCTTTTTCGCCAATTGGGATGAACCGCGCTCGGTTTTGGCAAACGACCAATTTGGATACAAGGGTGTCGAAACCAAACAGGAAGTGTTCGCCAGCGCGCGAGTATTCAGTACTCGAAATTGCCCCGCTTCCACCAGTCCTTCTTTCTCCATTTGTTCAACAAGACAAGCAGGAACAACCGCCGCTTCGACATTGTGATCACGTAGTTGATACAGATTAGCGTCGATTGGAAAGCCCAAATATCGAACATCTGAGAAGAAATCATTCGGGTCTAAACCCTGTTCGACCACTTGATACCTCAACGTCAAATAGCCACCGAATGCGTTTTCAGAGACGGCAGCAATGGGTAGACTCGCGACCTCTTCCAAAGTCATATAAGGAGAATCCGCTCGTACGACCAAAGCAGAGCCAATGCCGTAATTGGAGTTATTTGGCGATTGACTGATAAGTGTTGCTATCCACGAGAGCGCATACTGACGACCTAACCGTACCGCCTGACCGGGGTTGGTCACAATGAAATCCATACTCTGATTTTTCACCGCTTCCGCCATGCCATCGAGGTCCAGAGGATGCAGCACAAATTGAACCTCAGGGATCTGCTGATTCAGCCAATCCATCGTCGGCAGCCAACGTTGCTGGGCGTAAAGATGACCGCGAATGGCGAGTACACCCACATCGATCAGCTCTTTCGTGGCCGGTCTTTTATTAAGGGAAATGGTAACCGGAACAGAGTGAGCTATAACGGGTAAAAACCCTAAGAAAACAATCCATAGCTGAATGAATATGGCTTTTTTTTTCATCGTGAATTGTTTTTATCCCTCGAAAATAACAGACACAAGAATAGCAGCAAGATGGGGTGACCCACAGTTGTTTTAGATCAAGTTTGAGCGGGGTATGTGGAAATCCACTATATCGACTTAGCGCTGCATTTCTGACAATGAAAACAAGCACTAATCAATCTTAGCAGGTGAGTTATGGATTCCACCAAACGTCGTTTCCTCAGCGTCGTCACCGCGGGTGCGGCGCTGATACCCATTGCCGGTATTGGTACCGCAACGGCCGGGGTCGTTATTAGAAACAACAACGAACCCGATCGCAAAGGTCAGGTTGGCAAGCGTTACGCCATGATTATCGACCTACGTAAATGCGTAGGCTGCCAAGCGTGTACCGTCGGGTGCAGCATCGAAAACCAAGCCCCTATCGGCCAATTCCGTACCACAGTAAAGCAATATGAAGTCACACTTGAAGACGGCTCAAAAGCCACCCAAGAAGTAAAATCGCTTATGCTGCCACGTTTGTGCAACCACTGTGATAACCCGCCGTGTGTTGCGGTATGTCCGGTGCAAGCCACCTTCCAACGTGAAGACGGCATCGTCATGGTCGACAACAGCCGCTGTGTCGCTTGTGCCTACTGCGTGCAAGCGTGCCCTTACGATGCCCGCTTCATCAATAAAAATACGTTGACCGCAGACAAATGCACGTTCTGCGCGCATCGCTTAGAAGAGGGGCTATTACCTGCCTGCGTGGAAACCTGCGTCGGCGGTGCTCGCGTGATTGGTGATCTGAACGATCCATCAAGTGAGATCCGTCGTCTGATGAGCGAACATCAGGAAGACATCAAAGTACTCAAGCCGGATGAAGATACAAAACCACACGTCTTCTACATCGGCATGAACGAACGCTTTACACAACGAATTGAAGGTCAACCCGCAATTTACGATCCGCAAGGAGAAAAGGCATGAACATTACCGAAGTATTAGTTCAACCTCAGGCGATTGCCTGGCTTCCGTGGGCCGTCCAATACTTTTTTTACATCGGCTCAGCTTACGCTGCTGCAATGCTGTTTCTGATTGCGTTGCTGTTTGACAATCATACCAGTCATCGCCTTCGAGCAGCACTGGTGCTGACCCTCGCCATTGGTGCCATCGTTGGCCCATTAGCGTTAACAGGCGACCTGCACCAGCCGGGACGCGCCTGGCACTTCTACGCTCATATAACGCCTTGGTCCTGGATGTCACTTGGTTCTCTATTTCTGCCCGTTTTCTCCGGGCTGGCAGTTGTCACAGCATGGCTGTACCTGCGTAAGGATCTGATGAGCCTCAGTAATCATTCCGGCAAAATCCTGCCTTTGATTTCCAAGTTGTCGTTGGGTCAGTGGGAAACGAGCCGTAGAACCATGCTAATAGCAGCCGTGGTTACCGTTTTATCAGGCCTAACTATCGCTCTGTACACGGGCGCTGAAATTGCTGTTGTTCAATCACGCTCTCTGTGGCACCAGCCAGCGTCACCGATAATATGGTTTGTCACCGCATTCATTGGTGCGGTTGGCTTCTCATTGCTGATCTGGATGCTGTTTCCTAGCGATAAGGAAGAAAAAGCACTAACGACGGGCGATACCCGCCTCTTAAGGCAATGTACAGCGATCTGCGGGGTATTGGCGTTATTGCTCGTCCCTATCTGGGCATCGAACAATGCGGCATTTTCACTATATTCAGACACTCTGTGGGTCAACAACATCGCTTTGCTGACCGCAACATTGCTGGGCAGTGTACTGCTTTCGTTCATCATGCTACGTGACAACTATCGCATCATGGGCCTGATCATCATGTCTATTGGGGCATTGACGACCACCTGGCTGGTTCGCTGGATCACCATGATGGAAGTTCAAACCATCGCCAAATTTGATGTTGGCCCTTATCCGTACGATTTCCCGATCGGAAGCAACGGATTACTGGGCATTATTGGCATGCTGGGACTCTGGCTCGCGCTTGCACTACTGAGCTCTGAACTGATCCAGCCAGTACAAAAACCATTGTCACATACCCCCTTAACCGAACACTGATTTAAAAGGATTTCATTATGGAGAACAAACGCCGTCAGTTTTTGAAATCTGGCCTTGCCATCGGTGGACTTGGTGCCTTTGCTGCAGGCTATTCCACTACCACAAAACACATGATAGAAGGAGTGGTTGAAGGCACTGCAGGTAAGAAAACCCGTGATATTCACCACGGCAACTCACTGGAGCCAGAATACAAGGTCAATGACAAAGGCAACTTAATCCCAAACCCGAATCAACGCGTGGCACCGTCAATGTGTTTTGGTTGCTGGACGCTGTGTGGGCTAAGGGTACGCATCGATAATCGCAACGATGAAATCTTGCGAATTGGGGGAAATCCTTACCACCCCCTATCCCATCAACAGCACATTCCTTTCGAAACGCCAGTGAAAGAGGCATATCTGAGCATGGCAGGCGAATCTGGTTTAGAAGGACGCTCAACCGCCTGTGCTCGTGGCAACGGCATGTTGGAAGTTCGCAACAGTCCATATCGCATCACCCAGCCCCTTAAACGTGTTGGTCAACGAGGCGAAGGTAAATGGGAGCCGATCAGTTACGAGCAATTGATCGAAGAAGTGGTAGAAGGTGGCGACTTATTTGGTGAGGGTCATGTCGACGGCTTGCGAGATATTCGCGATCTTGAGACCCCTGTCGATCCGCAAAATCCCGAATATGGCCCGAAAGCCAACCAATTATTGATGACGAATGCGGGCAACGAAGGGCGTGATGACATCTTTAAACGTTTTGCCTTCAACAGCTATGGTACGCGCAACTTTGGTCACCATGGCTCTTATTGTGGCTACGCTTTCCGCGCAGGCAGCGGCGCATTAATGAACGATCTGGATAAGTACGCGCACTTGAAGCCAGACTTCGACAACGCGGAATACGTGATTTTTATTGGAATGTCGCCAGCCCAGGCGGGCAACCCGTTCAAACGTCAGGCTCGCCAACTCGCGAAAGCCCGTACTGAAGGCAACCTTGAATATACGATCATCACGCCGACTTTACCGGCAGGCTCTTCAAGCTTGGCGGCCGGAGACACCAACCATTGGCTGCCAATCAAGCCGGGCACCGATTCAGCGTTGGTTCTGGGCATGATTCAGTGGATCATCGACCACGAGCGCTACAACAAAACCTTCCTCGCTCAACCTGGCGTCAATGCGATGCAACGTGCAGGCACGGCGCATTGGTGTAACGCAACTCACCTAGTTATCAGTGATGAAAAACACCCTCGTAACGGCACCTTTCTGCGCGCATCGGATCTGGACATGTCATTTGAAGGTAAAGCATTATCAGACTCTGATCCCTATGTCATCGTCGATGCCCAAAGCGACGAATTCGGTTTACACACCCAAACAGATCCCGCGGCTCTGTTTATCGATCGCGACGTAACGCTAGCGTCGGGTTCTGTTCGGGTTAAATCTTCCCTGCAGCGTTTGAAGGAAGAAGCATTCAAATACGATCTAGATTTCTACAGCAAACAGTGTGAAATTCCAGTCCCTCAAATCATCGAACTGGCGAAACGTTTTACCAGTCATGGAACGAGAGCTATCGTCGATACCCATGGTGGCAACATGCACACCAATGGCTTCTACAATGCGTTCACCATTTTGATGCTCAATGCACTGATCGGAAACATCAACATGAAGGGCGGGGCCATGGCAAAAGCCGGCGGCTACCCAACCTCAGCCAATGGCCCGCGTTACGACTTCACCAAATTTGCCGGTAAAACCGCACCAAAAGGCATCTTCCTATCGCGCAGTAAATTTCCATATCACAAAACCAGCGAATACAAACGCCGCGTCGCAGCAGGAGAATCGCCATACCCAACTCGCGCTCCCTGGTATCCCATTTCGGCTCCGCTTCTGACCGAACACTTATCCGCCGCGGTTGATGGCTACCCTTATCGCGCCAAAGCATGGATCAACCACATGGCGAATCCGATCTATGGCGTACCGGGGCTGAAAACACTACTAGAAGACAAACTGAAAGACCCAAAGCAGTTAGGATTGTTGATCTCAGTCGATGCCTTCATCAACGAAACCACTGCCCTGTCAGATTACATCGTACCTGACACGGTCACTTACGAAAGTTGGGGCATGGCAACACCTTGGCATGGCGTGCCAGTGAAATCGATCACTGCGCGCTGGCCAATTGTTGAGCCCCGCACAGAAAAAACCGCTGACGGTCGCAGAATCTGTCTCGAAAACTTCCTGATTGATGTAGCAAAAAAAATGCAGCTGGGCGGTTTTGGTGACAACGCTATTCAGGGGAGTAACGGCCAATGGCACGGTATTCATTCTGCGGAAGACTTCTACCTGCGCTCAGCAGCAAACCTGGCGTATGTCAAAGGAGGCGTTCCGCCAGTAACTGCAGAAGATATTGCCTGGTCAGGCCTTGAGCGTCTACTGCCAAGCATGCAAAAAACACTGACTGCGGATGAAATGAAGCGCGTGGCATTTATTTTTGCCCGGGGCGGACGCTTTGAAAATGCAACCGAAACGTATAGAGGCGACCAGATGAAATACAAATGGAATCGTCCAATCGCGATCTGGAATGAACGTGTCGGCAGCGCAAGAAATACTATGACCGGCGAATTTTATACTGGCTGCCCAACGTGGCATCCTCAAAAACTCGCTGACGGTACACCACTTGAAACGCAGTACCCAAGCTCAGATTGGCCATTCAGCCTGACCAACTTTAAATCCAACATTCACAGTGCCGTGTCTAACCTGTCGCCACGACTGAACTCGCTCAAAGGTGTCAATCCGGTTTACATCCACCCGAGCGATGCCGAGCAAGCCGGCATCAAAACCGGTGACCCGTTTATCATCGAAACGCCTAATGCCAGCATCAAAGCGTTGGCCATGGTATTAACTGGGATTCGACCGGGAACCTTGGGCTTCGAACACGGCTTTGGCCATACCGAACTCGGTCAGCGTGCACATTGGATTGGTGACAAACAACAGCCTGCCAAAACCAACGGCTATGACGGCGTGAATATCAACGATATTGGCCTGATCGATCCAACCAGAGAAGGGAAAGGCGTCATGCTCGATTGGGTGGTTGGTGCCGCAGCACGTCAGTCTCTGCCAGCCAAAATTCGTAAAGCATAAGTCATAGCTCGGCACTTCAGCTAAAACTCTCGGCCTAAGGCGCTCTTTTCCTATCATTCGATGGAAAAAGAGCGCCTATCTTTTATCGTGTCGGTTCACAGTGTTGTTTCTGGATAAAAAACTGATACTAATGCAGTGTTTCAGACGGTTGAAGACCACTTCCCGGACGCCGATATCGTGATCCCGCCGAAAGTTAATACCTTTGCCGACGAGGCCCATCCCCCGATGAGGATGAGCAACATGGTTGCGTTATTTGCTTACCCAAACTGAAACGGACCCACCATTAACGGGGAAGTATGCCCAGCCATCGCTGTTCGTCCATACGCTTTCTGATCTGTTAGACAGATGATCTTTAAATTCGGTGCTCGCTTTACCTGCGTACATCCATTTACCACCACCTGCCGCATCGGTCATGATAACAGCCATGGACTGTGGATGTTCCAGATCGCCTTCACGCGTCCAGCCGATAATGTTCGGATCGTCCATATAGTTGTTTTGTTTACCGTAGGCATAATTTTTTCGTGCTGTGATTAACTCTTTCAGGTGCTTCACCGGTACCATATTGATGTCATGCCCTTTGTCCGTGTACTGTGCGCCATAGTAATCGGCATAAAAGACATTGGGGTAGCCTTCTTCTCTCAACAAAATGAAGGCGTAGGCCAACGGCTTGAACCACCAATCGACGGTAGATTCTAATGCCTGCAGCGGTTGCGTATCATGGTTTTCGACAATAGTAACAGCTTTAACAGGGTTATCTTTCATCAAGGTGCCGTCCATGAGTTGTCTCATATCGTAGTTACCACCGGATTTCGATGCCTGATAAAAGTTCATGTGCAACGGCGCGTCGAATAACGACATCGTACCTTGTGTTTTAGTGATGAAATTATGCAGATTATTAACGTTATAATTCCAATATTCACCCACAGTAAACAATTCTTTACCTGTTTTGTTTCGCAGATATTGGATCCATTCCTGTAGGTATTGATACTTGATGTGTTTTACTGCATCTAATCTGAAACCATCAACTCCCGTTGTATTGATATACCATTCGCCCCAATCCTTTAGCTCTTGCTTAACTTCAGGGTGATCCATATCTAAATCGGCATACATCAGGTAATCATAATTGCCTTTTTCTGAACTGACTTCCCAGTCCCACCCTTTGCCGATGCCTTTAAACTTAAATATTGCTTTTTCTTTGCCAGCATCATCCCAGTCTACGCCATCAAAGTGATACCAGGTCCAGTGAAAGCTGGAGTATTTATCGTTTCTTCCCGGGAAGGTAAAATCAACCCAGGCTTCAATCCATTTGTCGCCGATTTCTTTGTTTCTGTCGTCCCAGTCAACTTTCTTAGTATCTACCCATACTTTATTGTCCGCTCCTCCACGATGGTTGAATACAACATCACCATAGATTTGAATATTGTTTTTATGGGCTTCGCTAATAGCAGTAAGGTATTGCTCTTTTGTACCATATTTGGTTCGCACAGAATCTTTCTGATTAAACTCACCCAGATCATACATATCGTACACACCATAACCGACATCGGAATTACCGCCGGCACCTTTATAGGCGGGTGGCAGCCAAAGTGCCGTAATACCGTTTTGTGCAAGATCTGGTGCGTGATTTTGGACATCACTCCATAACGTCCCATCATTACTGTTGTACCAGTGGAAGTATTGCATCATGGTTCCGTTTTCAGATGCATTGACACTGAAAGATAGCAGCAGGGTAATAGATAAAGTCAGACCACGTTTAATTTTATAGCACGACATGTTTCATTCCTTTGTTTTAATTATTATCTCGCTTTATAAAGGATTGATGTGGCTCTTCATATATAGGCGTGGTCAATATTTGATCGACTTGTCATTCCGTGCAGTCATTAAGATCAGATTTTTGGGCTTGATGCCAATAATCCGATGGGACATTAAATAATTATAATTAACTTTAGTTTTAAGTCTTCAGATCAAGTGTAAACTCACTAACGAGTGACCACTTTACTATCGCTAATTTTCTCCAGGGCCTGCACCCTTTTCTGCTGTTTGTCATCAAACCACTGTCGTCGTAGCTCGTTTATACTGCTAACTTTCATCTCATTGTCTAACGAAGTGTTTTCTATGATTGACAGGCGTTCAGCCAAGTAATCCTTCACCTTCATATTAAAAATTACACGTTGTTGATCTAAGGCTTCCAGCCGGGCAGCAGCTTCTTGTCCTACCAACTCCTGCCTGACTAAAAAACGTTCCCGACTCTCCAAAGTGGTCGTTTGCTGTATGCTGCCTAATAGAGCCGCATTGCTAAATGCTTCTTTTATATTGGGAGACAGGTTATCAAGTTCAGCTTGCCACTGTTCGTATATTTTTTCGGGACTTCCTGCCTGCTGAGTTATTGTTAATTTTTTTATTGCCAGCTCACGTAGCATATTCTCATCGCTAAAAATTCTTTTGATTTCATCCGAAGTGAAAATTTGCTGTTGAAGTGCAAGCAATAACTGATGTAGGTCGCTTAAAGTGTTTAAATCGACATCGGTGTATTGTGGCGCAAACTCAAGTAAGGCTTGTTTGTAAGCCAGGTACTTTTCAAATAAAGCTTCATCCATCCCTTGTTCAAGCATTATATTTCTATTCAGTTCTGAATATGTTTTGAAATTTGCTTCAATACCAGGCAGATCTGACTCGCCGAGACCTGACAGCATGTACTCAAATAAATCCTTGGGGCTTTCGTTATCAACAGTTGTGTCGCCTTGAGAACGTACTTGTACTCCCGGTTTATCTATGTTGGTTAAATCCGATAACAAGACTACGCCAACAAGCAGCCCTATTACACCCACTATAGCTAACGTAGTCTTTTTCATGAATTACAGTCCTTGTAATTGAAGTCGATTAGCATGTTGGCGATACAGTGTAACCGGATCTGTTTCAAAAAGATGATGTATCCCAAGAAGGCCATTAATTTCATCAAGGTGATTCATTTTGTAATCATCACGAATCACTTTTCCAAGGTGTGAACTACAGTGCCCGACAAGGCCATCAGTAGGCTCGCTAAAAGCCAATCCCAAAATCGCCAGCGCCGGATCAATAGGATCCAACATATTGGTATAAGTTGAGCTTCCTGACCAAGAATAATAATAGACATCGTTACTAGCCAAGAATTCACCTTCACCGCATGCCGAGGTAGGTACGCCTTCCGGGTATAAAACATTAAACGCTAATGAGCCCTCAGTAGTCAGAGCCTCCAAAGAAGCTAAACCATCTTGCGGTAAATCTGAACCGCCAGATAACAAGCCGATGAGTGTGGTTAGGCCAGCCGCAAGTTTCTCGGATAAGCCTTCTACGACAGAGCCTTCTGGCACAACACCGCGTACAATATCAGCAACGGCCGAGCCTTTATTCACCCCACCAATACTAGTAACAGAAGCGACTAGTTCCGGTGAAACCGACGCTACATAACGGGCTGTCGGAGCCCCATGACTATGGCCGATAAGGTTAACTTTCTCAGCTCCGGTTACTGCAAGCACATTTTCCACTTGCTCCAGCAACTGCTCTCCTCGCAGTTCTGTACTGTTTGTTGCGGAAACTTGAGCAACATAGACTTTAGCGCCGCTTTTACTAAGCGCATATGGGATCCCGTAAAAGTAGTCGACACCTGCAAGGGTATCAAAGCCGAATAAGCCATGAACTAAAACGATAGGATATTGGGTTTCGGTGTACCCTTTAGTCTCAGCTTGTGCATAGTTAGAAAATGCCAGGGCAGTAAAAGGCAGTAAAACCAGTGTTATGAGTAGAATCAGATATTTTTTCACGTAACTTCTCCTTGTCAGTCCTCGGATGAGGTAAAGCAAGCTTAATTCCTTTTCAATTTGTCTATCTGTGATAACGTTCAAAAAGACTAATATGCAACCAGTAATGTAAGCTTACCGTTGCAAATAAATCTCTGTTTTGTGAATTCGAACTCATGATCTGTCCCGGCAGTTTCAGACACTGAATTAAGTGAGTAACATCCTTAATGAGGTGAATCATGACAAACAAGGAAAAACGCACTATCCATTCTGCTGATTTTAAAGCCGATGTATTAAAACTGGCCGAGAGAGTGAGTGTCGCTTCTGCTGGTTCAGATCGAAAATTTGGAAAGAAACATCTAGAACAGTTCGTGTTGAATATACAGAACTATATCAAAACGGCTGATGAGGAATCACTGAAGCAACTGCTACTCGCAACGGTTGATCGCAACTATATTAACTTAGCAAAAAAAATTGAATTCAATGGCTGTAATATGGCGATGATTTATACTATCGCAAACGCAAAAACGGGAACTGATTTCTCAGTTCCCGTTTTCATCATAAAGTGGCGGAGAGATAGGGATTTGAACCCTAGATACGCTATAAACGTATGCCGGTTTTCAAGACCGGTGCTTTCAACCACTCAGCCATCTCTCCAGTGCGGCGAATAATACAGACAGCTCGAAATAGTGTAAAGTTTTAATTTCCACATAAGTGACGATCGGGCAATAAACGAACAAAGTGGTCACAAGTAATGCCTACCGAAGAAGATTGTCAACCTTCCCCTCAGTTTACGGCTAACATCACATTTTGTATAAAAATTATAAAACCCCTATTAGTGTCATAATCATAAGAGTTTATTTTATCCTCGCTGTATAATTCAAAAATTAAAACCGAGCCAGAACAAATGCTCAGAGATTTATATAAAACATAGCAGTTGATATCTGCGAAAAATCAGCAATTATAAATACTCTTTATCACTTAGTTCTGTATATTGAAACCAGAACGACAGTATTCCATTTATATCTAGGGATTAATACTGACGTCAGATCGGAGGTATTACGCTTTAACTATAGTTATTACCGCCCGATCCAAATTAGCGTATCCGATTTTAATTATTAAGAAGGAGTTTATTTATGGCTAAACGAGTATCTAATAAACGTATCAGAGAAATCCTCAAAGATGCAAAATCTAAAAAGCAATCTTAATTGAGAATACGCTCAGAACAGATCCCTAACCGGTAATTTCCGAGAATGCTCTGAATCTTGATAACATCTGAAGGCTCTCCGCTACCGGCCGGCACGTGATGTGACCATGGTAAGTGTTGAGCCCCTTACCGAAGCCGTTATCCTTTCTTAATTCAGATATTCCTCCCGAGGCCAGGCGCAATACGTAATCTAAAGTGGCGCTGGTCAATGCTATTGTCGAGGTTCTCGGGTAGGCTCCCGGCATATTAGTTACACAGTAGTGAGTGACCCCCTGCTCCTGAAAAACCGGAGCAGAGTGCGACGTTGGCCGGGAGGTTTCAATGCATCCGCCCTGATCAATACTGACATCAACAATCACACTACCTGGTTGCATGGTGGCCACCATGGATTCTGATACCACGTGCTGCGCACGGCTACCCGGACACAACACGGCTCCTATCAATAGATCGGCGTCCAACAATTCTTTTGCAATCACCTCTGGCGACGACAAAACCACGCGAAGGTTTCCTGATATATCTTGCTTCAGTTCAGAGCTGCGGTCGGGGTGCCGGGTAAATATCACCACATTAGTACCCATTCCGGCGGCAACTTTCGCGGCATGACGACCGACAACACCATCGCCAAGTACAACGACCTTTCCGTAACGCTTGCCCATGACACTACCAAGCTGCATCCCTTTGCCTCCAGCAAATTTAGCCAGATAGTAGCTACCTATCGTGATTGCCATATTACCGGCAACAGCACTCATTGGTGCCAGCAAGGGAAGCTTTCCTCGGTCATTCTCAACAGTTTCGTAAGCGATAGCCGTCGTTCCGCCATTCAACAACGCCTCGGTAAGAGCTCGATCTACTCCGGCAAGGTGAAAATAGGTAAAGAGGATCTGACTTTTAAGGTAGGGATATTCACTTATCAGCGGCTCCTTGATCTTTAGTACCAGCTCACTATCCCAGGCAGTATCAACCGTAACGATCTGGCACCCAGCCGTTCGATAGGCTTCATTGGAAAAGCCAGAGCCATCACCGGCCCCCGTCTCGATTTTCACGGTATGCCCGGCTGCCACCAGTGCCTCTGCCCCGTTCGGGGTCAGGGCGACACGGTTCTCTCTGTTTTTTATCTCCTTGATAACGCCAATATCCATGCCGAAGACTCCTCAAAATTTATTATCTTTTGAGTGTAGAACGAATATTCATGAAGGCGACGGATATTCTAAGCAACCAATGGTAGAACTTAATCTGCCGAGGATAGGGCGATATCAATATAAATCGTGCGCAGCATGCTCGCTACTGGTCCTGGCTTACCATCACCAATTGGGTAATCGTCAATGCTGATAACCGGCCAGACAAAAGTGGTTGCAGAGCTGATGAATGCTTCTTTGGCCTCACAGGCCTCCTCTATGGTAAATCTGCGCTCTTCAATTTGAATACCAGCCTCCTCTGCCAATTTCAGCAGGCTTTTTCTAGTTATCCCATGAAGGACATCGTTACTAAGGTGGTGAGTCACCAACGTGCCGTCTGCGGTAACGATATAGGCATTGTTAGCGCTGCCCTCGGTGACATAGCCATCTTCCACCAGCCACGCATCGTCAGCACCAGCCGATAACGCGGCCTGTTTCGCCATACAGGGTGCGAGCAGACCCACGGTTTTAATATCTCGCCGTTTCCAGCGGATATCGGGCAATGAAATAACTTTAATGCCTTTTTCCGCTTTCGGGCTTTCCAGCAAAGAGCGAGCCTGAGTAAATAAAACTAAAGTTGGCTTAGTCTCTGCGGGATAGGCAAAATCACGGTCACCGGCATTACCACGGCTAAGCTGAAGGTAAATTCCCCCCTCTTCAAGATTATTTAATCTGACCAGCTCTTTTTGGATAGACGTCAACTTTTCAGCCGTCACCGGCAGCTCTAAATCCACCTCGTCACAGGAGCGCTTCAGGCGCGCCAGATGGCCGGCGTTATCCACTAATTTTCCATCCAGCACAGCAGTGACTTCATATACCGCGTCAGCAAACAAAAAGCCCCGGTCAAAGATAGAGATCTTCGCATCCGCTTCGCTGACATATTTACCATTCAAATAAACAATGCGTTCCATAATTTGTTCCCTCTTATTCTATTTTTCTAGTACAATTTTGTCCATTTAACGAAACTTTAACCCCATAAGCCAGATTGAAATACCTGCATTTTTTGCTGAGTGAATTCAAATCCGTTTTCCCTGTCAATATCAAGCAGCAACGGCCCATCCAAATCGACTATTTGCCCCCCTTGAGCCACCACAAAAGCCGGAGCCATGGCCAGAGAAGTGGCAAGCATACAGCCCACCATGATTTCAAAACCCGCTTGTTCGGCTTCGTGTTTAAGTGCCAGAGCTTCAGTCAGACCGCCGGTTTTATCGGTTTTGATATTGATCATTTCATAACGGCCAATCAACGCCGGAAGGCTCTGCCGATCATGGCAAGATTCATCGGCGCATAGGGGAATTGGATGCGGCAACTCAGCCAGTATGGCGTCTTCTGCGGCCGGTAAAGGTTGCTCGATCATCGTGACACCCAGCTTAACCAGTTCTGGAACCAACGCTTGATAAAGTGCCGGAGTCCAGCTCTCATTGGCGTCGAGAATAATTTTTGCCTTGGGTGCACCTCGACGCACCGCAGCCACCCGATCCAGATCGCCAGCACCGCCAAGCTTCAGTTTCAGCAAGGGGCGAGCTGCATGCTCCCGTGCAACAAGTTCCATCTTGGCTGGGGTGTCCAAAGAAAGTGTGTAAGCACTAACCAAAGGCTCCGGACTCAACCCCAGACGTTGCCAAATTGACATACCGGCAGCTTTACATTCCCAATCCCAGAAAGCACAATCCAGCGCATTGCGCGCTGCACCTGCTGGAAGCAGCTCCTGCAGGTCAATCCGATCAAGCCCAGCTTCAAGCTGAGGGATCACCTGTTCCAGCTGGGCCAATACCGTGGCCACCGATTCACCATAACGACTATAGGGTACACATTCACCTCGACCGGTTATGCCCTGCCCTTCCAGCTCGACGATAACCACGTCAACTTGGGTTCTGCTTCCCCTGGCGATTGTAAAGCTGCCTCGGATCGGCCAGCTTTGGGTATAGCGTCGGATTTTCATTTCATTTTCTCCCTTCGCTGAGTTGATCGATGATGCGATCAACCCCTTGGCGAAATGGGTCTACGACAGGAAGCCCTAATTCGGTTTCGATTTTATCCATAATGTAATTTGCTTCAGCGGCTTCAAGCTGGGAAGTATTGACCGAAACCCCAACAAAACGTACATCAGGGTTGGTCAGCCTCGCGGTTGCCAAATTGGCTTGCATACAAGCTTTTAGTTCAGGCAGGGCATAGTCGGGTAAACCCCGCATGTGGGTTCGGGTGGGTTCATGGCACAGTACCAGCGCATCGGGTTGAGCACCGTGGATCAACCCTGTCGTCACGCCAGCAAATGACGGGTGGAACAGAGAACCCTGACCTTCAATGATATCCCAATGATCCGCAACATTATCCGGAGTGATAACTTCGACCGCCCCAGCAATAAAATCCGACACCACACAGTCGACACTGACACCGCCCCCGTTGATCAAGAGCCCTGTCTGACCGGTAGCGCGAAAATCGACATTCATGCCGCACCGGCGCATCTCTCTTTCAATTGCCAGCGAGGTGTACATCTTACCGCAGGAGCAATCAGTACCCACTGTCAGCAGACGCTTGCCCGTACGCTTACGGCCATTGGCCACCGGAAAACTTTGGCTCGGATAACGAACATCGAACAGCTGACGGCCAGCACGGCTAGCGCAGTCAACCAGCTCGGGAATATCATTCAGGCGATTGTGCAGGCCTGCAGCCAGATCCATCCCCGCGTCAAGCGCTTCAAGCAAAACACCCAGCCACTGTTCAGAAATGATGCCTCCGCGGTTAGCCACTCCAACCACTAAGGTTTTCGCACCAGCATCGCTTGCCTCAGTAATATCCATATCCGATAGCCCGCAGTCTGCCTGACAGCCAGAAAGGCGATACTGACCGACACAATGTTCCGGGTGCCACTGTTTGATCCCCTGAGCAACTTTGGCGGCAAGAGGATCGGCGGCATCACCAAGAAATAGCAAGTAAGGCTTTTTAAGTTCCATGTATATCTCTCCTGAAACATAACTAAATGTTTGTCTCCATCGTTTCAATTCGAACAATAGAAACCGGTTATTCCCTCAAACACTTACCAGCAAGAACCGTGACACTTTTGTCCATGGGGCAATATTTATTTCCAAAAACCGTCCTAATCACACCATGACCTAATCAGAATGGCTGAAAATTTTCAGGTGGTCATACTGAGCTTTACTCTTCTATATAACACCACACTATAAAGAGCTTTATTCTTTATGAGCGACAATAGTTAGAATATGTATCTAATATGATTATTGTGAATTTTCATACTGGAAAAATCGATTTCTTAGCTTGATATTTTTTGGATGACGGATATAAATTTGAAGGCAGAAACGCCATCATTGCCGTTATTGTTCGGATTTAATGTACCCTTCAATAATTCTCTCTCGACAGCATAAATTAAGTTAATTATCTGGCTTTATTGAAATACACCTGGTCTTTTAACTATCACTTCTCACTCAATTAATGCACTAAACTGATGCAAATGTATTTTTATAGTGCACCATATAACATTATGCAAAGAGGAACTGCCTGATAATACCGAGGCCAGAATGTCACCAAGCCCAGACGACAATCAGTATTACACTGGCAGTGCAGCCGCGAGCAAATCACTACTATTGGCGGCTTATGGCGTGCAGAACAACTTTTATCACTATTTAAGATCCAACTGAGGTTGATATCAAAAATATTCAAACATATTCAATTGAAACACCTCTTCAATTTCCCCCATATCCCGTACTTTATTTTTGATTCTATTTGTTTTGGCCTGTTTATTGCCTTTTACTACAAGTACTTCATCGTGATTTTGCAACCACATAAGCAACAACAGGGAGTAAGTATGGTAACTGCTGAAGCCGTGATCAATCTGCAAGCCTTGCACCACAACTACCAGAGGCTAAAAAGGTATTGCCCGAACAGTAAGCTGATCGCGGTTCTCAAAGGGGATGGCTATGGCCATGGCGCCAGCCAGATTGCGAAAGCCTTACCGGCAGCAGACATGTTTGCCGTCTCTCGCCTAGAAGAAGCGTTATCACTCAGAGCTGACGGGATCCAACAACCAATCTTGTTGCTAGAAGGCTGCTTTTGCTCAGAGGACTTAATCATTGCCGCCGAGCAAAATTTACAAACCGTTGTTCATCACCCAGAGCAGCTCGCCGCGCTGGAGTCAATGCAACTAACAAGACCAATCAAAACCTGGTTAAAAGTCGATACCGGGATGCACCGCCTTGGCGTACATCCCGATGAACTTTCAGGCTACGTGGCGCGATTACAGGCTTGCGATAATCTTGACGGTGAGCCGGGGTTTATCACCCACTTCAGCTGCGCCGATGAGCCGGATTCAACAACCACCCTTGATCAACTACACCGTTTTGAAAAGTTGACCCGGGCATTTCCCGGAGAGAAAACCCTCGCCAACTCTGCCGGGGTTTTATTCTGGCCCAATTCCCACTTCGATCAGGTTCGTTCAGGGATCGCGTTATACGGTATCTCACCAAAGCGTAATGGATCTGGTGCTAAGCAAGGTTTGCGCCCAGTGATGACGTTACGATCCCGGCTGATCGCAGTCCGTTCTCATCAACTCGGCGAACCCGTTGGCTATGGCGAAATCTGGACTTCACCACGTAATACAAAAATTGGCGTGGTGGCCATGGGATATGGTGATGGCTACCCGGGGTCAGCGCCCGAAGGTACCCCCGTATGGGTTAATGGCCGTATCGTGCCCATTGTCGGTCGAGTTTCTATGGATATGCTTACGGTCGATCTTGGCCCGAATGCCGATGATAAAGCCGGCGATTCGGTGATCTTCTGGGGTACCTCAGAGCTGCCCATTGAAAAAGTCGCCACGCATATTGGCACCATTGCCTATGAGCTGGTGATCAAACTGACAGGCAGGGTTTTCAAACACTATCAATACTAATCAATTCAATGACTCATATAAGAAAAAGGGGAAATTATGCTTATATTTTCTGATGCAGAAACAGCACCTGCCACTGGTTTATTTGAGCACCTTGTCAATGTAGAAGACAGGATACAGAGACAACAGGATTGGCTGAAACGTTACTCACAGCCCTTAGTGACATTCACGATTAATATTCCGGGGCCAGCAAAAAACACTTCTCAGTCAAAGACGATATTCGAGCAAGGGATTGAAGCACTTACTCTCGCTTGCGCCGATCGTGGTTGGTCAATCACGACAAGGCAAATACTGCATAAAATGACCGGCCCAGAAGCCATTTTTATTATAGATGCGCCTTCAGGCACCCTTTTAAAAGCCGCAATGATAAAAATTGAGCATGGACATCAGCTCGGTCGGCTCATGAACCTGGATGTCTTAGATACCGATGGGCAAACCATTTCACGTTCCGGCTATCAGATGCCGAAAAGAAAATGCCTTATTTGCGGTAAAGAAAAAACGATTTTCGATCGTTTTCACCATCATGATCTCGATGAACACCTCAAAAAAATCAGAGCGATGGTAGAGCGTGTTTAAGCTTACAGCTTCGTATTATTGTGAATCTCCGGGAAAGGAAAGATGACCCTATCGCGAAAATGGCCAACGCGATCAGAAAGAAGGGCAATTTACAAACTATCCTGGGATCAGCGGTTGATGAAACCTCTTGTTCACAAGCTGTGATCAAGAGGCTGTCTTCTGGCGGCCCTTTGGGGCATTCTATACCGTTACTGATGTTGATAAGATACTATTATCGTCACCGTAGTTATTTTTGATATAGCCATCGGCTTTTGGATCATTTTCCCACAGGCTTTCATTTATAATATAACGAAATTGATAGCTCTGATTTTTCGGCAGCCTAACTTTAACGTTATAGGTTTTTGTTTTTTTATTTAGCTTCATCGGTGTTGCTTGCCACTGATTAAAATCAGCAGCAAGAGCAATATTGTTAATATCCCCCTTAGGCCATTCAAATGTCACTTCTACTTCATCTTTAGTTTTGAAAAATCGTTTTTTGATCACTTTAAATTCCTTCTTAAATTTTCTTAAACCATAAAATAATAACCAAGTAAAATTAATACATCAACCGTTCTTTAAGTCACATATATGAACGCCCATTTTAAGTTCAACCTAACGTTAGAAGTGTCGCTATTTCACCCTCTTTTAATATTACTCACTATTTTGAGCTTTCATTGCTATAGGTTGGTGCATCAGATATTTACGATTGAAACTAAAATGGTGCAGGTGTGCACTGTTATGGTCGTGCGGCAAACCTCAATAAAATAATGACATTCCTTATATTTCATTAAATTTAAATTTTATAGTTAATCACTCCTAACACCCGGACATTATCGGAATAAAACTCTAAACACTGCACTATTCATGATTCTGGTATTTTCATGGCATAACGATTGCAAAATAAGAAACAGGAAACAGGAAACAAAAACCACCTATTTATGAATAACAAAACACAAACAATAAAATCAGTGGAGCCCGTAATTCATATATGAAAAACCGCTTAAACATAAACACTACCTTGTTCAAAAAAAGACAGGATGTCACCATGAAAAAAACAGTAAAATTATTTTCTGCATCTTTGATTACATCATCATTATTAATGGCTGGAGTCGTCTCTACAGCATATGCTGGTACTCCAAGTGATTCGGCAACATTGGCCAAGATTCAATCAGCCGGTATCTTAAAATGTGGCGTCAGTACCGGCTTACCGGGCTTCTCTAGCACCGATGCTAAAGGTAAGTGGGAAGGCATTGATGTGGAATTTTGCCGAGCCGTCGCTTCTGCCGTGTTGGAAGATGCTACTAAGGTACAGTTTATTCCACTGACGGCAAAAGAACGTTTTACGGCTCTTCAGTCCGGTGAAATCGATGTACTGTCACGCAATACCACTTGGACACTGCAGCGTGACAGCGCCTTGGGTATCAACTTTGTCGGCGTGAACTACTACGATGGTCAGGGCTTCATGGTTGATAAAGATCTGGGGGTAACCTCGGCCAAAGAACTTGATGGCGCGTCTGTGTGTATTCAGTCGGGTACGACCACCGAATTAAATCTGGCAGATTACTTCCGGGCTAACGCCATGAGCTTCAAGCCTGTGGTATTTGATACGTCAGATCAGACCGTTAAAGGCTTTGAAGCGGGTCGTTGTGACGTACTGACTTCTGACCAATCACAGCTTTACTCTCTGCGTATAAAGCTCGCTGATCCGACATCAGCAGTTGTTCTGCCTGAAGTGATCTCAAAAGAGCCGCTGGGTCCCGTGGTTCGACAAGGTGATGACAAATGGTTCAACATCGTGAAGTGGACACTGAGCCTGATGGTGAATGCGGAAGAATATGGTGTGTCTACGCAGAATATTGAAACTATGATGAAATCAGACGATCCCAATGTCCGCCGCCTGCTTGGGTTGGATGGTCCTAAAGGTACGGGTCTTGGCTTGAGCGATGATTGGTCTTATCAAGTCATTAAACAAGTGGGTAACTACGGCGAAAGTTTTGAACGTACGGTTGGCACCGGTTCACCGTTGAAAATTGCTCGTGGCTTGAATGCGCTATGGGTTGATGGCGGCATTATGTACGCTCCCCCGGTCCGCTAGCCACGTAAATTTAAGATGAAGTATGCGGTGAGGCTTTGGCCTCACCCGCTGGTTAGTCCGCTTCCGAAAGGTATGGGTTAGCACCCCATAGTATCAATAGGGTAGTTGTATGACACTGAGTGAAGCAGAATTTTATACTGTCAGTAATAAAGACAAAGCTCAAAACGAATTATTAAAAATTAACGATCAAGCCTCCGTTAAAAATAAAACACAGGAGTGCGGGATTCACGCAGAAAATAGCAAACCATCATTTAACCTTCGCTCGCTAATATATCATCCCGGCGTGCGATCAATATTCTTTCAGGCTTTACTTATTCTGAGTGTCGGGCTGTTTTTATACACGGTTGTTAATAACGCGTTGGATAATCTCGAGCAAAGGGGAATTGCTACCGGTTTTGAGTTCCTGAACCAAACCGCCGGCTTTGGGATAGGAATGTCACTGATTGAATATAACGAAAGCTATACCTACGGCCGTACCTTTTTGGTGGGACTGTTAAATACCGTACTGGTTGCGGTGTTGGGTATTACTTTTGCCACAATACTTGGCTTTGCCGTTGGTATCGCCCGGTTGTCGAAGAACTGGCTATTGAGCCGCCTGGCTAACGTCTACATCGAGATATTTCGTAATATCCCGCTGCTGTTGCAAATTTTATTCTGGTATTTCGTTGTCTTGCAGGCGCTTCCATCACCAAGACAGAGCCTGGCACTCGGTGATATGATTTTCCTCAATGTCAGAGGGTTATTTCTGCCCGCCCCTGTGTTTGAGACCGGCTATCAAGTGGTCATTGCCGCACTGGTCATGAGTCTAAGCATTGTTGTGGCAATTCAGCTTTGGGCTCGTCGTAAGCAGCAACAAAGCGGCGTCCAGATCCATACCTGGCGTTATTCTCTGGGTGTGCTGGTAGCGATACCAAGCATCACATACCTGCTGGCAGGGCACCCCATCAGCCTGGAGTTTCCAGAACTCAAAGGGTTCAACTTTCGTGGCGGTATTGGCGTAATGCCAGAATTGTTTGCCCTGTTAATTGCACTGTGTATCTATACCGCCTCGTTTATCGCTGAAATTGTTCGGTCCGGTATTCGTTCGGTCAATCACGGACAAACAGAGGCTGCCGGGTCTTTGGGGCTGAAAACAAGCCATACCTTGCGTCTGATCGTCATTCCTCAGGCAATGCGGGTAATTGTTCCTCCGTTAACCAGCCAATACCTCAACCTCGTGAAGAATTCTTCACTGGCGATGGCCATTGGCTACCCCGATCTGGTGTCGGTATTTGCCGGGACCACGTTAAACCAAACCGGACAGGCCATCGAGATTATCGCCATGACCATGGCGGTGTACCTGACGATCAGTTTACTGACATCGCTCTTAATGAATATATATAACCGCAAGATTGCGTTGGTGGAGAGGTAACCCGCTATGAGAAAATTTCATTTTGCACCATCGGATGCACCTCCGTCGCAAATCACAGGCAGCTCAGCCTGGCTGCGCAAGAATCTATTTTCCAGCGCGTTGAATACCGTGGTAAGTGCCGCATTACTCGGAATGATCATTATTGGAGCCAGTCGCATTCTGCAATGGACAGTCCTCAATGCTGACTGGGTCGGTGTCACCCGTGAGGACTGCTCCCGCGAAGGCGCCTGCTGGGTATTTGTTCAGGCGCGTTTTGGACAGTTTATGTTTGGCTTTTACCCCGAGGCAGAGGTCTGGCGTCCGGTACTGTTCTTTGCTCTGCTAGCCGGACTCATGACATGGCTACTCGTAGAACGCCTCCCCCACAAAAAGTGGGCACTGGGGTTCACCGTGCTGCCGTTTCCAGTGATCTCAACATTATTGCTGCATGGTGGCGTATTTGGTTTACCGGTTGTCAGTACCCACATGTGGGGCGGCTTGCTGGTCACCCTAATTATAGCCTTAACCGGCATTCTGGCTTCACTGCCTTTTGGGATCGTTCTGGCACTCGGCCGGCGCTCTGAGATGCCTGTGTTACGTAGTATGAGCACCATTTATATCGAGTTCTGGCGTGGTATCCCATTGATCACGGTACTGTTCATGGCATCAGTAATGTTACCACTGTTTCTCTCTGGCGGTACCGAGATCGATAAATTACTACGGGCCCTGATCGGCGTGGTGCTGTTTAACTCCGCTTACATGGCAGAAGCGATCCGTGGCGGTCTGCAATCTGTCCCTAAAGGCCAGTATGAAGCAGCAGAGGCATTGGGCCTGAGCTACTGGAAAAAAACGCGGTTGGTGATCTTGCCACAGGCATTGAAAATCAGTATTCCATCGATTGTGAATACTTTCATCGCCTTGCTGAAAGACACCAGCCTGGTACTGATCATCGGTATGTTCGATGTCTTGGGTATTGCCCAGTCGGCAAACAGCGATCCGGCATGGCTTGGGTTTTCGACAGAGAGTTACCTGTTTGCTGCATTGGTCTTTTGGGTAATGTGTTTTGGGATGTCTCGATACAGCCTCCATCTGGAAAATAAACTCCACACCGGCCATCGATAATTTACAAGGAAGTTAACATGTTAAAGAAGAGTGTTTATCAGAGTGTCGCGCCGGATTCAGTGATCCGCCTGCAGAAGGTCAATAAATGGTACGGTGACTTTCATGTCTTAAAAGACATTAATCTGGATGTTAAGAAAGGGGAAAAAATTGTGATCTGCGGACCATCTGGTTCGGGAAAATCAACCATGATACGTTGTATCAATCACCTTGAAGAACATCAGCTCGGCCAGATCAAAGTGGCAGGAACGGAACTGACGGATGATCTGAAAAATATCGAACTGGTACGCCGTGAGGTGGGGATGTGCTTTCAGCATTTTAACCTCTTTCCTCACCTGACGGTATTAGAGAACTGCACCCTCGCGCCAATTTGGGTGAAAAAGATGGCGCAAAAAGAAGCGGAAGAACTCGCCATGGAATACCTGACACGGGTGCGTATCGCCGAACAGGCGCACAAATATCCCGGCCAACTCTCTGGCGGCCAGCAGCAGCGTGTCGCCATTGCGCGTTCGTTGTGCATGCAGCCCCAGGTCATGTTGTTTGATGAACCAACGTCAGCCCTCGACCCGGAAATGGTCCGCGAAGTATTGGATGTTATGGGTGAACTGGCATCAGACGGCATGACCATGTTATGTGTCACCCATGAAATGGGGTTTGCCCGCGAAGTCGCCGATCGGGTCATCTTCATGGATGCCGGCGAGATTATCGAGCAAAACACACCGGAAGAATTTTTTAGTCACCCCCAATTTGATCGCACCCAGAACTTTTTACAGCAGATCATTCATTAAGTTGTTCTTGCACGCAACTTCCTTTTGGCGCCCTTCCAGGCGCCTTTTTTATTTTTCACATCAGCAGCAACCTGCAGAGCTATATACAAACAACTATTATCGCCGATACAAATATTACCCCCTGATTTACGTCCATAAAGAATGCCTAACGGGTATCGACAACAAGGTATAAATTGGCGTCGATTTACCAATATCTACCACCTTTACCGTACATTGCACATTGTTAAATTCCGTCACCACACATCGTCCCCCCGCAAGAAGCGAAACGAACTTATACGGTTTCTAAGAAGCACAAGGTCAAAACTGGATCCCGGATATATGCCAATCTATTCCAGGATGACATGTTTATATTTTTCGCTGATGTAAAAAAACGCCGATAAATTAAAGAAGCTAGCAGTATCCCTTAAAGGAATTAACCGTACGAATTTGAGAGGTTTTTGAATCTTAAATATGTATAATTAGCTCGATTTTATTCGAGCTCCAAAATAATAGCGGCTAAGTGCTATTTTTACTTTACATAACATAGGGATAATGATGTTTAACATGACACTCAGGCAAAAGTTGGCGCTGTCAGCTAGTGCTGCCATAATTATCGGCGCTCTTGTCGTCACTGTGCTCTCCTTCTTTTCCTCCCTCGGTCGCTTAGACGACGATATTAACGAGCGGCTTAAAAGTGCCGCTTCCGCTTATAATTACTATGTGGCTGACTGGATGGATGCAAAAGGCGCAGCCCTGTCTGCAATGCCAGTCACTATTACAAGAGAAACGCTTTTTCAACGCCTTCAGCAAGTTCGAGATTCAGCAGGTTTTGATAATGTTTTCTTAGCTTTTCCTGATGGGACTCAGGAGAATGCTAATAACGTTATTTTACCACCGGGCAATGATGATCCCCGTGAGTGGGGCTGGTATCAACATGCAATCACGCTAAACGGTACAGTAACCGTCGAGAACCCAACTGTCGCCGCCGCCACCGGGGCCAGCGTGGTTTCTATGGCCAAGGCTATCACTATTTTTGGTCAGCAAGCCGTTCTAGGTGCCGATGTAGAAATGTCTAGCATCATAAAGCAGCTTGATGACGTGTTACTGCCTGGCGAAGGCTATATGTTCATTGCAAATAGCGAAGGTAATATTTTTGCTGACGCCGATACCTCATTATTAAACAAGTCAGTAACGGTAAAAGACCAAGAATTAACAGACTCTCTGCTCAAACGCATAGCTCGTGAGGGTTACGTTAAAAAAATACGGATTACCGGTCAAGACAGGTATATCTTTGTCTCTCCCATTCATGGCACTGACCTAAAGACAGTGATCGTCGTTAATTACAACTCTGTTGTTGCTCCTCTTTATAATACTTTATATGAGCAGATGTTGATGACACTACTGGTTGTCGTTATCTGCGTGTTTCTGTTTAACATGCTATGTGCTTACCTGTTTAAGCCATTACAGCAAGTATCAAGTGCGCTGTCGGTTATTGCTAAGGGCGGTGGTGATTTAACCCAACGTATCACGCTTGATTCAAATGATGAAGTCGGTGATCTAGCCCGTAACTTCAATCAGTTTGTTGCAAGCTTACAGGTCTTAATCGGTCATATTCGAACCCAAGGTGCAGAGCTAAGTCAGGCATCCGAAGCTGGCGAGAGCCTTGCAAACAAGTCTGCTTATGAATTAAACCGTCAGCAAGATGAAATTAGCATGGTCGCGACAGCTGTAACTGAAATGGCTTCAGCAACGCAAGAGATTGCCTCTCACGCCGAGCAAACGGCTCGTGTCGCACAAGATTCAACAGCTCACACCAATAGCGGTCGTGAGCTGGTCATACAGAGCCGGGCCTCAATTAACAACCTTGCTGAAGAAGTGAATCAGGCGACGGACGTTATCAGCGAGTTGAATGAACATGCACAAGGGATCAACAGTATATTGTCGACAATTCAGGGTATTGCAGAGCAGACAAATTTATTGGCCCTAAATGCTGCAATTGAAGCGGCTCGAGCGGGTGAGCAAGGTCGAGGTTTTGCCGTTGTAGCCGATGAAGTGCGTGTCTTGTCACAGCGCACCCACACTTCAACGGAAGAAATTCAGAGCATGATTGCAACCTTGCAGCAAACAACATCTAAAGCGGTTGGCTTGATGGGAACCAGCTCTAAATTGGCCCAGTGCTCGGTTGAAGATGCAGATCAGGCAACGGCGGCGCTTGAACAGATCAATGATTCCGTTGCATTAATCAGTGATATGGCAACCCAGATTGCGACTGCAGCCGAAGAACAAACCCAAGTGACGGATGAAATCACTCAAAATACAACATCGATTAAAGATGTGACGGATCAGCTTGCCGATGATGCCCAGGCAGCTCGTCAGCAAGCACAGTCGCTAAGTAATCAAGCCGCACAACTCAATGCTAAAGTATCCACTTTCGTTGTTTAATTTAGCAATTAACTGATTAATTAATTCGAACCTGATACCAAATGGCCCATAGTGTCTAAAACATTATGGGCTTTAACGTGCAAAGACGGGAGCCGCTCGTTTTAATTTCCATTCTCTTTATTGTGTCTGTTGATAACATTTTCGATGGTCATGATTCCGAACATGATTTTCCTTACAAAGGATTCTGAGCTACCAACAAAGTAATAATGGGGGTGCTTCGACCAAATGTCCTGTAACTTTTTATCCAGTTCAGCGGCCTGTTTTGACGTTTCATTTCTGACTGGATTGTTACTGGAAATATCATGCCCGCTTGCGGCAGCAGATTCAAAGAAAATGACCGCATCGTAGCGAACGATTTCATTTTCAAAGTTAGAGTTTACTTCCTGAAAAAAATTCTCTTCCGTTCCCGGCCAGTAAGCCAGACCGTCTAATGTTCCTCGATCACAGACAAGAAGCCTATTGGGATACTTGTTTTTTTGGATGTCCTCTAAATTTTGCTGAAGAGAAAAAATGGCTTTTTGAACATTTTTAAGTACTGGTTCATTGCTCGAACGAGTTATACCACCAGAGAAGAGAACAGTTGCCGCCTCTGGAACAATCGCTAGTTGATCGCAAAGCTCTCGCCGGAAAAGGTCGAGTGCCGTGGTCTTTCCGCCACCGGGGCCGCCCGTTACGACTACTTTTAGCTGTTTCTTCATAATTACCTCTAGCAGATTGTTGAACAACCAGTCGTTACGGTTAATTTCAACTAAAGGGGTCCGTATATGAATAACAATAGTGCTCTAGTCATCGATTTAGCAAAAAAGTATCTCAAGTCTGTACGTAATCGCTTTCACTGAAAGCTAGACAAGAAAGCCCCAGCATTTCTGCTGATGCAAACTCGCGACTGTTAGGCAGGTAACCCACTCGATCAGCATTAAACCGACACGATACTAGAATTTACTGATACCACGTCATTGATCTTAAATGTTTGGTCGGTAAAGCGGGAGGAATAAACGTGCGAGCTATTTCTAAATTGAAGAAAAAAAAGGGCAGGCTTTAAATTTGACCGTTATTTAAACCATCAAATAATAAAACCTGCCCAATCGTTGTAGAATGGATTCAGCTTATAGCCATTAAAGCACTACTTAGCCGAAATTAAATGCCAATTATGCTTGTGGAGGTGTACCTTCACAGTTAGAAACAACAGCATCAATTTGAACTAAAGCACCCATAGGGATAGCTGAAACACCAACAACTGTTCTTGCCGGAAGATCGCCTTTGAAGAACGTAGTGTAAACTTCGTTTACAGCGTCAATATCTTCGACATTAGTAAGCTGGATATTGATTTTAACAGTGTCGTCCATCACGTGATCAACACTTTCAATAATTGCCTTAATATTGTTTAGGCATTGTTCAGCTTGCGCTTTTACATCACCAGCTACAATTTCATTCGTTTTAGGGTCTAGAGGTAATTGACCTGAAATGTGGTTGTAGTGAGAGAAAGCGACTGTATGTGAATATGGAACTGCTGGTGCATTTTCCGTGTTGTTTGCTTCAATAACAAGTAGACGAGTGTCTTCTGGAAGCTGTGGTGGTGTACCGTCGCCGTGCGACACAGCAGTATCAATTTGCACCAAAGCATCCATAGGTAAAGCTGCTGCGCTAACAACGGTGCGAGCCGGAACATAGCCAGGGAAGAATTTGGCAAAAACTTCATTTACAGCGTCAGCATCCGAAATATCTTTCAGGAAGACAGTTGTTTTAACTACATCATCCATTACGTGATCGATACTTTCTAAAATAGCTTTAATGTTGCTTAAGCACTGTTCTGTTTGCTCTTTTACACCGCCCGTTACCAATGCACCCGTTTTTGGATCGATAGGTAATTGAGAAGCCAAGTTATTGTAGTGAGAAAAAGCGACAGTTTGTGTGTACACACCCTGTGGTGCATTTTCAGTGTTTCTTGATACTTTGATCAGTGCGCAAGGTGCTTGTGGAGCGGTGCCTTCACCGTTTGAAATAAGCGCATCCATTTGCACTAAAGCATCACTCATCGGTAACGCTGCAACAGCTACTGCCGTGCGTGTAGGAAGAGGACCTTGGAAGAAGGTTGTGTACACTTCGTCGATCGCGTCAATATCTGCGATATTCTTAACGAAGATATTGATTTTAACAACATCGTCCATAACATGGTCGATACTTTCTACGATTGCTTTAATGTTGGTTAAGCACTGCTTTGCCTGCTCTTTTACCGTACCAACTACAATTTCACCAGTTTTAGGATCTACAGGCAGCTGAGCTGAAAAATTATTATAGTGAGAAAAAGCTACAGTTTGTGTAGACACTGCACTTTGGGGTGCATTTTCAGTATTTCTTGAAAGCTTAATGATATCGCTGCTCATGTCCAAATTTCTCTTTATTATATAGTACAGAAGTAATTATTATCTTTAATAGATCATTCTTTTAGAGAATGATTAAAGTGGCGCTATGGTAAGTGAATTTATTTAGGGGAAATGTGATAAGCATCAAAATATCACTTCACTAGGAATTGCCAATTAATAGAATTGACGATAGTTATACGATTAATTATCCGCGATAATGCTGGTACTCTGGCTCTAATGTCTTTTTTTTTATAAATGATTCGTCAATTGTGAATATAATCTCAGTAATTTAAATGCTCTATTAGCTGAATTTAGTCCAACTATGATAAGTTGATCACAATAATTTCATTCAAATTCAAACATAGGATCCATTGACGCATCATTTATTATACGGGCTATTATTCGAGAGCGACTTCTGCTTCTTCCGCCTGTGTAAACGCGCAATTTCCTGTAGCCGTTCTTCTTTATTTTATCTCTTGCAGCATGCCGCAGGTTTTGTTCATGGACGTACTGATTGACCACTTCAATTTAGGCAGGCAGATGTCGGTATACTAGGTGCAAGTTTCAGCGCGGCATAGGTACATTGCCTCAGTCAATCCTATTGTGGATGCTTGCAATGCCCAGAAACGAAAAAAGCCGTTGATAATCAACGGCTTTTTCTTTTTTAATTTGGCGGAGAGATAGGGATTTGAACCCTAGATACGCTATAAACGTATGCCGGTTTTCAAGACCGGTGCTTTCAACCACTCAGCCATCTCTCCAGTGCGGTGAATAATACCCACCTCTTTTAAGGCTGTAAAGGGGCGAACAGTTTAAGTGGCTAGTATTCAAGCATTAATGGAAGGTTAAGATCAAATCTATAGCACCAAAAAGCAAAGCCGCATTTTTTGCTTTCAAATAATGAATTCGCATTCGTATCTCTGCCGCCTTCAATTAAGAATAGCGACAACCATTATGATGTCAGATGATGCTTATGTAATCGAAAGTGTTGCTGACAGTTAAAGGTAGCATCCTGATTCTTTTCATAAATGTTACTGAAAATACCAGGAATTGACTGATGTCAGGAAATCAGACAATAGCCAATCAAATCCTACTAGCCTTTACGGGCTGGTAGCTGTTAAAATTCGCGACAACAGAGTCCCAAAAACTGATAGAAGAGAGTTATTCCTCATGGGAAGAAAGTTCGAAGTACGCAAATTGTCTATGGCAAAAACAGCAGGCGCAAAGATCAAGGTTTACTCAAAATACGGTAAAGAGATCTACGTCTGTGCGAAAAACGGTAGCATTGACCCAGACAGCAACCTTTCACTTAAGCGCTTGATCGAGAAAGCAAAAAAAGATCAGGTACCAAGCCATGTCATCGAGAAGGCTCTCGACAAGGCCAAAGGTGGTGCAGGTGAAGATTTTGCTACTGCGCGCTACGAAGGTTTCGGCCCGGGCAACTGTATGGTTATCGTTGATTGCCTGACTGACAATAACAACCGTACCTTTATGGACATTCGTCAGTGCTTTGTAAAAAACAATGCAAAAATCGGCGGTCCAGGTACTGTTGGTCACATGTTCGAGCACCAAGCTGTATTCCAGTTTAAAGGTGACGATGAAGAAGCGGTTCTAGAAAACCTGATGATGGAAGATGTTGATGTTAGCGACATCGAATGCGAAGACGGTGTCATTACTGTTTATGCTCCTCATACGGAATTCTTCAAGGTTAAAAATGCACTTGCAGCAACAATGCCTGACGCAGTGCTGGACGTAGAAGAAATTGCTTTCGTCCCTCAGACCATGACAGAAGTGTCAGGTGATGACGTAGCAGCATTCGAGAAGTTCCTTGATGCACTGAACGATTGTGACGACGTCCAGAACGTTTACCACAACGCAGAAATTGCAGAGTAATCTGCGGTTATCGTTGCATAAAAAAGCCGAGCATTGCTCGGCTTTTTAGTTTTTCGATTAGAACCAAGTTTCCATCTGCATCGCGAAGATAAACTCTCCCCCCTCGCCCATGGTGTTCGCGTCAGTTGCCAGGCTCACTGAGTAGTCATTCAGATCTTTACTCCAATCAACATAAGAAGCCGCAAAACGAATTTCAGGACGCTGGAAAAAACCGCCAGAGGTATCTAACTTAAAGGTTGGCGCAACAGTGGCTTTGTAATAACTACCGTTGGCTTGCTCTGTACCGTTATCCAGATCCATATACTGGTATGAACCTTCGTAAACCATTTCGAAGTTTTTGGTCAGTTCTTGTGCCATACGGACATTGACCGTAGCCCACATGAACTCATCACCGTCTTTTACTCGGTCTTGGCTATACTCTGCCAAAAATGCAGGCGCAATTCGCCAGTTATCCGCAAAGTGGGTTACGCCATAACTGAACAAGCGGGCCGCTTTAGCATCTTCATTAAGATCACCATTAGAACCAATGCCTTTGAGCTCGGCCCCTAAACCCTGGCCGAACAGCACACCGAATTTAGAAAAACCTTCACTCACACCGTAAAAACTGTCTGCATGATAAGCCAGCATGCCATGGAAGCCATTTTCTGCCCGTTTGGACGGAGACGTGTCGGTTACATCTCTACCTTCATTGTCTACGGCGGTCATTGCGTTCAACATCAACTGCCATTGACCAAAGTAGTTATTCATGGTCACAATGTAGTTTTCAACGTCCAGATTTTCGCTGTCAATTGTACCGAAATCACGTCCATATACAGAAAAATTCGTTTGCCAGTCATCGCTGAACTGAACATCATAAATACCAGCACCCGCCCCTGAAAGGAAGACGATATCGGTATCCATAAAGTGAATATCAAAGTTATCCCGATCAAAACGCTTACCCGCCCAGATGGAAGCAGAAGTAAATGCACCGCTAAAGGATTCCAAGCCACCAAGTTCCGCAAACGCTTGTCGTACATTCAGCTGTGAATCAGCGGCAGTCCATTCATTATTGGTTTCTACACTGTCTGCCAGCATGATCCGATATTTCGACCACGAACCGTCTTCCTGATTGATATTATGATCAAGCACGACCTCAACATAGTTATCATCTTCGATACCCAGACGACCGACAGCGCCACCCAGCGCACCGGCTGCAGTCATGTATGGCCCAACTCCCGTCGCACCGTTCAGGTTGTCATCAATCAACAAGCCTGCCCGGGCATATCCATGAAATTCAAAAGCAGAGGCTTTGCTCTCGGCATCACCTGCCACTTGTTCCGCTTTTTTTAAACGCTGCTCTAAGTTAGCTATTCTCTGCTCTAAGTCTGTCGCATCGCCTTGTGCCCAGGCGGCACCAGAACAAGTTACAGCAAAAGACACGGCAAGTGATAAGAGGCTTTTCTTCATCATTCTAATTCCATCTATCAAGTTAATTTGTAAACCACTAAACAACGTCGTCATTATTGTTAAATCGATTTAGCATATCGAGATCTTTACGCTAAAACCGTTTAGCTTTGTGATCAACAGAGTAAAACAAGGGGGTTTTGTGAGCTGGCGTTATAGGGAAATTGAGTAAAAGCGGAATTAATAAGATCAAAAAAGCAGAGAGAGGGATCTGATCTGCGTTTGAAAATATGACGGGATAATACTAAGAAGATTAATTTCGTCATCCCGGACCGGAATAGAGGAACGAAATATCCGGGATCCACAATCCACTGAACCTTCCGTGCATGATGGATCCTTGATAACCGCCAGGTGAATTTTGAGAAAGCCTGCAAGTTCAGTGTTTGGCGGTTTCTGGGATGACTGACTTCGACTGTTTTAATCAATCATCCTCATAGTATTTAAGTGCAGTTATTGGTCATATCTGTATCACTTATTTTTACTGCGCCAGAAAATATCAGCATCGAGGACAACAGAAGATATTGCCGGTGATTTTTCATTAATGAGGGATAACGTAAGCTCAAAACAGGTTTTGGCTAGCTGTTGATTGTTCTGTGCTATCGAGTCGATATTCAATGGCAGGCAATCAAGTAAGTCATGATTATCAAATGTGGCCAGCCGCATTTCTTTATCAACCAGTGCATTAAGACATTCGTGATCTTTTAAATACCGCAATACGCCTTCTAATAACGTGTAAGAAGCCGTAAATAGCGCTTGTGGTAAGCGACCAAGATCCTGATGCAGCGATTGCATCATCAGATAACCTGATGCAGTCTGGTAATCACGGTGACGGATCCACTCTGGTTTCGTTTCGATCCCCGCACGCTTAAGACCGAGTTCAAAACCAGCCAGGCGGTGACGACTTGGCGACAGCTCAAGCTGGCCGCCGAAATAATAGAATTCTGACAGCCCTTCTTTGGCAATGCTTTCAATTAAATCGGCAGTCGCACGTGCTGCATCAGTCAGCACCAATGGCAACACAGACTGGCCAATATGGCGGTCTAACTGGATGACCGGTAACTGCTTTGTAAGCGATTGATAATATTCATCACCTGTTTCGCTAGACGCGACAATTAAAGCATCAACCTGACGGCGGATCAGGCCTTCTACCGCTTTTTTTTCGGCGGCTGGATCGTCTTCAGAACAGGCAATCAACAACTGTAATCCCGATTCCCGGCATAAACGTTCTAACTCACGGGCAATTGAAGCAAAACCAAAGTTGGTTAAATCAGGGATCACCAAACCGATCGCATCTGAGCGAGAGGCTTGTAGTGATTTCGCATGCACATTCGGGGAATAGTGATTCTCCCGCGCAACCTCTAGCACACGTAGTCGGGTCTCTTCTTTAATACGAAATGTAGATGCACGGCCATTTAGCACCATACTAGCCGTCGTTTTTGACACGCCTGCCAGTTTGGCGATATCTGCAATGGTTGTTCTTTTTCTTTTTTCCACGTACTAACCCGATTTAGCTGCAAAAAACATACATAGTAAACAGATAAATCGAGTTATTGACAAGTGATTGATTAAATTTGCGTTTGCCTAGTCACCCATTACGGCTAATACTCATGCCAAAAAGAAAAGGCAAAAACAACAAAGCCGGCATCATGCCGGCTTATATATACCCAAGTTACCTGACTGTAATATTGCGTATTGCAGTGATCAGGCTGTGGCTGCAACCGCTTTAAACTTTGCTCGTGCGCCCAGTACCAATGTCAGGCCAAAGGCTACCGCAAAGGAAATCGCCATACCAATGACATAGAACCACACGCTATTTGGAGCAATAGAGATGATACCCGGGAGACCTGCCGCACCCAGTGCCGTCGCCTTCACTTTGAACAAGGTGATAAATGCGCTTGCCGATGCGGCACCAACCACTGCCGCGATGAACGGATAGCGGTGTTTCAAGTTCACACCAAACATCGCAGGTTCCGTAATACCCAGTAGTGCCGTTACACCCGATGGCATCGCAATCCCTTTGGCTTTTTTATCTTTGGTGCTAAACCCAAAGGCCAGAGCTGCCGCGCCTTGCGCCACATTAGACATTGCCGCGATAGGGAAAATAAACGTACCGCCCGTCACCGCAATATCTGCCAGTAACTGGGTTTCAAAGGCGATGAAACTATGGTGCATGCCGGTAATAACAAACGGTGCGTACACCAGGCCAAACACTGCGCCGCCTATAAAGCCGGCCGATTCGTATAACCAGTTTAGACCGTCGCCAAGCAGGAAGCCCGCATCACGAGTGATAGGACCCACTAATGTGAAGGTAAGAAAACCGGTAATAAAGATGGCCAGCATTGGCGTCAGCAGGTTATCCAGTACCGAAGGGATCACTTTGCGCAGACCATTTTCAACTTTTGCCAGAATGAAGGCTGAAACCAGCACAGGCAATACCGAGCCCTGATAGCCGACTTTCTGAATTTCGAAGCCGAAGATGTTCCAGACCGGAATGCCGCCGCTCACACTCGCGCCACCGAAACCCCAACCATTTAATAGATCGGGGTGAACCATCAGCATACCCAGCGCCGCACCGAGGAAAGGATTACCACCAAACTTCTTACTTGCTGAGAACGCTAATAAAACAGGAAGATAAACAAATGGCGCGTTAGCAAAAGTATTAATCATCGATGCTAAGTCGGCCATGCCGGGATAGGCATCAATCAATGATTGCCCGTCAATGAACAGCCCTGTTGCAGTCAGAACATTGAACAAACCCATTAACAGACCACCAGCAACGATAGCCGGAATAATCGGTACGAAAATATCCGATAATCCTTTTACTGCCCGCTGCACCACATTCTGTTTCTGTGCACCCGCAGATGAGACCTCTTTGGTCGACATTTCGCTTTGCCCGGTGAGCTTGCTCATCGCAGCATAAACCTGATTCACGATACCGGAACCAAAAATAATCTGGATTTGACCTGCTACCTGAAACTGCCCTTTTACACCATCGATATTATCGATAGCTTCTAGATCTGCCTTACTTTCATCATGCAGGGCCAAACGCAGGCGAGTCGCACAATGTGCCGCCGCTGCGATGTTATCTTTACCGCCCAGTTTTTCAATCAGTTGTCGGGCTATGCTTGGAAAGTCCATCTTCTACCTCCGTCGCGGCCAGAGACTGTTACCTGCTTCTCTGCACCTGGTTAATTACAGCTTAATCCAATATTGGCGTTAAGCTCTTGTAGGATCCTCGTCTCTTTTTGTTTCCAAAAAAATGACGAGCCAACTCGCTTCGGGAACGTTACCGAAATAAAGTTTTATTGATACTGTCAATGTCGTCAAGATACTTGTTTTCTTGTGTGACCAAGATCGATGAAAAATTTCATCACACGCCAATATGCGTGATCGCTATCACTTTATTGCGGGATTATCAGCCCTGCTATTTGCAAACTATCCCAAAAATAGAAGATCATGGCGTAAACAAAGGAGAATTTATGGCGAGCTTACATGATGTCGCACGCCTTGCTGGCGTTTCAAAATCAACAGTATCACGCGTCATTAATGACGAATACGGCGTAAAAGAGGCGACCAAAGTGAAGGTCCGCCGTGCCGTCGAACAATGTGGCTATGTCGTCAATCAAGTCGCAAAGGATTTAAAGTCCAATAAAACCAACCTGATAGGTATCATTGTGCCGCGCGTTACCTCGAATGCGGTATCACAAGGGGTCGATGGCTTAAGTCGGGTTTTTGAGGAATCAGGCAAGCAAGTACTTCTTGCGAACAGTTGCCAGCAAGCAGGTAAAGAACTGCAATATCTGGATCTGTTCAACCAGAAACGGGTCGAAGGCATTGTCATGTTTGCCACCCATATTGATGACGAACTGGTCAAAGCCATCAAACGCTCAGGGGCCCCGGTCGTATTAATCGGCCAGGATGGTTCAAGTCATAACATCCCAAGTGTTATCCACGACGACTATCGTGTGGGTTATTGCGCAGCCGAAAAACTGCATCAGGCTGGCTGTCGCAACGTTGGCTTTTTAGGTGTGCAAAGTGATGACATCGCCGTTGATAAGATGCGCTTCGAAGGGTTCTGTAACGCATTGAGTTTTATAGGATTACCTGTACCAACATTCCATACTCAAGGCCAGTTTTCGATTGATTCAGGCCGTGAAGAAATGGCTCAGCTACTGCGTGAAAACACCAAGCCAGACGGCGTATTCTGCGCAACCGATCGCATCGCTATCGGTGCAATTCAGGCGATCGCAGCAGCAGGCTTAGCACCAGGCAAAGACATCAAGGTTATCGGTGTCGGTAACGACGAAATGGCATCAGTGGTCTCTCCGGGGCTCTCTACCTTTGACTATGCCTTTGAGCCCGCAGGCAGCAATGCCGCTAAAATGCTACTGGAAATCATTGAGCAAGGCCGTAGCCAAGTTGCCAAGCTGGTACTTGGGTTTGACTGGGTTCAACGTAAGAGCTGCTAGTACCGGCTCTTTTCCTAACCACTTATCCCCCCACTTCCCTAACGATTCTTTTGATCTGGCACACACTTTTTGTGTGCTTTTTCTTGATCCCATGATCTTATCTTGCAATTCCAACTAACCTCACCCATATTTGGAACGTTCCCGAAATTTAAATTATCGGATGAACCATAAAGAACACTAAAATGATGTTGCTGAAACGCATTCAGCCCAACTACAGCAAGGCCTGAACCTGATGACACTGACTGAATTGATTAACACCTGTGGTGGGAGCCAAAATATTCAACGAGTACTCCGAGTCGACAATGCACTCATCGTTGAATTAACCGATCCAGCATTACGCACTGATGTTGCCATGGCATTCCCTTTCAACGATGTTTTATCTCAGCTGAGCTGGCAACCAGGCACGCCGCTATCAGAGCAGGACTGGCAATACCTTGGCCAGATCATTGATACAAACCAGCGTCAGGCATTGACCTCTGCTTTAGAAGAAAAACCGTCGGCGCATCGACCGCTTTGGCATATTGCCCCGCCGCAAGGGCTGCTGAACGATCCGAATGGATTCATCTATCACAACGGTGAGTACCACTTGTTCTATCAACTGCACCCTCACGGCTGTGTTCATAAAGACAAATACTGGGCGCATGTCACCAGTACAGATTTAATCAACTGGACTTCACAACCTGTTGCGTTATGCCCGTCAGACTGGTTCGACAGTCACGGGGTATTCTCTGGCCATGCCGTCAGCCAGGGAGACGAGCTAATGCTATTTTATACCGGCAATGTCCGTATCGGTGAACAGCGTGACCGTATCACTACCCAATGCCTTGCAACTTCAACAGATGGTATCCATTTTACCAAGCACGGCCCGGTTATTCCGGAGTTACCGCCTGGAATTACACCACATTGTCGCGATCCGAAAGTAGTACGCCACGGTGATCACTGGATCATGCTGCTTGGCGCTCAGCATGAGAGTGAAACAGGCCGACTCGTTATTTACCGTTCGAATGATCTGCGTAAATGGGATTATGTCGGCTTATTCGGGGAAGAATTGGGTGATTTCGGATACATGTGGGAGTGTCCGGACCTGTTCGAACTAAACGATCAGCTGTTGGGCATTCTCTGCCCGCAAGGTATCGAATCAAACAGTGAACATTACACAGTTCCCCACCATAACGGCTACGGAAAAGCGACACTCAGCAAGCAAGATGCACTGACTCTCAGTGATCTAACAACATTAGATTATGGCTTTGATTTCTATGCCCCGCAGACAGCTGAAGCCGCCGACGGTCGTCGTTTGATGGTTGGCTGGATGGGACTGCCTGATGAAATCAACCAACCAAGCGTTACTGATGGCTGGTTACATCAATTGACCTGTCTGCGTGAACTGAGCTGGAAAAATGGCAAGCTGTATCAACGCCCAGCACGTGAACTACAAACACTGCGAAGCCAGCAGCAGCTATTCACCTTTGATCAGGCGACTCAACACGAAACACTGAGCCTTGAGATCAAAAGTGTTGAACTGCAAACAACGTTGAACTGGCCGGCATCGGGAAGTAAAACGCTGCGCTTGATGGATGATGGCGAGCACTATTGCGATTTGATTGTTGACAGTGATAGCCAGCGCATCGTGCTTGATCGCAGCCATGCTATGAAAACCGATGGTGAGTTGATCCGCGAAATAAAAATGACCGAACAGGCCGATATTAAACTGCAGATTTTAGCGGATCGGTCATCACTGGAGATATTCCTTAATGACGGTGAATACGTAATGAGTTCGCGCTTTTTTACTCACCATAACGTGACAACCTTGCAATTACTGGCAGATACCAAAACTGAGTGGCACCCCGTCACCGCCTGGTCGCTTGCACAATAAGACCCGCTATGTAGAAACAATTAAAATAGTGGCATAAAAAAGGCTTCTAAATTGATTAGAAGCCTTAACTGTTCAGTATTAACCTAAATTGTCTTTGTTACATTACTTGAAAAGCCTATTGTAATTTAAACTTACTGACCAGGGTGTTCAGTTGGGCGTTGGCAGCAGCCAGGCTTTGTGTACTGTCTACCGTCGCTTGTCCATTTTGGGTCAACTCATGAACCATCTCGCGGATGTTATTCATATTACGGCTGACTTCTTCGGTTACCGAGCTTTGCTCTTCAGAAGCGGTTGCAATCTGGGTGCTGAGATCATTGATTTCGACAATCGAACCGGTCACCGCATCCAGGCTGTTAGATACTCGCTCGGCATTTTCAGCGGTACGTTCGCAGCTTGTTTTCGTCACATCCATTGCAGCAACCGCACTAGCAGCATCCTGACGTAATATTGTTAATATCTCATTGATTTCTGCAGTGCTGGACTGAGTACGTGCGGCAAGCGATCGTACTTCATCGGCAACCACGGCGAAGCCGCGTCCTTGCTCCCCGGCGCGTGCAGCTTCGATAGCGGCATTGAGTGCCAACAAGTTAGTCTGGTCAGCAATTTCACCAATCACACCTAACACACTGACAATTTGCTGAGTATTCTCGTTCATGGTGTTGATGCTCGCAGATGCGGCACCCACTTCATCCACCAGAACCATCATACTGCCAGACGCCTCAAGCACATCATCTTTTGCCAACATCGCCTTGTCATTGGCTTTTTGAGTGTTAGTGGCTGTCTCGGTAGCATTCTGGGCGACTGTCTCTGCCGTTGCGCTCATTTCCGTAATCGCCGTGACGACTTGATCCGTCTCCGACGCGTGTTTAAGTAACGCCTGGTTATTTTGATCTGACTGCACATCAAGCTGCTTGATACCCTCAGTGATATGAGCAGAGGCTTGCGCAATTTCCAGAACCATCGATTGCAGGTAAATAATGAAGTTGTTGACCGAATTGCCAATGTCGCCCAGCTCATCATGAGAAGTAACATCAATCCGCGAGGTCAAATCGGCTTCGCCTGTCGATAAGGTATCAATACGCTCTTTGAGCATAACTAAACCTTTAACAATCTTATTGATCGACCAGGCTGCAACCAGCAGAGCAATAATCAGGAGTGCCGCGGCAATCGCAATACTCATGGACACTTTGTTATCAAAAATGTCTGCCGTGGCGCTCGTTAAGCCTTCCTGTATACTGGTGACGTCGCTATCATAAGTGCCGGTGGCAATGGTCCAACCCCATTCTGGGAAAATATTCCGGGCATAGACAAATTTGCTTTCTGTCTGTTTGGTCGTCGGATTCTCGAAAGCTATTTTAACAAAAGCTTCAGACTGGCCTTTAATACTGTTGACAATTTTTAATGTTGTGCTCGGGATAACAGTACCAATAAGGTCTGCTTTGGGGTGGGCCAGGATCTTGCCGTTCTTATCCTGCACCCAAAAGTAGCCATTCTGGCCGTATTTTGATGAGCTGATGGCCCTAACTCCCGCCTCTAGTTCATCTTGCCTTAGGGTACTGATGTATTCACCCGTCGCAATCACCAGGTTCAACGGTTCAAAGTAGACCGATGCCGTTAGTTTTTCTTCGGTTTTTTTGGTTTTTGGATTAATGAAATGATAACGGGTGAAACCCACTTTATTGGCTTTGGCAGAGCTGACAATATTCTGAGCATAGTAGCTGCCATTAGTGTCTTTTTTATCATAAGCACTGGTGCCGATAATCCTGCTGTTGGCACCGTTGGCCTTGTTCACAACCGTTGCGGCATCATACGCAAAAATATACCGGCCATCATCCCATCGATATTCATTGATAAAAGCATAAATACTGGTTTCTGCATCGGCTGCAGAAGCACTGTTGTTATAAATGCTCTCAATGGTATCTCTGAATGTAGCGATATCGGTTGCCAACTCTGCCTGGATATTTTCCAGTTTCGAACTCTCATAATAATAGGAGAGAGAGCGGGTAACGGTATCAACCTGCCCCTTTAAGTTATCATTCAGTAACTGAGTTACCTTCACACTGACATTGCTGTGTTCCGCCTCAAGAACAGCATTTTCCGTGTTCATAAGACTTGTAATAAAAAAACCACTCATTGTCAGCAATGGTACGCACAGCAATGCAGCCAACTTGGCTTTTATTGTTAAATTCATGAGGCTAAACCTTAATCTTTACACACATCATTTAAAAAACATTCTTTTTATATTTAAATTAGATCGCTCATGAAAAAGATATTCATGAAGGCTGTCGATAGGCTTTTTCTTATTTAATACATTATCAACAACCTGTTAAGCACGGGTGCTATAAGGAGAAAGTAAACACATCCACCTCTGGCAACCTATCCACAAAGAAGGACTTCTCCCGCACCGCTGGTTCCAGAACCGTCGATGGCTTTAAGCTCAATGAGGACTTCTTCTGCCCAGTTAATCCACGCTTGGCGGTTATGCATACCGCGCCGCAGAGTCAGGCGATCAAGACGAGACTGGCGATCCATCTCTTTGTAATTTGCAAAGTGGCTTTTTTCCAGTTCATCATAGTTGTTCATTAACGAGTGAGACTCTTGAATGAGTGCCTCAAGCTGTTGTTGCAATGGTTCTGAATTATGAACACCACAAACCAGTAGTTTGGCCAAGAACTCATCGCGGATCTTTGGATTTTGAGCAGGCTGCTGGAACCATTCAAACAGAGCCTTGCGCCCCAGATCGGTAATGGAGTAGACCTTACGATCGGGTTTACCATTCTGCGGTTCGAGTCGGGCGATCGCCAAGTTGTTGTCGGCCATTTTATTCAATTCGCGATACACTTGTTGGTGGCTCGCTTTCCAGAAATAACCGATGCTGCGTGAGAATTCTTTGGTAATATCGTAACCGGTTGCGTCGCGATTGCTCAGCACAGTTAAAATTACATGTGGTAGTGACATCTCTTCTATTCCTCTAAAAAATACAACAGAAGTACTTCTTGTCTCAGAAGTTTCTTTCAGCCTATGCAACAGGTAAAGTGCAATCAGTTGATGTACAAATCATGCATTTATTTTGGGAACAAGTATTAAAGAAATGCGTAAAATTATGAACAGACTGTCCTTCCCTGCGTTGTCGCGCCTGATCTAACTAATAAATATCAAAGATTTAGATACAATCCAGTCCGTTTTAGTAAGGCGAAAGAGATGTTTAATTATGAGAGGTGTTTTGAAAGTACGGACGAAATCAGGACAAGCAAGCGATATGAGGAGGAGACAAAAAAGAGAAACCAGTAAACAAGGGGCAATGCCGAAACATTCTGATGTTTAATGGCATGCCCTTGTTTTTGCCTTAAAATTCTTCTTTCAGTCTGTCGATAGAAGGATGATAGATAGCAAGTAAGGCTACTGACAATGCAGTTAACTCCTGAGCATCAGCACCTTGCTTACAAGCTATTTCCAGCTCCTCGCAGGCTTTACTCAGGGCGATTAGACCGATGGCTCCGGCGGAGCTTTTTAGGCTGTGAACTGTCATCTCAAGTTTTCGGGCGGAGCTCTCTGTTTTTATCTCTTTGATCAGCGCGGCCGAGCGTTCGTAAAACATCGCCACTATTTCGTGTACTAGCCCATCTCCAAGGATCTGTCTGTCCTTTTCCAACACCGAGTGGTCAAAAAGAGTGACGGCAGGTTCTTTTTTATCCATGTCCTGCTCTATATCCCTAACTGCATCGAACTTTCCGGGTTGGCTGTTATAGACATTAGCGATGACAGTCTGCATTCGCTTAAACTGTACCGGTTTACCTAAAAAACCATCGAGGCCGGCCTCGAGATATGATTCAATGTCTTGCCGGAAAACATGGGCAGAGAAGGCGATAGTGGGGATATAGCGATTCGCTTTCTCTCTTAATCTAGCCGTCAGCGTAACACCGTCAGTATCCGGTAGATGAATATCCATTAAGATGATGTCGACATGATGGTTATCTATTGCGCGTTGTGCCATTTCTCCTGTCATGGCGACAAAAACCTTATGACCAAGCTTGTCCAGGAATCCTTTCGCGACCAGGACATTCGTTTCATTATCTTCTACCAGTAAAATATTCAGTGGCGGAACGGTAAGGGAAACATTTTCTTCAGTGGATATCAGTTCATCTTTCTCCCCGGCATTCAACGGCAGAGTGAGAATAAACCGGCTACCGATATCGGGCTCACTGTATACGGTTAACTCCCCGCCAAGCATCTCAGCGAATCGCTTACTGATAGGCAAGCCTAATCCGGTACCGCGCTCTGATTGAGTCGCCTGTTCAAATGGCTCAAAAATAACGGCCTGTTTTGCTTCAGGAATGCCTTTGCCAGAATCTAACACCTCGAATGTGAGCAAAAAACACTCTGCCGCCAGTTGCTCGCTGAGTTGCACTCGGATTGTGACGCTTCCCATATTGGTAAATTTAATCGCGTTACCAACCAAATTAGTGAGAATTTGAATGATCTTGTTGACGTCGCCATACAAATAGTTGGGAACATCGTTTGCGATGGCGTAGGTGAGTGTGATGTTCTTTTCTTTGGCTCTGGCTTTAAGCATGTTGACAACATTGGCCACAATCGACTTGGTGTGAAAATTTGTTTTATTTATATTAAAATACCCAGCTTCGATTTTAGAATAATCCAGAACATTATTGAGTACCCCCATCAAAATTTCGCCTGATGACGTAATGGTTTTAGTGTAGTGTTTTTGTGCGCTGTCCAAAGCTGTATCATCAAGGAGGTGAAGTGTTCCCATTATCCCGTTCATCGGGGTACGGATCTCATGGCTCATGTGGGCAAGGAAAGTCGATTTGGCTTTGTTAGCCTGTTCCGCTTGTTCTCGTGCTTTTGCATGCTTGGCGACTTCACTGTTGAGTGCGTTATTAGCCTCGGTAAGCTGCATAGTACGTTCATCTACCAGTTTTTGCAGTTCATTCTGGTGCTCCCGCAGGGCCACAGCATTTTTCTTAAATACCGATATTGCATCCGCGAGGTGGCCAATCTCGTCACTCTCTCCCTGCGGAATATCGACGGAGAGATCACCTGCCGCCAGTTTTCTTATTACGGCCGTCATACTGCCAGGAGCCTCAAACACATCATCTGTTGCCAACAGTACTTGGTCATTGGCTTTTGGAGTGTTTGCGGCCGCTTCGGAAGCGTGCTTAATACCGTCAGTAATATCTGCAGAGGCTTGCGAGATTTCCAAGGTCATCGATTGCAGGTAAATAATAAAGTTGTTTACCGAATTGCCAATATCACCCAACTCATCATGCGACGTAATATCAATTCTCGAGGTTAAATCTGCTTCGCCGGTCGATAAGGTATCAATGCGCTCTTTGAGAACCACTAATCCTTTAACGATCTTATTGATCGACCAGGCTGCAACCAGCAGCGCAATAATCAGCAGTACCGCGGCAGTAGCAATGCTCATGTATACTCTGTCATTGAAAATGTCTGCCGTTGCGCTCGTCAGCCCATCCTGAATGTTAGTGATATCGCTCTCATACGTTCCCGTAGCTATGGTCCAGCCCCATTCGGGAAAAATATTTCGGGCATAGGCAATTTTGCTCTCTGTTTGTTTGGAGGTCGGATTTTCGTAAGCAATTTTAACAAAGACTTCGGATTGGCCTTGTATTCTGGCGGCAATTCTTGATGTCGTTGATGGAATGACAGTGCCGATAATTTCAGTCTTGGGATGCGCCAGAACTTTACCGTTCTTATCTTGTACCCAAAAGTAGCCATTTTGGCCGTATTTTGATGAACTGATGGTCTTAAGAGCGGCCTCAAGTTCATCTTGCCTTAGCGTACTGATGTACTCACCCGTCGCAATTACCAGGTTTAACGGTTCGAAGTAAAACGAGGCCGTTAGTTTTTCTTCGATTTTTTGGGTTACCGGGTTTAAAAAATGATAGCTGCTAAAACCAATCGCATTGGCTTTGGCTTCGCTGACAATATTTCTGGCGTAATAATTACCATTGGTATCTTTTTTATCATAAGCACTGGTACCGATAATACCGGCGTTGATTCCGTTTGCCTTGTTCACTATCGAGGCTGCATCATAGGCAAAAATATAGCGGCCATTGTCCCAGCGGTATTCATTGATAAATGCGTGAATGCTGGTTTCGGCATCGGCCGCAGAAGCACTGTTGTAATAAATATTGTCTATGGTATCTCTGAACGTAGTAATATCAGTCGCTAATTCTGCCTTGATATTACCCAGCTTCGAATTTTCGTAATAATAGGAAAGCGAGCGGGTAACGGTATCAACCTGGCCCTTTAAATTATCATTCAATAACTTAGCAACCTTAACACTTACATTGTTTTTTTCCGCCTCTAGAACATATTTTTCCGTATGCATAAGGTTTGTGATAAAAAAAACACTCATTGTCAGCAATGAGGCGCACATAATGAGTGAAAGCTTGGCTTTGATTGTGATATTCACGGATCTAAACGACCTCTGGCGCAAAAAGGTACCCTTCACCGTGTACGGTGATAAAAATCTTGGGGTTTTTAATGCTTTCCTCCATTTTGTTTCTCAACCGGCGGATCAAAACGTCAATGGTACGATCGCTCGGAGCATCAACCCGATGAGAAATCAGATTTAGAAGCCGGTCTCGACCCAACACCCTGCATGGGTGGGTAATGAAAGCGACCAGCAACTCATATTCTGCTTTGGTTAGCTTAACCATATCGTTGCCCTTTGACAGCTGACGCTGAGCAACATCAAATTCAAAGTCCAGAAAACGGAATCTGCTATCATCCTTTTCCAGTTGCGACCAGGCTGCCTCTGCCTGTTCCAAAGCATCACGGGTAAGCTGGATACGCCATAACAAGTTTTTAGCACGTACCAGCAGCTCTCTCGGTTCTACCGGTTTGGTGACATAGTCATCTGCGCCCATTTCAAGACCTAAAATCCGATCGATGGGGTCAGTTCGGCCTGTGACCATGATGATGGCGATGTCAGATATGTTCCTCACGTCACGGGTAAGCTGTATTCCATCTTCTCCTGGTAAGTTAATATCCAACAGGATCAAGTCAATTTTCTCGCAGTTAAGGATCGCTTTCATCCCAACCCCACTATCAGCCTCGAAGACGGTATAACCCGCTTGGGCGAAGTGGCCCTTAATCTTCATCCTAATAATAGGATCGTCTTCAACAATCAAAATTTTGTAAGTCATAGGTTCTCAGTATTCAGTCATGCTGTGTTGCTGGATAATCTTCCCAGAATGCGTTGTCTTTCGCTTGCCGTCGGCGTCTGTTTATTATTATGCCAATACATAATAAACCTTTCGCAGACTATTCCTATTTCTGCACGCTGAATTGAGAGATTGTGACAATTTTATGACGATTTTCGGTGGATCCCTAACCTTCAATATATTGCATGTAAAATAATTGTTTATCAGAGGCTGGTTCGTAATACACGGGCAAACCAGAAAGGCAAGCTTTTCGCTTGCCTTTATATACTGGGTAATACCAATCGATATAATTACAAATAACTAAGCCAAATAGCCAGCTAACTGCTCCGCTGTCGGTAATGCCGTCATCGCACCTTTAGCGGTGGTTGCCAGTGCACCGCACCCATTGGCTTTTTGAATCACAGCCAGTACGTTTTCAGGTAATTGCCAGTCATCACTCATCACTAAACCCGCCAACAAGCCGCCGACAAAAGCATCTCCGGCCCCTGTTGTATCGACTGGGCTGACGGCTTTACCAGTGATCAATTGCTGTTCCTGCCCCTGAACAACTAACGCCCCTTTTTTACCCTGAGTCACAATCACCAAAGGCAACACGTAATTATCTTTCAGCCAGATAAGAGCTGTGGATAAGTCGTCTTGTTCACTCAAAAATAACAACTCATCATCAGAGAATTTCACGACATCAGCCATGGCAACTGCTTCCAGTACAACAGGCTTGAGCTCTGCAGGAGCCCCCCATACTTCTTCACGAAGGTTAGGGTCAAATGAAACAAAACCACCCGCAGCTTTAATCGCAGCCATAGCAGCTAACGTCGTGGAGCGGGATGGCTCATTCGCCAGTGCAATTGAACACGCATGCAGCCATTCACCTTTGCTGAAGCTCGGTACATCTTGTGGCTGAAGGAACTGGTCCGCACTCGGCTTCACCATAAAAGTAAAGCTGCGTTCTCCCTGATCGTCCAAGTCCACAATAACGGTCGATGTACGCTGAGTTTCATCTAACTGCATGTATTGGGTATCAACACCTTCATCAGCCAGCACTTGCTTCATAAAGCGGCCCAACGGATCGTTACCAACACGACCAAAGAAAGCACTGTCGCCACCAAGACGAGAAATAGCAACCGCCACGTTCGCTGGCGCCCCGCCAGGACATTTTTGGTAATGTGTTTCATCATCAGGAATAAGATCTACCACTGCATCACCAGTTACCCACACACGAACCATTTTATGTCTCCAGAAAAATCATTTAATTAATTATTGATCATTATTGCTAAAGCGGTTTAGCTGGGCAATAAAAAATTAGTATTGCCTGAGATAATGTGTGACTACAACAGCAGGACTGTTATCAGGATTTGCTATTTATTATGGCTTGCAAGAATGTTTGTCGCTAAAAAATGCCAGTTAGCATTGCTGACTGGCATTAATACCGGAGGGCGTGCTTTGCCAGCGACACCCCGGCGAGTACTAAAGCACCTGCGACCAAGCCAACAATCACGTTAAGTACTCCGGAAATAATGGAAGAGGATCCCGGTATATTAGCCACTGATTCAGTCAGGAGATCAATTATAATGTGAGAGTTCGGAATACTGTGAACCACAATACCCCCGCCGACCAGGAACATAGCAATCGTGCCGATCACTGCCAGTGACTTCATCAGATAAGGAGCAACACCGACCAGACCGTTGCCAACACTGCGTTTCAGGGTATTTTCTTCACTTTTCTGCACCAGATACAAACCTGCATCGTCAAGTTTCACGATACCTGCCACCAGGCCATACACCCCAGCCGTCATGACAACGGCAATCAAACTGACGACCAGAGCCTGAGTCGCCAGTGGTTGGTTTTGTACGGTTCCCAACGCGATTACAATGATCTCGGCTGAAAGAATAAAGTCAGTGCGGACCGCCCCTTTAACCTTCTCTTTTTCAAACTCTCCAATATTCATCTCAGCGTGTGCCAGTTGCTCACGCTGATTATGCTCTGCTTCAGTTTCATTGCCGTGTAAGAATTTATGGGCAATCTTCTCGAATCCTTCAAAACAGAGAAACAATCCGCCCAACAACAACATCGGAGTTATTAACCATGGTACAACGACACTGATCAACAGAGCCGCTGGCACCAGTATCAGCTTATTCTTAAACGAGCCTTTAGCCACCGCCCAGACAACCGGGAGCTCACGATCTGCCCGCACACCCGACACTTGCTGGGCATTTAAAGCCAGATCATCCCCTAATACACCCGCGGTTTTACGTGCGGCGACCTTCGTCATTAAAGCAACGTCATCTAACACTGTTGCAATATCATCAAGTAGTGTTAGTAAACTTGCACCTGCCACAAGATACTCCCTTTAAGATGAAGGAACTCGGTTCCTAATAAATAGCAAATACCGTCTTCTTTATATTGTAGCGATTGAATAAGGCTTACATTATCAGCTTCTCAGTTCCACATCCGTTTGGGGCACGCAGCAACACGCCAGAACCATGCCATTATCCTTATCTCCCGGCAGTAAAGCGGGCACATCGGGTTGATCGACTTTGCCGGATTCCAGTGTGATTTTACACGCGCCGCATAAACCGGCACGGCAACTGTTGGCTAACATCAGGCCGACATTTTCAGCTTGCTCCAATAATGGCTGCTGGTTATTCCCCTGAAACTGGTTGCCATCAATACTGATCGTGACGTTTTTTGTCTCGTTACTTACAGCACCTGATTCATCAGCGGCAAGCTGAAAATTCTGTTCGCTATTCTCGGGATAGATCTCTTTCGGTTTTGTTTCCAGCACTTCAACAGTATCACCCTCGCGGATGATCCCTTCATTGAGTGCAACCAGATTCTGACCGAAATAAACATTACCAGAATGATCCGCACGGAATCTCGATAAGGTCGCAAGCGGCTCTTTCAAGGCATCAAACTCCGCGGTTTTCGGATTGACCGTCGTCAATATGCAGCGGGCACACGGTTTGACTGCGGAAAATTCCACGTCACCGATACGGATCCGCTTCCAGCTGTCTTCGGCAAAGGCCTCTGTACCTGATACGACAAGATTGGTACGGAACTGATCCATCGTATGATGCTGGCTGCTGCGATCGTTAAGAGCCTCTAATGAGGCTTCGCTGATCACCAATAACGGATAGCCGTCGGCAAAACTGACATTCTGCTGGATTTTTGCTCGCACCCGGTTCGACTGTTCACCGGTATAAAGCAGCCGGACATCAACACCGATAATATGAGAGAACCAGGCATCTGCTCTCGATGAAGTGGTATAGGCGATGAACTGATCGTTCCAGACCTGAGCATTGGTTTCGGCCATGGTGAAATTCGCATACTTCAGCACCAATGGAGACATTCCCGGATAGCTGAGTGTAATACCATGAGACTGCAACGTGGCGGTTACCTTGACCATTTGGGAATATTTGCGGGCAGTGATCATACTGCCGTCTTTCCGGGACACCATAAAACGGCGATCAAAGCAGAGTCCCTGCTTTTCAACCCAAGCTTGCGACAGGCTCAATCCCCCGATGGATTTCACCGGAAACACACTGATCTTGGAGAGAATTGGGAGTTGAGATAAGACTGGCTCATGCATGTTATATCCTTATATTGACAATGATCAGCTAGAGGTACTCTATCGATCTGAACAAATTGCAATCATGAAAACAGATTGGAAACAGGTACCGGTATCACCTGCCGGGGTTGCTTCTGTGATACCTTATTTATGCTTATCTGCCGCACCAACAGCCAGACGTGTAAAGCCGTCGCTATTTTGCAGAAGTTGCTGTGCTTCTTTTGCATTAAGGCTGGCAAGGATCATCACGATGGCTGTTTTGCAGTGACCACCACATGATTGCAGCGCCGCTTCTGCGTCTTCACGTGGACACTCTGTTGCCGCCACCACAATATTCTTCTGACGTTCAACCAATTTGGCATTGGTCGCTTCCACATCAACCATCAAGTTTCCGTAGATCTTGCCAGTACGGATCATCGCCCCGGTGGTCAGCATATTCAGAACCAACTTCTGTGCTGTGCCGGCTTTCATACGAGAAGATCCCGTTACCACTTCAGGGCCGACTACCGGGGTGATACAGATCTCGGCCGCCTCAGTCATCGGGCTTTGCGGGTTGCAACTGATACAGGCAACCGTTGCACCAACCGATTTAGCATAGGCCATTGCACCTAACACATACGGGGTACGCCCGCTTGCCGCGATCCCCACCAATACATCTTTCCGGTTAACGTTGAGCGCTTTCAGATCCTCGGCGCCCAACTCGCGGTTATCTTCTGCGTTTTCGACCGCACTGAAGATCGCTTGGTGCCCTCCCGCAATCAAACCAACGACCTGATCAGGTTTCGTACCATACGTTGGCGGGCACTCACTTGCATCCAGAATACCAAGACGGCCGGAAGTGCCCGCCCCGGCATAGATTAGACGGCCACCTTGCTGAAAGGCAACAGCAATGGCATCGACAACTTTAGCCACTTGCGGCAATGTCTGCTCAACGGCAAGAGCAACTTTTTTATCTTCATCGTTGATCACTTTCAGCATATCCAGCGTCGATAACGTATCAATGTGCTGGCTGGCTTCGTTCCGGCTCTCTGTGATCATCGTGGATAAATCAATTTTCATCACTTTCCCCACTAACAAATATTTTGAGCAATATCTCATAAATAAGATAACGTTTTCAAATTGTTCCCACAAAGGGGATCATTCCCCCCTCCTCTCATCATTGCGATGAGCTTGGTAGCATAAACCGGAATGAACATATGCTATTAACCTACTTGCTATATTCAGACGATATAAACGGCTTCATTACTTAGGATATATAAAAAAGAGCAATCATAATAAAGTCAGATATCCCCTTTCATCACAAGCCTTTACCTTTAGTTATGCGCATTAGATAATTAGTACAGCACTATCTGTTGTACCAGACTGACGCTCAAAAACGACTAAATGAATCAGTTTGGAAAAATACGCCTCTACTCGGAAACACCATTTATGTTGAAATTTTTTGAAAGACTGACATCAGCTTTCCCCCCTCAAGAGCCCGATCAGCCGCCCGAAGGCCTGTTGGATTTCTGCCGTCATTATACCCGCGGATTTGAGCTGCCGTTGTTTGCGATGTCACTACTCAGTGCGCTGATAGCGATAATTGAAGTCTCGCTTTTCGGTTTCATGGGGCAACTTGTCGACTGGCTGAGCAACCATAACCCCGACACATTCCTTGCCGAAGAAGGCGGCAAATTGATGGGCATGGGGCTTATCGTCCTCATTGTTGTCCCATTACTGGTGTTGCTGCATTCATTACTGATGCACCAGACCTTGCTGGGTAACTATCCGATGTCAATCCGCTGGCTGGCACACCGCTACCTGCTTAAACAGAGTGTCTCTTTTTACCAGAACGACTTTGCCGGCCGCATTGCCACCAAAGTGATGCAGACGTCGTTATCTGTCCGCGAAACGGTAATGAAACTGCTGGATGTACTGGTCTACATTACAGTCTACTTCACCTCGATGCTTGTCATGATTGCGCAAGCTGATTACCGCTTAATGTTGCCAATGCTGATCTGGTTAGCGGCTTATATTGGCATTCAGTTGCTATTCGTTCCCAAGCTGAAAGCCGTTTCGACCGAGCAGGCCGATGCCCGTTCATTGATGACGGGCCGTATTGTCGACAGTTATACCAATATCGCGACCGTCAAGCTGTTCTCTCACACTGACCGGGAAACTGAATATGCCGAGCAAGGGATGAACGGCTTCCTTGATACGGTTCACCGCCAAATGCGCCTGGTAACGGGGATTAACATCAGTGTAGAAATTATCAACTATGCATTGGTCTTTGCTATTGCTGCCCTTTCTATCTGGCTATGGACCGGTTCCGCTATCACCATCGGTGCGATTGCGGTCGCTGTCAGCCTGGCCTTACGTATCAACGGAATGTCAAAATGGATCATGTGGGAAATCGGCGGCCTGTTTGAGAATATCGGTACGGTCATTGACGGTATGCGTACCCTGTCAAAACCTGTCGATATCGTCGACAAACCCAATGCTCCGGCACTGACAGTACAATCTGGCGGAATACAGTTTGATAACGTCAGCTTCCACTATGGCGAAAAGAGCGGCGTTATCGAAAAGCTGAACCTGAATATCAAGCCAGGTGAAAAGGTAGGACTGGTAGGTCGATCGGGGGCAGGTAAATCAACAATGGTTAACCTGTTAATGCGTTTCCACGATGTGGAATCGGGGACTATCAGTATTGATGATCAAAACATCGCTGATGTGACTCAGGATTCGCTGCGCGGGCAGATTGGAATGGTGACCCAAGACACCTCACTGCTGCACCGTTCAATCCGTGAAAACATCTTGTATGGCAATCCTGATGCCAGCGAAGAACAATTACTGGCCGCTACCCGACAAGCGCATGCTCATGAGTTTATCACTACGTTGTCCGACCCTTATGGCAACACTGGCTACGATGCCCAGGTTGGCGAGCGCGGCGTCAAACTCTCCGGTGGTCAGCGCCAGCGTATCGCTATTTCGCGGGTATTGCTGAAGAATGCCCCTATTTTGCTATTGGATGAGGCAACCTCAGCACTGGATTCAGAAGTGGAAGCCGCTATTCAGGAGAGCCTGTACGAATTAATGGTGGGAAAAACGGTTATTGCGATTGCTCACCGGTTATCAACCATTGCCGCCATGGATCGCCTGATTGTTCTCGATAAAGGAGAGATTGTCGAACAGGGAACGCATCAGGAATTAATCAACAAGAATGGCATCTACGCTCAGCTCTGGGCGCATCAGACAGGCGGTTTCATTGGTAGTGATGTCTGATTAGTAACTAATTAACTCAACAACAATCAACTGAATCAAAAGGCTCCGACATACCGGAGCCTTTTAAATTGGCCACAGATACAAGGTAAAGACACTTTTATTTATGTACCATGATATCTAAGATCTGTACGTCGGTTTGAGTCATTGAGCCGTTGGCTAACGCGGAAAGATTACGAATCGAGGTATCAACATCGTCTGCCACTATCCCTTCATTCCCTGTTACCCGGATACCATCGAGCGCCATCAATGCGGCTTTTACAGCAGCACCGGCCGATGACGAGACCTTCATGGCACAACTGGCTTTGGCTCCATCACAGATAATACCAGCAATATCACCAATCATACTGCAGATAGCATTACTGACTTTGTCAAAATCACCGCCAAGCAACCAGGTCATCCCAGCCACCGCTCCCATCGATGCGGTGGTCGCACCGCATAGTGCTGAAAGTTTGTTTTGATGGCTTTTAATATAAATAGCCATTAAATGGGATAACATTAATGCGCGGATCGTTTTCTCTTGATCGGCGTTCAGGAAATCAGCGACCACAACCACAGGCATTGTTGCCGCAATGCCCTGGTTACCCGAACCTGAATTGCTCATCGCCGGTTTCATGGCACCATCCATGCGAGCATCGGATGCGGCCGACGTACGGCGAAGCACATCGGTAAGCAAGCCACCAGATAATAACCCCCGGTCAACATTGCGCTGGAACGTGGCACCAATTTGTAGGCCATATTTACCCGCTAATCCCTCAACAGATAATGCGTCATTGAGTTCATAAGCTTGCTCAATAAAACGAAGATCCTCTAGTGGCGCATGCAGTGCAAAATCGTAAATATCTTCCGCCAGTGCTTCTGTAAACGGGTTAACAGACTTATTGTTTGCATCTGTTGTAACAGCTTCCGCGATATACGTTGTAATGCCATTTTCTTCAATAGCCACAACACGGGTATGGCTGTCAGCAATAGTGACCGAGACAAATTCAGCACCGCTCTTGACGGTCACTTTTGCATACAAAATATTGCTGACACCAGCAACGCCAACCGAGACACAATCAGCATCAATCAGTGCCTTCGCCTCAGACACATCTTGAGGCGTAATATGTTTAAGCACTTCCAGATTCGCTTTTGCATCACCAGCCAATGCACCAACCGCCGCAGCAATAGGCAATCCCACCATTCCGGTACCGGGAACGCCGACACCCATACCGTTTTTCATCAGGTTTGGCGAAACTAACGCCGTGATTTTTTCGGGCTTGCCATTGAGCCTTTCCCTCGCAATTGCCGCAGCTAATGCAACCGAAACAGGCTCGGTACAGCCCAAAGCCGGAACAACTTCTCGCTTAACCACACTAATGAAACTATTCCAAAGATGCGTTTTCATTTTTTCACCTTAATGCGCACAAAGCTGAGGTGATTCACTGACCGCCCTCAACGGTTGCTTAACCTATATTTTTGCAAAGGGCAGCCCTTAGCTTTCTATGGCATTAATATACGGTGTCTTCAGAGGAAGATTTTCGCTTTATTTGCTATAAATAAAGCGAGTTATAGAAAAATTTTCTCCAATATAGATACTTGATAGGTGGATTGTTACAGGGATCACAGTTTATGCATTTCACCTCGCTCACTTTTTACCCACTATCGATACAGGGCAAGCGCTAATAAGGAAAGAACGCCCCACTGAAAAAACCAAATAACTGAACGCTTTAAAACTACTTTGATGAAGTATTAGTCTGTCTGGTCAATCGATGGCAAAACAAGGTTTTGCTTATTCAGCAGCTCAGTAAACTCTTCAGGTAGTAAAGGATGGCTAAAATAATAACCTTGTAACTCATCGCAATATTTATCGACTAAATACGCCATCTGCAGTTTAGTCTCAACACCTTCTGCGATGACCTTAAGTCCTAAGCTGTGAGCCATGGCAATAATGGCTAAGACAATGGCACAGTCATCACCATTCTGGGGAATATCACTGACGAATGCTCGGTCAATTTTAAGTCGATCGATAGGAAAACGTTTGAGATAACTCAGATTGGAATAGCCCGTACCAAAATCATCAATGGCTAAATCGACTCCCATATATTTGATTTTTCGCATACATTCAATCGCATGTTCAACATTACGAAACAACATACTTTCGGTGATTTCCAATTCCAGATAATGAGGAGCCAGGCCTGTTTCCTGCAAAATATCCGCGATCATCCTGGCTAAATTAGCTTGCTCAAATTGCCGGGCTGAGAGGTTGACGGCTATGCGCATGGCTGGATACCCCAATTGCTGCCACTTTTTAGCCTGCTTGCAGGCCGTTCTAAGCACCCATTCACCGATGGGAATAATCAACCCGGCCTGCTCAGCGATGGGAATAAAAGTCTCAGGCGGTATGCTTCCCATAATGGGGTGATTCCAACGCAGCAGAGCTTCGGATCCGACGATTGTATTCGTGCTCGGACTAACCTGTGGTTGATAAACCAACTGGAATTCATTATTAGCCAATGCACTGTGTAATGACTGCTCTATGGCCAGGTGATTGAGATCACCTATACCCATTGCAGCATTATAAAATTGATAACACCCTTTACCATTGTGTTTGGCTTTGTGCAAAGCTGTATCGGCAAACTTAAACAGGTTTTCTATATCAGTACCATCATTGGGAAAAAGCGCAATACCGATACTACAGCTAATAGAAATGCTGTAACCCGTAAGCTGGAAAGGCTCTGCCAGCGCCTTTAGCAGTCGCTTGGCAATAAGCGATGGAATTTCAGAGTGACACAGATGGGGAAGAAGAATGGTAAATTCATCTCCGCCCAGCCGAGCCGTGATCAAATCTTCATCCAGAGAGGATCTGCCACCGATATTGGACAAGCGCAAAGTCCCGCTCAGGCGCTGACCTACCGCTTTTAGCAACATATCGCCGACGGCGTGCCCCAATGTGTCATTGATGCGCTTAAAGTTATCCAGATCAAGAAAAAGTACCGCAGCTAAAGACTGATCGTTCTGGGCTTTTAGCAGTGCTTGCTCTGCCAGGATCTTGAAGTGGTAGCGGTTTGATAACCCGGTGAGGCCATCGGTTTCTGCCAGTCGGCGGATCTCAGCCTCAGCCTGCTTTAGTTTTGTAATATCATGAAAAACATAGAGCGTTTCACCGCGAAATCCATTCAAAGAACCTAATTGGGTTACCGAAAATAAGACCTGTTTATGGCCGTTATTCCCCCTCAGAATCAAACCTAATTGACTCATAATTGCACCATCGCGCTCTATCGTCTGAGTCAGAATATCTCTTTCACTTTCATTTAAATCGAGAAATTCCAATGGCTTCAGTTCCGACAATTCCGATTCCGTCACATCCAGCAAAGCGGTAACCGCCGGATTAACCATCCGGACTTTTCCTGATGCGTTCGTCACCATAACGGCATCTTGCATACTTTGCAGGACTTGATCCAACTGATCCCGGGTAATAATCGTCCTTTTCAGATCATCGACCATGGTGCGATAAGCCGTCGCCAAATCGCCAATTTCGTCATTACGATTAACGTCAATCTTCGCTTCATAGTCACCACGACCGACACGAAGCAGCTGCTTAGTCAAGTTAACAATCGGGGCACTCAGGCGCCGGGATAAAAACAGAGAAGCGAACAAAGACAACACGATAAAGACAGTACCCATTATTAACAGTGACTGCTGACTTTCACGCGTAATCGATTGCCCGTTAGTAAGAAGTACCGCTTTAAGGTTATCGAGCTGAGTGGCCAGTGATGTGAGGGGCAATGAGAAATAAATACCGCCAACGGCCTCGTCATACATCCGCACAGGGGCAAAAAAATGGATAGAATTAACATCATAATGAGAAATAAGCTTATCAGGTATGGCCTTTAGGTCAGAATGCAACGCCAGAATATTACTGCTGCTCAGTTTCACCTCTGACGTACCATCGTGCAAAACTGAACCGGTTTGATCATAAACATAAATTTGCGCAAGAGCATACTCGGCAGAGAGCGCATGGATGAACTCACCAATCGCGTCGACATCTTGCAATATTAGCGGGTTGGTAAGAGCACTGGCACTCATTGCTGCAAGCTGATGGCCACGTTGTTCATACTGATCGATAATAGCCAGACGTAATACACGCTCGCTTTCCAGCCTCATATTGTCAATGCCCTTATCTACCTGGTGACTAAGAATCACTGATATCATACTGAACATAAACAAGAGCAGCAGACTAATAACAATAAAGTACTGATAGCGAATACGCATAATAGCTCTCTTTAACTATAGTGGTAAGTCATGCTTTTTCAGTTGCTCATCAAATAATGCTAATTCGCCCTCTTCTAATAATTCATACCCGGTAACACCTCGGTAGCGTTTTAATTCTTTAACGTCTTCGGGATCATTGGCTACCGCGAGTAATACATTTTTAATTGCACGTTTGAGCGGCTCTGACAAATCACTTCGGACGGCCCAAACCGCCCGTGGGAATGGTTCCGTACGGTAGAATATACGGAGTTTTTGCTTGAGTCCCTCAGGGATATATTTAGGATCATTCCAGTCGCGACTGCTGATGGTTCCAGCCTGCACCCATTCAGAGGACACCCACTGAGCAATATTGACTTCTTTTTTCGCAAAGAGGTAGCCAATATGGGTTTGTTCCGGAGAGACTTCTCTGCTGTCTATCTCAACCAAAGGCAAGCCCTGGGATTCGAGTACCATCCGGGGAATAAAATACGAGGGGGTTGAGTGCAGAGTTTCGAAAGCGATTCTTTTTCCAAGCAGATCAGAAAGCTCGTTAATATCACTCGACTTACTGGTTACAAAGAGTGTCTGGTAATTTTTCATGCCATTACGCCACTCCTTAAACAACAACTCGGCACCCGCTTGCTCTTTAAGCACAAGGGCGGTGTACACAGCGGCAGGTACAATATCGACCTTGCCATCACGCACATACTCACTCATCTGCTGCTGACTTGTTGCAAAAACCACCTCCCAGTCAGATACGCCAGCCTGATTAAGACGTTTAACTAAAAAGTCTCCGAGGGTCTTGTATTTGGGGTAGTCTTTCCGCGGATTGACCGAGATGCGCCCCAGTTTCAGGACATAGCCCTTTGCAGGGGCAACAAAACCTGCTTGGTTAGTCTCAGTATCAGCCTGTACAGGCATGCCAATCAAGCACATCGTGATCACAATAGGCAGAGTACGAAAGATACAACGAAGCGAACCGATTTCCATTCCAGTCTCCTTTTATTAAGGTTGATCAATCATCGAAAAAGTCTAAGTGCTCGTGGCCCCATTTCAATTAAAGCCCCGAGTTACAAGTTATACGACGGCAAGAGATAAAATAACTAGACAGTTTAATCGTGTGCTGTTTACGATTAAGATTACCAAACCTCATTTATATACTAGTTCCAACATTTTGATTTTGACCAATATAAATTGAAAATAATCACTATAACTTCATATTCATCAATAGAACCATTAATGAGACTTCTGTCATTATGCCCAACAATATTGACACCCTAAAATACAACGTTGCAACAATAAAAAGTATTTCAAATAACCCCGATCAAACGAGGTTATACCCATTAGGCACAGGCAAGCGTGCCTTGCTTAGTTGATGACAAACAGATCCATAAACTCATTAACCGACGTAGCTTCAAGCTTGGCCTGATCGCAACACAAATCGACTATTTTCTGGCAGGTTTGCGCCGGGAATCGGGTCTGCAGGTTACGCTTGAATTTGCGTTCCAGCACCGGGATCCCTTCTTCACGGCGGCGACGGTGACCTATCGGATACTCCACCGCAACTTTTTCAGTAGCGGTGCCATCACTGAAAAACACCTGAATGGCATTGGCAATGGATCGCTTATCCGATTCCAGGTATTCCGCGCTGTAACGGGGATCTTCTTTTATGTCCATCTTGTTGCGCAGCACATCAATGCGGGCATCACTACGGTGGAAATCATCTTCATAATGCTCAGCAATTAAATCGCCGTGCAGCAGCGGAACCGCAATCATGTACTGCAGGCAGTGATCGCGATCGGCGGGGTTGGCCAGATCCCCCGATTTTGAAATGATCCGAATGGCCGATTCATGTGTCGTCACTTCAATGCGGTCGATCTCATCAATACGATCTTTGACTTGTTCATGCAGCTGAACCGCACACTCCACCGCGGTCTGCGCATGAAACTCCGCCGGGAATGAAATCTTGAACAAGACATTGTCCATAACATAGCTGCCAAATGACTGGTTGACTTTAAACTGATCGCCTTTGAACAGCACATCGTAATACCCCCATTGAGGTGCAGTCAGTACTGATGGCAGCCCCATCTCCCCTTTCATGGTGATCATTGCCAGGCGAACGGCACGGGAGGTGGCATCGCCTGCCGCCCACGATTTACGGGAACCGGCATTCGGAGCATGGCGATAGGTCCGCAATGAGCACCCATCGACCCATGCCTGAGACACCGCGTCGATGATCTGCTCTTTGCTGCCACCCAGCATTTTCGTCACCACTGCCGTTGAGGCAACGCGCACCAGCAACACATGGTCGAGTCCTACGCGGTTATAGCTGTTTTCCAGTGCCAGCACGCCCTGAATTTCATGAGCCTTGATCATTGCCGTCAGTACATCACGCATAGTGAGCGCCGCTTTGCCTTGAGATACGGCGACCCGGCTCAGGTAATCGGCGGTTGCCAGAATACCGCCGAGGTTGTCAGAGGGGTGGCCCCACTCAGCTGCCAGCCAGGTATCGTTGAAGTCAAGCCAGCGAATAATGCAGCCGATGTTGAAAGCCGCCATGACCGGATCGAGTTCATGGGAGGTTCCCGGAACGCGCGCCCCGTGACGTACCGTCGTTCCCGGCACAATCGGTCCGAGGTGCTTGGTACACTCAGGAAAACGCAGCGCTAACAAGCCGCAGCCTAAAGTATCGATCAAGCAGTTACGGGCGGTATCGTATACGTCTGGTGAATTGATTTCTGTATTGGCAACATAATCGGCAATTTGCACTAACAGTTCATCAGGTGCCGGACGTTCATTCATTTCGACATTCATGTTCATGGTTTACTTCCCTATTCATTATTCCCATTGGCTTATCTGATCGGTGGCCGGATATAGTCTGGCGATGATCATTGTTCAGAAAAGGCATTACTCGGCAGAGGTTCGCTGCTCTATCGGTAGCCAGTCCTGGTGATCTGGCCCTTGGTAATCGGCACTCGGTCGAATAATGCGATTATTTGCTCGTTGCTCAAACACATGGGCAGCCCAGCCGGTTACGCGACTCATGACAAACATGGGGGTAAATAATTTGGTTGGGATCCCCATAAAGTGATAAGCCGAGGCATGGAAAAAGTCCGCATTCGCAAACAAGTCTTTCTCTCGCTTCATCACCTGTTCGACACGTTCAGAGACCGCGAACAGATGCGTATCACCCACATCTTGCGCCAACTTGCGAGACCACTCTTTAATCAGCGCATTACGCGGATCGGATTGACGATAGATGGCATGGCCAAAGCCCATGATCTTGGCTTTGTTGGCCAGCATCTGCATGATCCCTGCTTCAGCCTCGTCTGCACTTTGCCACTGTTCAATCATTGCCATCGCAGCTTCGTTCGCACCGCCATGTAACGGGCCACGTAAGCTCCCGATGGCAGCGGTAATACAGGAGTGTATGTCCGATAACGTCGAGGCACATACCCTTGCTGTAAACGTCGAGGCATTAAACTCATGCTCGGCATATAGCACGAGTGAACAGTGCATGGCTTGCTTATGCAGCTCAGAGGGTGCTTTGTCCGTCAGCATTTCGAGAAAATACCCGCCAATGGTGTCCTGCACACTGCTTGCGGTATCGATGCGTACCCCATGATGGCTATATCGGTACCAGTAACAGATGATTGCCGGTAGCATTGCCAGCAGGGTATCGGCCTTTTCGCCCTGCTCGGAGAAGTCCATTTCCTGATCGAGATTACCCAGCATAGAGCAACCGGTTCGCATGACATCCATTGGATGAGCATCCGCCGGAATGACCTCTAATACCTGACACAAGGCCGACGGCAAGCCACGAATTCTTTTCAGTGCCCGCTTATAATGATCTAATTCACTTTGCGTCGGCAGTTTGCCTTTTAACAGTAAATACGCGATTTCTTCGAATTCAGCATGGTGCGCTAAATCCGTAATATCATAACCGCGGTAGGTTAACCCCGAGCCCGTTTTACCGACGGTACATAGCGCTGTTGACCCCGCGCTTTGACCGCGTAATCCGGCACTATTGGTGATTGCTTTGTCCTTATGGCTATCAACTACGGCTATTGCAGGCATAGCAGGCTCCTTTCATAGTTTCACATTATTGGATCACAGCCTTCATCTCGCTACTATCTCGTTTATCTCTAAATCGCAGGTATAAAGAGCTGTAATAGCTTCGTAATGAATAGCTACAAATTAATTGGATTAAATTAAATTTTTAGTCTTTCCGCATTCGCAGATATTTTTACTATTTTATTGTTCAGGTTATTTCGAGTTAAATAAGCTCTTATTCTATGACTCTAGCTCTATTTAAATAAATTGTTGGATTTAATTATTTCCCGCTAAATAACTTATCAAGCTTCTGTTCATAATCGTGATAACCAAGATAATAATAAAGTTGTTCACGGGTTTGCATCTGATCAACCACATTACGTTGATGACCATCTTTAATTAAATGTTGGTACACATTCAGTGCCGCCTGATTCATAGCACGGAACGCCGATAACGGATACAACACCATGTCAACGCCACATTCAGCCAGTTCGTCGCCAGTGAACAACGGCGTCTGACCAAATTCGGTAATATTCGCCAGAATCGGCACCTTCACCGCATCAGAAAACTGCTGATACTGTTCGAGGCTATTAATTGCCTCCGGGAAAATCATGTCGGCACCCGCTTCGACACAGGCAATAGCACGCTCAATCGCGGCCTCCATACCTTCCACTGCCAGCGCATCGGTACGCGCCATAATCACGAAGTCATCATTGCTGCGGGCATCAACCGCGGCTTTGATACGGTCGACCATTTCTTCCTGACTGACGATGGCTTTATTCGGACGGTGGCCACAGCGCTTCTGCGCCACCTGATCTTCGATGTGGATTGCGGCAGCACCGGCACGTTCCATTTCCTTGATGGTACGCGCGATATTAAACGCGCCGCCAAAACCGGTGTCGATATCCACCAGGAGCGGTAAGTGGGTCGCGGCAGTGATACGGCGGACATCTTCTAGTACATCATTCAGGGTCGTGATACCGAGATCAGGCAGGCCATAGGAGGCATTGGCAATACCGCCGCCCGATAGGTAAATTGCCTGGTGCCCGACCTGCTCAGCCATCATCGCGCAATAAGGGTTAACAGTGCCTACAACTTGTAATGGATGGTTCTGTGCAACCGCATTCCGGAAGCGTTTCCCTGGGCTCATGATACTCTCTCCTTATCATCATAATTGTCATGATTACAGTCATCGTCAATTAACCAGCCTGTGTTAATTGCCGCTCAATCAGTTGGCGGCTGCGCATGATATGGCGGCGCATCAGCATTTCTGCCAGCTCGCCGTCGCGTTCGCGTATTGCCGCAAGAATATGGCGATGTTCGCCCAGCGCTTTTGCCGGACGAGAATGCTGTCGCGGTGACTGGAACCGGTACATGCGAAGCAGGTGATAGAGCTCGTCACACAACAGACCAATCAGTTTGGTGTTTCGACTCGCTTTGATAATTCGGTAATGGAAATCAAAATCACCTTGCTGGTAGAAATAAGAGGCACCGTCAACTTGTTCGATATGACGCTGATGCTGTTCTAACAGTTCCTGCAATGCATCAATTTCATCCTCAGTGATATTGATACAGGCTAAGCGTGCAGCCATACCTTCCAGCGCTTCGCGCACCGCATAAATTTCAATTAACTTGTGCTGACTCAACTCGACCACTGTGGCACCAACGTGGGGAACCCGCTCAACCAGACCCAGTGATTCCACCCGCATCATGGCTTCGCGCAACGGCCCACGGCTGACACCAAAACAGCGCGCCAATTCGGGCTCGGAAATTTTACTGCCCGCCGGATATTCACCGCTAACGATAGATTCAATCAGGCGATCGGTCAGATCCTCTGATTTTGTCAGTTCTTTGGTGACCCCATTAACATTTTTAGGTGTCATATGCCGCCCAACGTGTCGAAAGCCATCAAGGTTACATCGTGTATACTCATTCAGACTGTCAACAACTGCTCGATTAATGAACAAAAATAGCGCTAAAACTGAACTTATTCAAGCTAATTGTTAACAATCTGTATCTATGGTGATGTTTTTTTGTTGGCGACGTGAGGTTTTAGCGAGAGTCAAAAAGAAAAGTAAATCAATCCGTTTATTATATTTTGTGTTTAAAATCTGTTCCTTAAAGAATTTTGACCTTAATCAATTTATGGTTGTTTTTCGTCTTTGATTAACAATCATATACTAGACTTTAGATGCGTTAACTACTACATCGGATTGGAGGCAAGTATGAGCTTAGTTCCTCGTGACTCCTGGTTTGATTTCCCTCAGATTTTTGACAATGCATTCCCAATGCTAAGGCCAAAATTTGATACCGAGATGATGACACCACGAGTTGATATTGTTGAGAAAGAAAAAGCCTACGAAATAACAGCAGAACTACCTGGGGTGAATAAAAAAGATGTCTCTTTGCAGGTAAATGAAGGCTCTCTGATCATAGAAGCCACCACGCAAAAAGAAAGTGAAGAGAAGAAACATGGGAAAGTTATCCGGCAAGAACGCTGCACCGGTAAATTTATGCGCAGTTTCTATCTTGGCCAGAATATTCAGCAAGATCATATTCATGCTGAATTTCAAAATGGTTTACTAAAAGTTCTGGTACCCAAAGTTCAACCAAGCCAATCTCAAGCAACCAAAATCGAAGTGAAATAAGTATAAATTGAGTTAATAAAAACATGGGGACAATGGCTGATATTTCCATCAGCCTTTTTTTGAAAGCACAAAGCCCGCTAAAACTATGCGGGCTTTTCTTGGGTATAGCAGTGGAATTAACCGCGGATCTGGCGAACTCGGAACGAACGTCCCTTCAATTTACCATTTTCGAGCTTCTTAAGCGCATCGCGTACTGATTCGCTCTTAACCGCAACATAGGCGAAGTTATCAAAGATCTGGATTTTACCCACTTGTGCCCCGGCAATACCATTATCACCCGTTAACGCACCTAAAATGTCACCCGGGCGAACTTTCTGTCTTTTACCGCCGTCAATCTGAAGGGTCGTCATCACTGGACGGAATGTCGGCTGCTCAAGCAGACTCATCGGAGGCAGAGCTTCACCTTCGATGGTCTTATCTAAATAATCTTCCAGCAAAGCGACTTTATAGTGTTCTTTTTCACTGAACAGAGAGCATGCAACGCCTTTGCTGCCTGCACGGCCAGTACGGCCAATACGGTGGACATGCACTTCAGTATCACGAGCAAGGTGGTAGTTGATAACAGCGTCAAGCGAGTCGATATCCAGACCACGAGCGGCCACATCGGTGGCAACAAGCACTGATGCGCTTTTATTAGCAAAACGAACTAACGTCTGGTCACGTTCACGCTGCTCTAAATCACCATGTAAGGCGATGGAGCTAAAACCGTAGTCGACCAAATCATCAGACACTTCCTGAGCTTCACGCTTGGTATTACAAAATACTACCGCTGATTCCGGACGGTGTTGCAGCAGCAACAGGCGCAGGGCGGTCAAGCGTTGTTCGTTACCTTCAACCTTGTAGAAATGCTGCTGAATACTGCTGTCGTCATGGGTCGCTTCAACTTTCGCCATTACCGGTTTAAACATAATCCGATCAGCAATCGACTTAATTTGATCCGGGTATGTCGCGCTGAAAAGTAAAGTCTGGCGCTGCTTTGGCGCTGCATCAATGATCGCATCCAATGCGTCCTGAAAGCCCATTTCAAGCATGCGATCAGCTTCATCTAATATCAGCATTTCCAGATCGTCTAAGTTCAGCGTTCCTTTACGGACGTGCTCTTCAATACGGCCAGGGGTACCGACAATAATATGTGCACCGTGTTCAAGCGAACCAATCTGCGGGCCGAATGGCATGCCGCCACATAAAGTCAGTACTTTAATGTTATGGATGGTTCGTGCCAGTTTTCGGATCTCTTTGGCGACCTGATCAGCCAGTTCACGAGTAGGACAAAGTACCAGAGACTGAACACGGAAACGCTTAACATTCAGCTTTTCTAACAGGCCAAGACCGAAGGCTGCTGTTTTACCAGAGCCCGTTTTACCCTGGGCGATAACATCTTTGCCCGCAAGGATGTGCGGCAGGCTCTGTGCCTGGATCGGAGTCATCGCCTCATAACCAAGGGAAGAGATATTTTTTAGCAAATCAGAATGCAGGTTAAGGGTTGAAAAAGCAGTTTGGCTCAAGGTAATTGTCCTATTAGTCTTTGCTGAACGCGAAAATACGGTTTACAAGGGCTGCGACACTACCAGTTTATGCTGCGCTAGACAATGGATGTGATGTTTTTACCTCGACGAGATTATGCGCTGACTAGCTTCACGCAATTTCGGCCTGACGATTTGGCAGCATAGAGTGCCTTATCAGCCATATTCAGTAACTCATCCCATTCATTGATCATGACGTCAATGGTTATCGCGACGGCCCCTATCGAAACCGTCACCTCCAGATCTCCTCCGCTGGTCTTAACAGGCACTGTAGCAATGGACTCACGCAGGCGGTTTAATATGAGTTCAGCGTCTAGATCAGGCTTGAGTTCCAGCACCAAGACAAATTCCTCACCGCCCCAGCGAATCACGAGGTCATTACTGCGAGCACTCGCCTTCAGTCGACGGGCAACGTCGACAAGTACCTGATCACCTGAATCATGGCCCCAGCGATCATTGACAAGCTTAAAATGATCCAAGTCCAACGCCACTAACAAATAGTGATAGGGCGATGATCGGCCATCATTGCCCGCAGACTCCAGCCACTGCTCCAGATACCGGCGGTTGTGCAAGCCCGTCAGTGGATCCTGTAGCGACTGAGTCGCTAAAGTTGCATTCGACTGCTGCAGCTGGGTGTTATCCTTGCTGATATTGCTATAGCGCCGATAAAAAATATAAAGCAACAGAACAGAAAAAGCAGCCGCAAGGATCCATAGCTTCTCGCGCGCTTGCTGCTCAGCTAACCGAGCTGTATTTAATTCATTATCTGATTTCAACAAGGCTATCTCACGCTCTCTCGCTTCTGCTTCATAGCTTACTTGCAATGCAAACAGCTCTTTGCGTCGCTCATTAAACAGATATTCCCTACCTTCAGTCGAATGCTGCCTGTAATACTGCAAAGCACGTTGGTAATCGCCAGACGCTTCATAAATATCAGCGATCAGCTCACTGACCTCCATATAGTTCTTCTGATCTTGCAGCTGGTTAAATAACTCAAGCGCCTGCAACGCAATCTCGGCGGCTTTTTGTAACTCTCCCCGCATTAGATAGGCTTTTGCCAGAGACTCATTGCAATGGGCCACCCCTGATCTGTCCGATATTTCGGTTGCCAGTTCCAGGCAGCGAAAAGAGTTAGCCAATGCCGCTTTAATCTCATTGTCCTTAAGCTGCATTGTGATGAGATTGTTCAGAGCCGCCAGTTGCAAAAACTTGGCACCCGTCTGCTCAAACAGTCTCACCGCTTCTCTAATATGCTCGGCTTCCTGTTCCGGTTGATCAAAGTGCCGGGCAATAATACCGGCGTTAACATGCAGCATAGCTTTGAGGTTGGGGTTATCACATCCATCCCCCTCAATCAGGCGGAACGCTCTTTGATTATATTTCTTAGCGCTGTTCCACTCTTGCAGGCGAAAATAGACCGTCGATATATTTGAAAGCACCTTAGAAGACTCAATATCATCAGATTGCTCGCTGAAGGTTTTCAATGCTGAACGATAATCATCCATCGCCATGATATATTGAGACCGTTCGACGTAAATGTTGGCTCTCCACTTGAGGGCGCGGGCCAACAGATGCGAATAGTCCGACGTCTCCGCAATTTCAATGACCTGATCGATAAATTCCAGCCCTTCATCAAACTTACTTTGTTTTATTAAAATAATAACAGACTCAAGCAAGGCTTCACCAACCATCCAGTCCTGGCCCTGACGTTCACCCAGTACTTTAAGATCATCGATATATTGTTCGGCAGAAACTTCATGTGTCCCCAGCGCATTCTCTAACTTGAACAAAATAAGGTAGTAAAGTGCCAAGCGGAAACCTTCACCATGCTCAATTTGTTTCATTGGCAGTAATTTCAGTTTTTTCTGGGCTTCATCCGGCTGAGTGTCAGCCTGCATGTAAATGTCCAGTAGATCCCGATCCTGCGGTGCGGCCTTACTGGTCAAAAACTCAAAATCAGAAGAGGATGCCGAGGTGGTTTGAGCGAACACCGGGCAAAAATAGAATAGGGAAATTGCTACAAGGGCAGCACTCCAGAGTGTTTTTTTTATTGTATGGGGTTTAGGCATAGAGTGAAGGAAGCAAATAATTAATAAGCTATCTTCATGATCCATCGCTAGAGAGTCAACTGTCCCCTAAAGAACAGACAATTGGACGGTGTACACTATTATTTCCATCGCCTGCCTGTAAGGCAGGCGAAATATATGATGTATGTACATCGATTCGTTTTCCTTCAACCAACACGGCCTTGCGCCCTCGGTTTCTAAGCCAAAAGGCTTACATAATCCTAGTGCTGCCATATTGTTAGAGTGAACATCTAGCTCTAATCGAGTAAGATTCACCTTAGCATCACAATACGAAATCAAGTGCTCCATCAAGAAACGACGGACACCTTAGCCTCGGGAGCATCAGCACACAGCTTTCCGAGTCTAACTCTTGAAATCGTTTGATCAGAGAATGTTCAGACCAAAAGTATCCTTAACATCAGAGAGCACTCGTTGTGTTTTTTCTCGAGAAACTTGGCTGCCCCCCAGACAAAATTTCGATGAGTTAAGCCTTATCACCTAGATACTCAGCCCTCTTTTTCCAGATCGGTCTTAGGATCTCTTGTAAGAAGCGTCTATCCCAGAAACAGTGAAATACGGTATTCGCTCTTTCATCGATGGTCCTTATCATGCGTTGGTTCAAAATATCGACCGTTCTGTGGTTGATCACTGTAATCACTATGATCCAAGTGTTGCAACAGCCCCCCTATAATTCACCTCATTAAGGATTTTACTCACTTAATTCAGTGTCTGAAGCTGCTGGGAAAGATCATATTCAACATTACACTCTGCCTCTACAGGCTTTAACCAAACATTGGCTTAGAGGAGAACATACATAACGGCTAATTTGAGGATACCAACGAATAATTACGTTGATACACTTTAGCAAATGTAAACACCAGTACGATTTGAGCGACGATTGAAATAATAAAGATAACTGGTGATTCATAAATCCCAGCTAAGACAAAACTTCCCAAAGCAATAGCGCCATTAAGCAAGGCATAAGGGAGCTGAGTGCGGAAGTGTTCAAATTGGTCACAGCCTGAACCTGTAGATGAAAGAATGGTCGTTTCTGATATTGGTGAGCAATGATCACCAAATAACCCGCCAGATAATACTGCACCGATACAGGCAAATAGAGGCGCATCTATCGCAAATGAGGTAGGAATCACTAATGGCATCATAATAGCGAACGTGCCCCAAGAGGATCCGGTCGCAAAAGAGATAATTGCAGAGAACAAAAATGCAACCGCAGGGACTAACCAAGAAGGAAAACCTGCCTGAGCTTGCTCGGCAATATAGGCCGCTGTACCCAGTTCTTTACCGACGCTGCTGAGAGTCCAGGCCAATATCAAAATGATCGCCACTTGCATCATATTACCCATACCCTTGAGGTAAACGTTAATGCCATCGCCTAGTGAACGAACTCTGTAATAAGCCATCAAACTAATAAGCGTAATGGCGGCAAAGAAATAAGCGCTAGATAAAGCTGCGCGGAACACCGAGCCAGATACTTTCTGAAAAGGGAAACCAAGAGGAGCTAACATAGTGACCAACACCACCGCCATCACTAACAAAGGCCCCCACACAAACGACGCTTTTGAATTTTTATGCACAAATACATTGAGCGATGTCGCGTCATTTCCGGTTACCTCCCCTTGCTTTGCATCCATTTCAGCTCGAGCCATTGGCCCGAAGTCCAATGCCTTAAGTGCCACTAAAGGCACGATAGCAATAGCTAAAATCGCATAAAATTGATAAGGAATCGCACCAATAAACGCATCCCAATCGGAGACGTTTGCGTTAAGAGCAGTAAACTCTTTTTGCAATAACCCCATAATGTAAACTCCCCAACCAATGAAAGGAATCAAAATGGCGACAGGAGAAGACGTGGAGTCAATAATAAATGCTAATTTCTGACGAGAGACTTTCAGTTTGTCAAACAACGGCCTAAACACCGGCCCAACAATTAATGGCGTACCAAGATCCGAGAAGAAAATGAAAATCCCACCAAACCAAGCGGATACCTGGGCTCTACACTTTGAATCAACCCAATGAGTCACCTTTTTTGCAAAAGCATGCCCACCACCAGACTGCTCCATCAGCGCGACAAAACCACCGATAAACACCAATAAAACGATCACGCCCGCATTATAACTGTCCGTGAGTTGTGGCACCAAATGCCCTTTCACCATGACTCCGAATGTATCAAGAGGGTGCCAGCCATTAAGCATAAACACCCCACTAAGCACACCCGCAAAAAGCCCAATAACCACGTTTCGAGTAGTAAGAGACAAAGCCAACGTAATTACGATGGGTATTAACGAGCTTAGATCTGTCTGTTCCATATATATTCCCTTTTCAAAACGATCCAACCTGCCGCATTGAGATGTGATTTTTAATTCGTTATTTACGAATATATATTTAGATAGAATGAATGTATAGCCTATGGCAGTAAATAATTTTGCTTTGGCTAAGAAATCTGGTGTTTACATCCAAGCAGAAGGCAGCGCTTTCTAACCGTCGTGAATGGAAAGGGTAGGTGAGTTTATAAGAAACGTAATGAAACGCTGTTACTGGAATTGACCATAAAATCCGTGAAACGTCTCTGCTTGTGTGAGTGAAATTAAGGTCGATTCGGCGGTATTTTTGAGATCAACAAATTTTCTGACTAACTCGTTCTATTTTCCTTACTATTTTTGAAGTCCGTCACACTCTACTATTTGTGTAAATCGAAACGAAGTCTGAACCGTAAAGGTAAAGGGATTACTCCTAAGATGGAATGACAGGTTTTCAACACTGCAAAAACATTTAATATTATAAAAGTGGAGATAAACATGAAAAATCCTGTACTTATAGTAACTCTATTGGGACTAATATCTTTTGGTGCTTCAGCTGCTCAATACAATCATCATGATGACAACGGCAACGATCGACATGCAAATGAACTTCGCCTGAAAACCTTTGAAGGCGAAACGAGTTATCAGGTAAAAGTTAATCCACGGCTGTTAGTAGACCGTGACGAGCCTGTATCCACACTGCATGCCACTGAGCTCCGTAAGCTAGCATTGGATGAGCCTGTACGTAATGATGTTACGTCATTTACGCCACGAGATCGTGACGAGCCGTTATCAACACAACATGCCACTGAGTTACGTAAACAAGCATTGGATAATGCTTGAGTCATTGGCACAAAGTGGTTGTAACGATTCGGCATCGCATTAAGCGACTTGATTTATTATAACGCCCGTAAACCGCCCCCTAAAAAGTTGCCCAAGGCCTGTCTCTTAATCACATCTCAGTGTTCAAGAGACTTGGACAACAGGTAACCTTCAAGGATGGTTTGTAAGATATCTAAGAACGAGATAAAGGCATAACGAGAAATGGTCGCTTCGATCATTATTGGCAGTATTAATTATAGATGTCTTAAAAGATCTTCTCCGAAGCCCCAAAATGGCTGTTTTAGATAACAAAAACCTGACAGATAGTGTCACGATAGCTATGGATGAAGTGGCAAATATAGCAAATGATGGAATGAACAAGATCATCGAGGTGTCAACCGTTATGGATGAGATTTATAACGGGACCGAAAATGTATCACAAACCGTTATGAGCTTATCAGAAACATAAATAATTATAGATAAGAGTTAAACATAGCATCCATTCTATGGATAATGACTGAAGGACTGTCGCTTCGTAAAAACGATTTAAAAATGTATTACCAACTGGCATTAATAGCCTGTGAATACGTATCTACTCTAAGCAAGAATGAGGTAAACCCGGCTTAGAGTAGTAACCCTAAGCCGTTAATAGATGAGCACACGGCTTTCCGAGGCTAACTCTTGAAATCGTTTGATCAGAGAATGTTCAGACCAAAAGTATCCTTAACATCAAAGAGCACTCGTTGTGTTTTTTCTCGAGAAACTTGGCTGCCCCCAGACAAAATTTCGATGAGTTGAGCCTTATCACCTAGATACTCAGCCCTCTTTTTCCTGATCGGTCTTAGGATCTCTTGTAAGCACTCTTCCAATATCTTTTTAGTTGTTCCGTCGCCAAGACCGCCACGTTGGTAGTGCTCTTTAAGCTCATTTACATAGGATGTGTCAGGATGAAATGCATCTAGATAAGTAAATACAACATTTCCCTCGATATTCCCTGGGTCTTCAACCCGTAAATGAGTAGGATCGGTATACATGGATTTAACCGCCGCGCTGATCTCCTTTTCAGAAGAACCAAGATTTATGGTATTACCCATCGTCTTCGACATTTTGTTTTTGCCATCTGTACTTGGCAATCGTGACGCATTGCTTAATAGTGGTCTGCATTCATTCAATATAATTTTGCCTGCTAATGAATTGACTTTACGTACAATTTCATTGGTTTGTTCTAGCATTGGCAATTGATCGTCTCCAACAGGAACTAGTGTTGCATTGAAGCCCGTGATATCAGCCGCTTGAGATATCGGATATGTTAAAAAACCGGCAGGAATAGAGCGCTCAAAACCTTTGCTCTGTATCTCGCTTTTGACCGTTGGATTTCTTTCTAACCGAGCGATGGTGACAAGATTGCTGTAATACATAGTCAACTCTGCAAGAGCAGGTAGTTGTGATTGAAGGCAAATTGTCGTTTTAGAGGGATCGATGCCAACCGCCAGGTAATCAGCGACAACATTTAGAATGTTGGATGATACCTTTGTCGGATTATGAGCATTGTCGGTAAGACCTTGCATATCCGCAACGAGGATCGTCTGATCATGAATATTTTGTAAGTCCACTCGTTGTCTCAAAGAACCAACATAGTGACCTAAATGAAGGGGGCCAGTAGCTCTATCACCCGTTAGAATAATTTCTGGTTGATCCGCGGGTTGTTTATCTATCATAAGGTTATCTCCTAGTAAAAAGATCGCTACTGGAGATAAAAAGAGACCACAGTCTTAGCTACCTTCCAGCAGCTTAAGAATGTGATAATTCCGTGCCGCTCTAATTAGAGCGCCACCAAAAGAAGAATGATGTGGGAATTGTGTAAATTTTCATGCAGGCAAAGTATCAGCATTCATTTTGGAAATCAACGATTGGTACACATGTTTTCCAAAGGTAAACACAAGCCTGTGCCTCAACTTTTCTAGTTAACGCCTAGATAACAAATAGTGTTGTCTAACGTTGAATGTCCCAATAAAAGCGATACTGCCCTAATACCGTTTAACTAATTGTTGTAAATAAACAACTAAAATCAGTTTAGGGCGCTTTATGCTTTCAGCGACAATTTCATTTGATATGTGCAATAAAACATCATCATAATTCAATTCAACTATCAATAATTTATGTCTAAAAATGCAGTAATAGTTAGAAAAATGTTCATTCTGGAAATAGCTTTGTTGTAAATTTACTACTTTTAGAATTCATTCCAGAAGCAGTGATAATTTCCCTCAAGATTCCTCACCTCTCAATTTGAAGTAATTCTGGCTTAGAACGATCACCCTAAGCCGTTGTGGGGAATTTTCAAGTTACCCGTGCACAAAAGTTACCCATACTCAAGCAACTTCTGACAGAACAACGCTTCATACGACTTCAGGTCGCACGGACATAAACGCGTTAGGGTATTTACTCAGATTGACTGTGTTCGGATAAGGAGAAATATCGCAAACTATCTGCGACACCTCACCTTAAATTGTATCTGTAACGCTCACTATGCGGGAATTAACGAGCGTGGGTATTTTTGTTCGAGGTCAAATCGATCACGGTGATGACGCTCGATTTGCCTGAAACCGAGCATTACGAAAGTCGGTATCCGAACAGCTTGGGACAAAATCGCGTTGAACTTTCAGCTCTAAGTCAATCACCGATAGATCACAGCGACTTTACTCGCTTACAGTGGCCAATGATCAAAATAGATATGGCTTGCTTGCCAGTCCACTTTTCCCTGATCGTCAGTAAGCAGCATTTTTGCCACAGTAAACGCAAACTCAAAACTAACGCCAAGCCCTTTACCACTAATGAAATTGCCGTCTATCACCACTTTTTGATCAAGGAAGTTACCGTCTTCGAATTTCTTCTCAAGACCACCACCAGTCGTATAGTTGCGGCCTTCTAACAAGTTATTTGCCGCCAGTACCTTGGCACCGGATGAGCACAAGGCACAGATATATTTGTCTTCAGTGATATGCCGCTTGAGGAAATTAATCACCATTGGGTTGGCCGACAGGTTGTCCGTCCCTTTCGGGCCGCCAGGCATCATGACTGCGTCATAGTTATTGTCGTAACAGTTTTTCAGGACATCGTCGGCAGTTATGCGGGTTTCGAAATAGGTATTCAGTGCTGTCGTTTGCATGCACGACAATACTGTAACTTTAATATCCAACCGGCGCATGATATCGATAAAGACAACTGCTTCACCTTCTTCAAATCCATCTGCCAGTAACACGGCGACATGCTTTTCTGTCATCACAGAGCTCCTAGGCATTCACTAACTTACAAGTCTCACGAGCATTGTGAGCGATGGTTTCCCAGTCGTTGTCACGAATGGCCGCTGTTGGTGCAATCCAGGTACCTCCACAGGCGATAACCTGAGGGATCGCAAGATACTCCATCAGGTTCGTCGGTTTCACACCCCCAGTTGGCATCAACTGGATATTGCCGTATGGGCCTGTCAGCGACTTGAGCATATTGATCCCGCCGGATGCTTCTGCCGGGAAAAACTTTAAGGCAGTAACCCCTAGCTCCAGAGCCTGTTCAACCTGGCTTGGACTATTCACGCCCGGGATGATTTTTACCCCCCTTTCAAGGCAATACTTAACCGTCGTCGGGTTAAAGCCAGGGCTAACAATAAAGTCCGCCCCCGCCTCAACTGCCAAATCCACCTGTGCAGGAGTCAGTACTGTACCAGCACACAGAATAAGATCAGGAAGCGCCTCGCGAATAAGGCGTATAGACTCTGCCGCCGCTTCACTGCGAAACGTAATTTCTGCGGCTGGCAAGCCATTGTCACTCAGTACCTGTGCCAGTTTTACGGCATCTTTGGCATCTTCAATCTGGATGACTGGCATCACTCGTAATGCTCGTAATGTTTCAATCCACTCTTTGTTCATATCAAATACTCATCAATTCTGTAATATACCGCGTCTGATCCAGCGGGATAATGGCCCCCTTGTGCTGGATGACCCGAGCCGCTAACTTATTGCCCCAATGGCTGCACTCGTCAATTTCCATGCCTATGCTCCAGGCTGCAAGGAAGCCCGCGTTGAACGAGTCTCCAGCCGCCGTCGTATCGACAACGTTATCTACCTTGTTACCGGCTGCAATGCCACTGTGGCCATATTCAGACCACATTGCCCCCTCGCTACCAAGCTTGACGACCACCTGCTTGATACCCATGGAATGCAATCGCTTAGCAATAATACTGGCCGGAGAATCCTTCATACCAAGCAGTAAATCTTCATCTTCTGCAGTAACCAAGGCAATATCACTTAACTGATAGAGCTTACCCAGCCATTCACAGGCGTCAGACGCACTGTGCCACAGCCGAGGCCGGTAATTAGAGTCAACGGCAATGCGTACACCGCTTTGCTTAAGCTGCTCCAGCGCTACTAACAAAGTACGCTTGTCCTGATCGGATAAGATGGCCAACGAAATACCTGAAAGGTAAACAAGATCAAACGTTTTTAATGATTCGACAATGGCAGGGAAATCGCGATGCTGGCAAAGCTGACGGGCGGCAGAATCATTGCGCCAATAGTGAAAACTGCGCTCACCCTGCGGATCAATTTCAATCGCATACATACCAGGTAGCTTGTCAGCAACTTCTAGCACCATTGAAGTATCAATGCCTTCACTTTGCCATGCCGATACCATTTGGCGACTATAGCTATCTTGACCCAGCCCAGTCACGTAACTGGGAGCTAACCCCGGCACCAAACGAGACAGGTAAACCGCAGTGTTGAGCGTATCGCCACCAAAACGCTGATCCTGAGTAGAAAATGGCTGACCACTCAGCTCAATCATGCACTCGCCAATGATGGCGATTTTCTTTTGCTTAAACTTCACAGATGAAGCCATCAGTTTGCTATCCATTTCTTATATTTTCTAGGATGAAAAAGAAAAATGGCTACACCATAGATGTTGAGGGAGCACTGTTAATGTAGCCCGGAGCAATAACACAGGGGGCGTGCTTGCAATTTCTTTTTCCGAAAAACGATTACAACTTACCAGCGCTACCGCACACAGTAATTTTCTCCATCACCACTTTCTTCATAGCTTCTTTGCCTGGAACAATGTAGTGACGAGGATCGTTGGCATTAGGGTTTTCAATGAAGTACTGCTTCACTGCATCAGAGAAGGCAATTTTCAGCTCAGTGGCTACATTAACCTTGGTGATCCCCAGCTCGATACAGCGGCGGACATCTGCATCTGGTACCCCTGAAGCGCCGTGCAGAACAAGAGGAACGTCAGTTTTGCTGCGAATAATTCCTAGGCGATCAAAGTCCAGTCGTGGCTCTTCTTTGTACATACCGTGTGCAGTACCAATCGCGATGGCCAGCGAGTCGATTCCGGTACGGTTGACAAACTCCAACGCTGCTTCCGGATCGGTATACAACGCATCCTTAGCATCGACAATCAGATCATCTTCCTGCCCGCCAAGACGACCCAGTTCAGCTTCAACAGAGCAGTCCCAACGATGACAGAAGGAAACCACCTGTTGAACTAGATCAATGTTGCCCTCGAAATTAAGATGGGAACCATCAATCATTGCAGACTTGATCCCTGCCTCTACCTTGTTACGGATATCACCAAACGACTCATGGTGATCGAGATGAAGGGCGATTGGCATCTGGTAGCGTTTAGCCGCCTCTTTGCAAATACCCACCAAATAGTCCGTACCAGCATACGAGAAGGTACCAGGAGTACCGGCCAGAATAACTGGCGATGCCATTTCGGCTGCCGTTTCAACCACAACCTGAACGGTTTCTAGGTTGTGAATATTGAACGCAGGAACAGCATAACCGCCAATCTGCGCTTTATGGAGCATTTCGCGAGAAGAAACCAGAAACATATAAAACCTCAAAACCTTCGTTATCTTTCGGTTCGATGATAATCGAAAACAAAAGGAAAGAAATCGATCTTGATCACATAAACACTTTCAAAGCGAAAACCTGTGAAATCAAAAGAAATGATACATTTTCGATGTGTAACAGGTTACGCCCTTACGCAGGAGGTTGTTCTTCGGTCGTTCAGCACGCCCTACAACCATTTCAGAGAGCTTTTCGCTCCATGATTGTCGCGCTAAACGGCGAGTCAGTGGAGTTTGCTGGTCGGTATATTCATTTTGAAAGATGACAACAACTTCTTTCGTTTTGAAAGTACCAATGACTTTGGCTTCTATGGCTGGGATCTCAAAGGAAAAATCCCCTTTTTCAATTTCAAGCGGTGATTCTTCCGCATCCCATAACCCTGTTCTCTCTCCGCAAAACAATGCAATATTTAACGCACGCAGCGACCAGAAGCTGCTCGCTGGTCCACTGTAGTTATCCACCAAGCGCGTATCATCAGCAAACACACCTTGGGTTGGCGCACCATTTTGCAACGCTCCATGACTGATGAAGTATTTCAAACTAGTATGAAACGCGCGCTTTGCTTCACCTGACGATAATGTCGTAGCCCCCTGATCGACCGCAGCGAGAAGTGGTGCAGATGCAGCAAGCCGATAACAGACACTGCGACCAAAGAACGGCACCCCCTCTGGGGTAAAGAAATAGCGGTACTTCGTCACAAAATCAGATAAAGACCGATGGATAAATTCAGGATCAAATTCCGGATCGATTTGATCCATCCAATAGAGCGAGTAGAAAAACCCCCAGGCATTGTAATAATCATAGTTTCCTCGCGCGCCATCACGGAACCAGCCATCCCCGACATAAAACTCTTTCACACGCTGGTATTTTTCATGGGAAATCGTATCTTCCCCGGTAAGTGCCTTGATCACCAACTGCACGGTTAACGGAAAGAGATGCCAGTTATTATCAACTGTCTGGCAGGTATTTACCTGCTTGAACCAAGCCTCCACCTGCTGCTGTTCACCCTGACTGAAGCGCTCCCAGACCCAAGCTTTGCTCAGCCAAAGCGCAAGCGCTAGGTCGGCACTTTCGCAAATTCGCTGATCGTAGTCGTGTAACTGTCCCCAGTAACCTTTGTGCTCAGGGTTGGTGCCGGCAAGAAATGCCGTTCGCAGCAACTGGGCCACGTCTATCACTTTATTGTTCAGCCCGTAGATCACCGTTGTTGACTGGCCATTGGCATGTAACCACACGGCCAAGGTCGGTATCACCCTACTGACCCCTTCCATTGCATCGGTTCTGGCAGTCTGCTGGCTCGGCCGACCGGGGTAATAGGCATGCGTATAGTCCCAAACAGCATAATGCTCAAAGGCTTCGGTGATGTAGCGAACCAACTGCTCGCACTCCTCTTTCAAGCTCACCTGAAAACTACCTAAACTCGAATCAAACACTTGCCGAATAGTTTCGTCATGTTTATTGTAGGCTGGCTTTTTATATCGTAGCCGGATCAGGTGCTCCTTGCACAATTTATAATACATGGCAGCATCAGGGTGCTCGTAGGGGATCATCGGGCGTGGCTGGGCACTAATTTTTTTTTGCATGATGATTTCTCTCATTAGCTCACACAAGAAAAGGGCCTCTTGCGAGGCCCTTCATCATGGTTATTTGGCCGACTCAGTTAAGATTTCGTAGCGGTCCTGTCCCCATGCGATTGGGGCTGGCTTGTCTTTGATCCAGTCATAGAATGCTGATTTAAGCTCCTTGACCTTCTCAGGGTATTTCTTCGCTAGGTTAATCGACTCCGCCGGATCTTCGGCATAGTTATAAAGTTCATAACCCTTATTGCCATCATCGTAATAATGCAGCGACCAGCTCTGATCTTTGATTGCCCATTCCCCTTTCGAGCGCTTTTCAATGTGCTTGCTCGGAATAAACTCATTGGTTTCGAAAGTGATCCACTTCCAGTAGTTACTCCAGAAGTCCACATTACTCGAATCATAGTGAAGGGCTCTCGGGCCGGCCCAGTATAGATATGGATGCGGTGTCTGCTGTTCGCCGCTTAGAAGCGGCATGATGTTTTTGCCGTCTATCTTCATTTCTGCAGGGGTATCAATACCTGCCGCCGCAAGTGCCGTCGGTAAAATATCCATTGCTGAAATCATGGTGTTATCAACATTGCCTTCTGGAAGGACGCCTTTCCAGTGTGCAACGAAAGGTACATGGACACCACCACGGTAGCGCTGGCCCTTGAAGGCACGGTTCATGCCGTTCATCGGCATCGGAGACTCATGCACGGCACCATTGTCCGACAGGAAGAAAATCAGGGTATTTTCGTACTCACCCATCTCTTTTAGCTTATCAATGACCTTACCGATCCCTTCATCGGAAGCATTGACGTGGGCGTAGTATTTATCCACCTCGACGTTGCCGGTATTAAAGCGCTCCATGAATTTAGCCGGAGCCGCCTGCTCTAGCGGAATATGAGGCACACTGTAGGCCAGGTTGATAAAGAACGGCTGATCGTTATCGTTGGCTTTTTCGATAAAATTTATCGCTTCGTTGGTGAGGTTATAGGTCATGTAACCCGGTGACGCAACATTCTCGCCGTTTCTGAACACAGTCGGAGAGTTATACAGCGCCGCTCCCGACACATAATAGCTATAGGAGTAGTCAAAGCCGCGCTCTTCCGGCCCATAACCCGGCTCAGCAATCGAAATCTGGTTGTCGTGATAATCTCGGCTCTGCTCATCTTTCGGCTTAAATTCCTTACGCACCTTGGCATTATGGTATTTGCCAATGTTTGCCGTGGCATAGCCATTTTCATTCATCAGCGCTGGCAGCAACTTGATATCCAGCGGGATCCCCAGCTTGGCATCATCATTACTGTAAGTGCCGAAACTATGCGGGAAACGTCCGGTCATCATACCGGCACGAGACGGACCACAAACAGGGGTTGCCACATAGGCATTGGTCATCCTGACCCCTTCGTTAGCCAGCAAGGTAATATTCGGCATCGAACGCTTGGCTGCGTCATATAGCTTGTCGAAATCACCATCGTAACGCATAGGTACAGGTCGCTTGGCTAGCGTATCCTTGTCGATATTATCCATCGCAAAGTCTAATTGTGCCGAGCCTAAATCATCCATCACGATTAATAGGACATTTGGTTGTTCAGCCTTCTCTGCTGCCAGCGTCATTGCCGGTGATATTGCACAGGCAGCAGCCACAAGGCCTGCCAGTACCGTCTTCTTGTTTGAGGACAGTTTCATTGTTCACTCCTTTTTAATTAAAACGTATTAATGTGCATCCATATTTGCCAGTAACGGCATCACATTAGCAGCCACTCCCCCGCGCTGTATTTCCTGCACCATGAGGTGCATTGCCGGAGCGGTATGCCTGAAAATCTGTTGATAGGAAGCACACAGGTAATTTTGTTTGTGCTTTTCCCCTGCAATCGGGGTGATACGGTGCTTGGGACAGCCGCCATGGCACAGCGCCCTGAGGTCGCACTGCTGACACTGACTGGTGAGCTTAGTCGATTTGGCGCCGCCAAACCGCTGTTGCTGCTTGCTGGTCGCGAGTCTTCCGATATTAGTGAGGGCAATATTACCGAGGCGATTGGCCGGATAAACGTAGTGATCGCACGAATAAAGATCGCCATTGGCCTCAATCACCATTGCCTGACCACACTCTTGCGACTGAACGCACACAGAAGCGGGATAGCCCATCCACGTCGCCAGCATACTGTCAAACATACGGACAAAAATGCGACCGACATCCTCTTTGATCCACTCGTCAAAGATCGCCGCCATAAACTGGCCATAGCCGTGGGCGGGCACGGAGAAGTGGGTCAATGTGGCATCAGCGGCTGGGGAATAATGACCTGTATTGGTTTGCTGACAGTTTTGCTCAACTTCCACAATCGGAATAAATTGAAAGTGTTCTGAACCCAGCGCTTTTAATACCTGATAGGTTTCTTTGCCTTTATTCCAATTTAGATCGTTAATCACCGTTAAGGTATTAAAGTTCACCTTATATTCTTTCAATAGTTCAATTGCATGTTTAACCCTTTCAAACGTCGGCTTACCATTGATTGAAATACGATATTTATCATGCACTTCGGCAGCACCATCAACCGAAACACCAATAAGAAAGTTATTATCTGCGAAGAATTGCGCCCATTGGCGGTTAATAGCAACTGCATTAGTCTGAAAACTGTTCGTAATGGTTTTATCATCTGCATATAACTTTTGGTATTTCACGACATTCTTGTAAAAGTCTAATCCAGCTAACGTCGGCTCCCCCCCCTGCCAAGCAAAATCAATCTCGTCTGCGTTCTGGGAGCGAATATAGTCACGCACATAGCGCTTGAGCATCGCATCTGGCATCTGTCCGACATCTTTGTTCATTGATGGCTGTTCCATCATCTCTTCTTTTTCAAGATAGAAACAATAATCACATTTCAGGTTACAGCGATAGCTTGCTGGTTTTGCCATCATGTGAAAACGAGCTTGCTTTTGGTGTGATATCGCCATGGGACTTTCCTTTCGTTCCGCAGTTCAAAACAACTGAAACGCAATATACGCAAACAAACGAAACAATAAAGCGATAAGGATCACACCAACAAAAACACATGAAAGACTTCGTAAGTAAATTTATTGTGATACATGTTCAGCAAACAAAAGTAAAAGCATTCGAAAGCGTTGGTATGTAAAAAAATGTGAGGGCGATCAAAAATCAACCAGGAAACTTTCGCTAACCTTTCGCACAAAATCACAACATGAGAGGAAATAAAAAGTGAAAGCATGGAAAAAACCTAAATACCTCACCCTATGTATTATTATCGCCCTTGGTGGGTGCGGAAACGAAAGTATTCAAAACACTGGTGGCCTCACCAATCCAGGAACTCAACCAAACACGGAAGGCAACCAAGATATTGAAGGAAAAGGGGCACAACTTGAGCCCGGTGGTTATATGTACTTTTTCGAAAAAGGATTACCACAGGCTATCACTTCCTCATCAACCACACCGCTAACAATCAGCGATGAACATTTCAAAGATGGCTCGAACTCCCTGAAATGGACCTATAGCCCCAACAGCCAGCTGAGCTTCCACCAGCAAATCAATTACGCCGATGATGACAGTGAGATAACACCTTATACCTTTATGGCCTGGGTCTATAACGAGCAAGCATCGGATAACACCCTTACCTTCCAGTTTGGCAAAGATGACAGTCCTCAAACCCAGTTTACCTATTCCCTGAACTTCGAGGGCTGGCGGGGGATTTCTGTCCCCTTCAGGGATATGGATGGTACCCCGACAGCGGACATGAATCGGCTGACCGTTACTGCGCCTGACTTGGCAGGCACGCTGCTTTTCGACCAGGTTATGATGGCTGTCCCTGTTGACAACCGCTGGCCGACACCGGATTACCAGCAACCTTTCGTCAACCCGGGTGTCGTCGATATGGCAAGCAAAAACTGGACGGCATTGTTGATGTACGATCAGATGCTGCGAGAAGACAATCCGAGCTTTAATTTCGACACTGTCTTCGATGATAGCCAGGGAGATACCGCCCCCCTGTACCGTCAGTTCGATCAGCACCTTGCAGTCAATACGCAGACAACCATCACACAGGAAAAAATCGATGCCAACCTGGCGAAATACGCCCCGTTTAGCATCTCTTATAATGCCGATGGCTCGCCAACCGGGAGTCCACTTGACCACCCAAAGCGTCATAACTTCCTGAAAGCAGGTATTGTCAGTGATGAGACACTTGCCGTGCTGACAGATACCATGACAATTCGTACGCTAGGCAAGGCCATGCTCGAAACAGCCAAATTCCTGCGGAGCCAATCACTTTCTGATGCCAACCGCGTAGCACTGGAAAAAGCCTTTATCGATGCCACCCGATACGCCCTTGATCAAGGTTGGGAAGGCGGGTCAGGTTTCCAGATCATCACTCATGTCGGCTATCAGACCCGTGAATTTTTCAATGCCATGTTCATCGCCCGCCAACTGCTTGCAGACAACCAACTACTCGAACCGATACAGCAATCTATGATGTGGTTCAACGCCACCGGCCGAGTCTATGAAACCGACGATCAAATCAACTCATCCAATGTCGATATCTTAAATACCCAGCTGCAATGGATGATCAAGAGCTTCCTGCTGTTACCGGCTCAAACAGAACGCGACGCCATGCTGCGCCAGCTGCAATCTTGGCTCAGCAAAACCCTGCTTGCTTCAGACGGATTAAGCGGTGGTTTTAAACCTGATGGCAGCGTCTTCCACCACTCGCAACATTATCCCGCCTATGGCAAAGATGCCTTTAACGGACTTTCCGGCGCCGTATTCGGCTTAAGTAACAGCCCTTATCAAATTTCACAGGCAGCCCATGAGCGAATCAAAGACGTCTTGCTCAAGATGCGTATTTACACCAAGGAAACCCACACACCCATTGTGTTGAGTGGTCGTCACCCCGATGGCAAACAGAAGATTTCACCGACACCGTTTCAGTGGCTGGCGCTTGCTGGCTCGCCGGATGGCGCCGAGCCGATCGATACCGAACTGGCTGCCGCCTATGCAAACCTGCGTCATCTTCCATCATATAAAGACGTGGCAGCCGAAGCCGAACCTACCGGTGTATGGGCCATGAACTATGCATCCATGGCAGTAGCCAGAGGGCAAAGCCCGGCTGAACCAAGTCATTCCTGGCTGGCTATCGCCCGGGGCTTTAGCCGTTATCTGGTCGGAAATGAAACCTATCAGGCCAATAACCTGTATGGCCGCTATCTGCAATATGGTCAGCTTGAAATTACCCCTTCGAACTTTTCTAAGCAGGCTTTCAGCCATGATGGTTGGGACTGGAACCGCTACCCGGGCACAACGACCATTCACCTGCCAAACAACGAACTGCGAACGGTACTCAATCAACTGCCAGGTGCGGGTATCGAAGAGATGCTGCTGTCAACAGGTAGCTACTCGGGTGCCAACAGCTTGGGAAGCGATAGCGCTATGTTTGCCATGAAGTTGCACGGACACAAAAAATATGAACAGCAAAGCCTGCGCGCCAATAAATCGTATTTCATATTCGGCAATAGCGTGGTAGCCCTCGGTTCGGGAATCCAGAATAACGATACACAGCATGAAACCGAGACCACCTTGTTCCAATACAGCGTGCCAAAGCTTGAGTCAGTCGAGATTAACGGCTATTCCGTCGATACTCTGAGTACTGAAATGACTCTTCCGGGCGAAACAACACTACTCGACCCGGCCGGTAACCGTTACTTTGTAACAGATACCGAAAAAGAACAGGTTCGCTTCAGCTACCAAATCCAAGATTCCAACGACGAGGATGATGGTACGCCAACATCGGGCCAGTTTGCCACCGCGGTGATTGATCACGGCAAAGCGCCGACCGACGGTTGCTACGAATATTCCATCAAGATTGAAGCGCAGGATGAAGCCAAACCTGTCTACACCGTACTTCAGAAAAACAGTAACGTGCATGCAGTTCGCAGCGAAGACGGTGTCGAGGCCTACGCCTTCTTTGAGCCAGCTACCCTTGCCGCATCTAACTGGGTACTGGCATCCGAAACGGCCTCGCAGATCATGCTCAAGGCCAACACGACTGCTGATCAGCTCTCGCTCAGCGTAGTCAATCCAGATCTGGCGCTCTACGATGACCAGGATCCGGAGCAAGTCGACACCAACGGCGAGCAGATAGAAGCCAGTATCTACAGCCGACCTTGGCGCTTTGACCTGTCGAAGCCTGTGGTCAGTCAATTCACCGTCAAGGGCGAATGGAAAGTAGGGATCGACAATGCGCAAGTGACAACCAAAATTGAAAACGGCAACACCTTGGTGACAGTCATAACTGTAGATGCCATACCGCAGGCATTTAACCTGATTAAGCAGTGAGCTAGCTTGTAACCAGCTAAATAAAGGGGCTGTTCAAAAATACGGCTCCTTTATATTTTTCAGTAATATCATAAAGAAAATGCAGACCAACATGCGTTGCTTATTGGCTCAATGTGGTTCCATTTAATCTGCTACTAACAGACGAAAAAAAGAACCCCGCTAAAAAAGCGAGGTTCATGAACAGCCACAGCACGTATTCTACATACATCTCTTGTGTAATTATAAATCAGCCGTTGTGCCCGCAAGCGACATTGAAAAGCAGCTTATCTGACTCTGTATAGCTTTCCCCTGTCACAATATCTGTCGCCAGGTTCGGGTAATACGCGCCAATTTCCCTGGACGCCGTCCAGTACAAACCAAACGGATAGCCTTTCATTGGCCAGCCTGAGTCTGTAAAGTCACTACGCTCAAACTGAATAGCTTCAGGTAATCGTCGGCCAATACTGCTGCACAAATCGTCGGCAGTTGTGATGATGTTATCGTATGGGTTTTCTCTTGTATCTTCATCATCCTCATACTTATACATCAGGGATGGATAGTCGCCCTGTTTTTCTTTTCTATATTTTGTTGAATACATTGGAGCCAAAGTGAACTGGAAATAATCCAGCTCAGCCGATGTGATTGGCCGATTGATATAAGAAGTATAAGAACGGAATTCATGTTTAATTGCCAAAACGGGCGCAATGCGACGATGGGTATCACCTCGCTCCAATAGCTCCCCACCCACAAGTTGCTGTTTTTTATATTCATCAGCGAATATTGGGAACAGCGTGTCTATCCCTTGTCTTGATGGATAGATAGAATCTATCGTGCCGACAACACGACAAGTGGTTTCCCAAAGACGCGCACGGTCGTTCACACAAAAGGTCAAGAAATGATGGACGTAATCTCTGGCGTTGTGGGACGCCACCTGTAACTGATAAGTGAGTTCTTCATTCATCCCTGGCGCGAGGCGGCCCGGACCATCGGTATCGATATCAAACACTTCAGTATCAGACAGGTACCAGCCTATTTCCAACTGCTCGGAAAAACCGGGCAGTTGCGCACTTACCTCGCCTTTGTAATTGAGCAATCCGGTGAAACTAATCTGCGGCAACTGCTGCTCCTCAGTACAATTGCTCTGTTCTCCCGCAACGCTACACAGACGTAGGAAATGCCCTTCATCCTGGCTAGTAATCGTATATGAACAGGTAGGCTCTGTCGGTGTCACCGTGCACTGACTGACACCACGCTGGTCAATTTGCCACTCTAACCCGACTTGATAATCAGGCTGGGTGACTAGGTTGCCAGAGACAATTTGCCCTCTCAGGGGGACCGGGCCAGCCTCATTCAAGGTAAAAGTCGGCTCAGGTAACTGTACTTCCCTAGTCTGCTGCGGAGTTGACTGTACTGCAGAAGAGTGTGTGTTCTCAGGAGCCTGTACTGACTGCACCGCCTCATTTGGTTTCGGTTCTGATTGTGGAGCCGATTGAACAGCAGGAGCAATGGGACCTTCTGCAGTTTGAACCTCATCATTAGTTTCAGGTTGCGGAACCGATTGAGTTGGAGAAGCTCCCCCCGTTACAGGAGATTTCGTATTATCCGAAGAGCCGCTACCCGACCCACCACCACACGCAAATAACATGGTCGAAGTGAGTACAACAAAAAAATGTTTCATTTTCATCATGCATTCAATAATAAAAAGAAAAGAAAAAACCACGAAGGCAATAAATTTCGGGTATACGGATCTGCCGTAGCAAACAAAAGCTATGGTCTCATTAGTCAAAATGCGCTTTATCGCTTATCCAGGTTCTGTTTTAGAGTAAACACGTAATACCTCGGCGAATAATACAGTGTCCATTTAATGCCTTCAAACGATAACTATCATCGAATCAATAAGATTTTTTTATCGAAACATTCATTAAGACGATTAATTAACCAGCCAATCACTTTTCTGGAGAGAAGATGAGCTAACTTAACATTCGTTATCTCACTAAGGTTCTAAGGACAAAAGCCTCATATTCACAACGAGTTGTGCTTACAGCTAAGACAAATTGAATTTAGCCATATGAAAATTAATCTCGTCCTTGCACTGTGAAAGCTGGCGATATGTTTTATCCAATTGCCCGGCAGTATCAGACGACTGCCGAGTAATACTGACGATCACCTGCCCGTGCCGCCTCAATTGCCGCATTAAGCGCCAGCAGGTTAGTCTGTTCGGAAATACTGCTGATCACCTCAAGTACCGAGCTTATATTCTCAGTCCCCTGTGCCAGATGTCCGACGACTCCGGCAGCATCTGTAATACTGGCATCTAGCTGGCAAATATCGGCAATAGCAATATCTGTAATCTGATTACAGTGTTCAATCAGCTGCAGGCTCTGACTGGCACTCTCGGCCACCTCGGCCACACTGCTGCTAATTTCAGTCATTGTGGTTGTCAGCTGGGTCATGGCCGTTGCCACCAGTTCGGATTCCGCCAACTGCTTCTGCACACCACTGTTATTATCTTTGGCAATCGTGCTCATTTCCGATGTCACCGTATTTAGAAGATCCAGGTTCTGGCTAATATCCCCGACCATATGGCGAAGCGAATTTGTCATATGATTTATTGCCTGTGACAAACTTGCCAGCTCATCCGAGCATCAGAAGAGAGCTGGTGATATAGCTCTCCATCAGCCAGTTTCTCGACAATGCCAATCGTGGACTTGATCGGATTAATCACCGAACGGGTGATCACTAGGCCACTAACAAAACTGACCATCACTGCCGATAAGCACACGATGACGCCCATCCAGGTACTCAACTGCTTATCCTGCGCCATTTTCTGCTCGACATTAGCGACCAACGACTTAGCGCTGTCACGGACATCTGTAGCGGCTTGAAGCATGAGCTCACGCATTTCGACAGAAGCATGAACCAAACTACCGATCTGATTGAGCTTGTTTTGATAAACCGCAATCTCCGATGGCTCTACATAGCTTGCCCATTGACTAATATTGGCTTCCCACTGACTAATCAATGCTGGATCTAGTGACAATTCGGTTTGGGTTCGCACCTTGTTCAAGCCGAGCCAGTGTTAGCTGGGCCGAATCAGCCAAATATTGCTCTGACCAACGCCTCTCTGCCTCGACCATCTGCAAGGTGATATTCTGGATTGTTGTCACTTGCTGGTAAAATTGTTCAAATTCTTTACCGTATTTGATACTGGCAGTTTCAAACCGCTCCGCCAACGGGCGATCATGACTCGAATTAAAAAGGTGCTTACTGGCCATGAAGTTATCGAGATTGACTTTATGCCATTTTTTAAATCGCTGTGCGTACAATGGATCTCGGGTATTAAGGTAATTATTCTCCAGCACCTGCAATCCAAAGACTTCCCTGACACCGACATTCGCAGCATTTAACTGATCAATACCATCATCAATGAGCCTGCGCGCTCTTAACCCTTCGCCATATACCAATAGCAACAGAAAAATGATGATGGCAAAGCCAGCACCTAACCGTTAACCAAAACTATACTGATCTAATCTGAACATTTCTTCTCCCCAATATACCTATGATCATCATTTTTATATCCATCGTAGGCAGGATGCGTTCTAAAACTTATGACTTTAATACTGAAAAAGACCAACCCCACCTCTACAGGATCGACATTTCAATATCTGAAATAGCGCAAATAACTGCCCACAGTATACACAACAAAACGAAACACCAAGACGACAAAAAACACAAAAACAAACAAACGAAATAAAACGAAGGGTTGTGATTGTAATGCGTAGATACAAAGCACAACAAAAAACGTAAACAAGTTAATGGTTGACTTTCTTGAAACCGATCAAGAAAAAGACAACCCATTTTCACTGGCCTTCCGAGACTTACTTAACTACACAAATAAAGAAGAAAATGGAAATAAAAAACATATCACTGCTGGCTTTTAGTATTTTCATCGTATTATCCGATTGTAATTACAAAAGCCAAAGAGTCTTCAAGACCCCGAAAGTTCGGGAGTATCTCAGAAAAAGGCAGAATCTCAAGCCTGCCGGATATAGGTACTTCTTTGAATACGGTGTGCCAGAAGCCATTATTACTTCTGATAATCAAAACTATGCACCCAGTACTCTGATGGGTGAAATCCAAACCAAATAAACCTTCATATAGCGATGAGTGACCCACCACATTCACATGCCTTCATTAGCCTTCACCAACCGGGATAAACCTTCGATAGCTTTCGAAATCTTTCATTGATGTGATCAATCACACAGTGAAAAACATTTTGATGCCTTACGATTCACAACAGTACGAAAGCGATAGAATCACGTATTGTTAAATGAAAAGAATAATCTTTATTACTCAATTCATACTTAAAAAACTGTAATACCTTTACTTATCAGGAGTAGATTATGTCTATAACCCGTCGCAGTTTGCTTAAAAGCATGGCTGCTACAAGTGTTGTTGCAGCAGGTGCTGTTACAACTGGATGTGCACCATCAAAACGCTCAACTCAAGTACCACTGAATACTAAAAATCCAAATCTATTAATCATTTTTCCAGATGAAATGCGTACACAATCACTTGGGTTTATGAACCAAGATCCTTCACTTACACCGAACCTGAATAAATTTTCGAATGAAAGTGTTGTACTGAAGCAAGCGGTTTCAAACTTCCCTTTATGTACCCCTTTTCGTGGTATGTTAATGACAGGCCAGTATCCTTACCGCAATGGTATCCAGGGTAATAGCCATACTCCTATGCCAGGTAAATTCGGTGGTCAGGATTTTGGTATCGAACTAAAGCAACAGCAACGTACATGGTCTGACATTCTTAAAGGAGAAGGTTATAGCATGGGTTATATCGGTAAATGGCACCTTGACACACCTAAGCCGCCATTTATTCCTAGTTATAACAACCCAATGGAAGGTCGTTACTGGAACGACTGGACGGAACCAGAAAAACGTCATGGCTTTGACTTCTGGTACAGCTATGGCACTTATGATAAGCACATGACGCCTATGTATTGGACTAATGAAACCCCACGCGATCAACCATTGCGCATTAATCAGTGGAGTCCAGAACATGAAGCGGATGTTGCGATCAAATATCTTCGTAATGAAGATGGTAAATATCGTGACAGCGAAAAACCATTTACTTTAGTGGTTTCTATGAATCCGCCTCACTCACCTTATGATCAGGTACCTCAAAAATATCTAGATCGTTTTGAAGGCAAGACCTCTAAAGAATTGAATAGCCGACCAAACGTAGTGTGGGATAAAGAGTATCTTAAAGGCTATGGTCCTGACTTCTTTAAAGAATACATGGCTATGATTAATGGTGTTGATGAGCAGTTTGGCCGCATCATCAATGAATTGGAACGTTTAAATCTTGCTGAAGATACTTTGGTTGTGTTTTTCTCTGACCACGGCTGCTGTATGGGGTCTCATGGTAAACCAACCAAGAATAATCATTATGAAGAATCAATGCGTATTCCTATGATGTTCCGTTGGCCAGGTAAACTTTCCCCTCGCAATGATGACATCCTATTTTCAGCACCAGATATTTACCCAACTATGTTTGGTGTTATGGGCCTATCTGATTTAATTCCAGATACCGTTGAAGGTCGTAACTTTGCGAATACAGTTGCTGGTCTTCCTGGTGATGATAAACCTACCTCTCAGCTATACACCTTTATGCCTTATGGTGGTCAATCTTATGGCCGTAGAGGTATACGTACTAATCGCTATACTCTGTCCATCACTCGCAGAATTGGTAAGCCTTTAACTTACGTTCTTCATGACAATAAGAATGATCCTTACCAAATGGAAAACATTGCTAATGGAAACGAAGTACTAATTGAAAAAATCATTATTGAAGAATTAATTCCTTGGCTAGAAAAAACCGGTGATCCTTGGCGACCTACCGAAGTTCCTGTCAGTGTTACAAAAGCGTTTACCTAAACACACATAGCTCGCAGACCTCATCCTAATTCATTTGGGGTGAGGTTGTTCAGTGTCACTTCATATCAGCCCACTAATATTCAGCGTTTCCATAAATATAATGTTCTTTTATGTCTCGTGCCGCTTCCAATTTCACATCAATCATTGATTGATACTAAGTTGTCTAGATCTTTTGGTATCAGAATTTTTTTAATTTATCAGTTGCTTTAGCATAAACAACTAGCTCAGATGCTGGTGGCTTAATGCGGCTCTTCTACGTTTCAATGGATTTAATAATATCAGCTTCAGACGGCTTACCATATAGATAATGGTCATTTCAAAACGGACCTTTTACTAAGTGTACCTGGCTATGTCGCTTGTTTCATTATTTACCTGTAGGGTTTTTAGATTACTTGAAAATATCTATAATGCCTCGACTTAACCAAAGTAAAACTAATATAAGAACATTTCTGCTACATATTTTCTCAAGGTAATTGTCGTCTGGAAATATTTAAGCCGCTTGTTAAAGCTGATCATTTTCATCTATTTTCACAAGGTTGCTGATCAACAATTTGAATTCATAACCAGAAAAAGAAAGCACCGAACGTTTTCACGTTCAGTGCTCTACTTGCCTAGCCGCTATCCTTTACGATATAAGCCTAATAATGCTTAAACGAATAGCATGGTGTTAACATCATTAGCTTTAACTTTAGAAGTTGAAAACTGACGTTTTATATCTGTTCTAAGCTGATTATTTTGCTGTATAAGTATAAGAGAACAGTAGTTTCATATCGTTACGATCAGCTTTATAGTTCGTATCCTCTGAACGGAAATACGCAGGATAGAACTTAACATTCAGACCTTCTAGACCACCGTCCATGAACTTATAGCGAATGTTGTAATCAAGAGATTTCATTGTACCATCATAAGTACGAGCATCAGCTTTTGCTTTCACATCAGTAACAACGTTCCAACCGTAGTTCGCACTTACACCAGCACTTAGCTCTGGAATACCCCAATCAGCAAAGTTATAGTCAACCCCGAACTTAACCGCATTTGTACCATCGGCAGCGTAATCATCAAGCTGTGCTTTAGCTTGCAGGAATTTACGATTATCTGAGTTCGCCCAAGGCGTTAAGCGGAAGTTGTACGCTTTGGTATCAGGCGCATCTGTTTGGCTATATGCTAAACGCCAGCTGAAGCCACCATGTTTAAGGTCAGCGCCTAAACCAATATAGCTTTCATTTGACGCATCTTGAACTTGAGATACATCACCTTCAATGTATTTACCACCGTGATAGAAGGCAGCAGTATTCAGTTTCAAATCTGAGCCTAGATCGAAGTTATACTTAACCAGTGCTTGCCAGTTTTTACGGTATTCCTTGCCTTCGCCGTAACCCAAATCGATCACACCGTTATCTAACTTATAGATAGCACCAACCGTATGAATAAAATCGATATTCTCAGCGGCTGACATACCTTCTTCGCCCTGATGCCACTTATTCGTCAAGTCTTTAAACTTGCTTGACCAATCGTTTTTAAACTGATCAGCCCATGCATAACCAACGATGAATTTACCGAATGAAGCTTTTGCTTCAGCACCACGGTAAGCATGTGGGTTCAGACCCCAGCTTGAACGGATGGTACCGATGTTAATACGAGTGTAACCACCACGTACTGCCAAGCCCATATCTTCGTTACCAAATTTAGCTTTAACTGCTGCAACGTTAAGGGAAGTGTTCGTTTTCTCACAAGGGTCATCGGTGACACCATCATCGTTACAGTCGTAATCATACAGAAGGATTTCTGATTGACCGACTGTATCGCCAAGCTTTAAGTTGGTACTTGCCCAAAGATCAAAACCAATTACATCTTTGAAATAACCAGAACGGTAATCAAGTGCTAGTTGAAGCGTTTGGTTTTCAATTTGTGGTTTGTAATCACCCTCAGCATTTTTTTGTTCGCGATCACGAATGTATAAGAAAGAGTGTAGTTTCGCAGAAGAATCTTCATAGAACGCTTTTTTCGCTAGATATGATAAATCTTCTGCTGCTGCGCTTGCATTACGAACATCGCTCTGAGCAAGTTCAGTGTTAGCATTTGCATTAAATGCTGCTAATCCCGCTATTACCGATATTGTTAGCAAGGATAAACTTTGATTTCTAATTTTCATTAAATGACCTTAAATTACTCAATGATACTTAGCTTTTTGCTGAATCCATCAGTATTTGATATCGATCCTTCCCTCAGGAAAAATCAACAACATCAGCCCCTTGTGAACAACTGTAATCATGGACATAACGCCTTAACAAACCATCGCTCACCTCTGAGGCTGTAACTAATAAAGACAAAACAAAAAATAAAAGACGTAAAGAATATACGCTAACTACAGGGTCAAAAGAAACGTTCAAGATCACAAAACGAAAACAAACAAAAACAAAACAAAGGAATTCAAAAGAAACAATGGGCCCATCAAAAGAAAACAAAGATACAGCCGGAAGGATATGAAGGTCGTGGGATATCATTTAATTATCACGAAAGCTTGATGATTTTCGAATCACCAAACAAAAGTAGCGTTTTATAAAAATCCCAGCGCAAGCTGGGATTAAATCTAATGGACCATGATTTTTTCAAGTGAAAATTAATATCATCTTGCATATCGAAAGCTGTTTCGTTGTTTTGGCTAGTTTCAGGTCTTTTTCAGATGACTTACGAGTGATATTTACAATAACCTTCATATTTTCAATAAATGATTCCGAAAACATATTTCGGTATGACAAGCAATATCTTCGAACCGATGATGTGAGAATAATAAGTAATAGCTCAACTCCTAAGTAAATTTGATCCAGTTTTCTATACGTGGTTTATCGCTTACTATTTTTTGATTAATGATCAAGGTCAAACTTTAATAATTTTGTATAGATACCTATGGGTGTGATTTAATGTGGAAAAATTTCATCTTTTGACTAGCATTAGAATGTAAATAGTCAAAAAAGGATAATAAAATGAAAATAACTGCTATCTTATTTTTTGGGTTAATCCTCGCGGGATGTACCACTTCACCAAATCTATCGACATCATCATATCAACCATATGATGATGTAAATGATATGGAAGAGCGTTATGACGCCCTGTTACATGATGACGAGAATCGTAACGAATAAGAAGGTTATTATTATAAAGGCTCCAATGTAGCCTTTGTAAAAAATAAAAAACCGCCTCTTAAGGCGGTTTTTAATAGGGCTCTTCGATGGCTGTGCGGGAGCATGATACTGTTAATTTTTCAATAATACACACCACTATAGGTGGTGGTTTTGAGATGACAATAAAAGAACACATTATTCAAATGAAGGAATCCTTTCACTTACCACTTCCGAACCTTTCGTTTTTGATTTCGATCTCACTTACAGGGTTTCGATATGTTTGTTTTAGGCTTGATGAGTACAATTAATTGCGTTAGATAAAAGAAAAGATAAGGCGATGAGCTTTAATCTCACCTAGTCTAATCTTGGTTTAATTTATCCGTTCTAAATTAAATATCTCAATTGTATTAAGGTCATGTTATGTCAATCTCTCGTCGAAACTTTATAAAAGGTGCGACTATCGCTGGTACTGCCAGTGCATTTTCACCAACAGCTTTCGCAAATAAAACAAACTCTGTTGTTATTAATAAACCCACTAACCCTAAAAACATTCTGATTATCACCGCAGATCAATTAGCAAAAAAAGCGGTCGCCGGTTATGGCAATGATTTTGTTAAGACTCCTGCAATGGACTCTATCATTAACAAAGGTACACGCTTTGAAAATGCTTACTGTTCATTCCCTCTTTGTGCACCATCACGCGCAAGTTTCTGGACTGGCCGCTTGCCACACCAGACGGGTATTATTGCGAACAGTAGCCCAAACATTCCAAACTCCATGGAAACGTTGGGTAATATTTTCTACCAAGCGGGTTATGAGTGTGTCCATTTTGGCAAACAGCATGACTACGGTTCATTGAAAAGATTTATTCGAGCGGATCAAGTACAGAAAGATGTTGCAACAACTTCTGCTTTTCCTGTTAACTATGATTCACGTGAGGATGTTTATTGCTTAGAAGAAAGTGTTAAGTTCCTGAAGGGCAAGACAAACAAAAAACCTTTCCTAATGGCGGTTGAATTCAACAACCCACATAACATTTGTGGTTGGGTTGGTAAATTTCAGGGAGAACACGGTGATATTAACGGAATTGGTGAGTTACCTGAACTACCTGAAAACTTTGAAGCCAATGATGATCTAATGAGTCGTTCTAAGTCGGTACAATATGCTTGTTGTACTCATAACCGTACTCGTCAGGCATCTCACTGGAATGAACTTAACTTTCGTCAGTATCTAAAAGCTTACTACCATTACACTGAGCTAGCCGATGATTGTATTGGGCAGGTTTTGAACACCTTAAAAGAGACTGGTCACGATAAAGATACTCTCGTTGTATTTTTTGCTGATCATGGTGATTCAATGGGCGCGCACCGATTAGTAACTAAAATGAACTGGTTCTATGATGAAACGACTAACGTTCCTTTTGTATTCTCTGGACCAGATATTAAGCAAGGAAATCAGTTAAACCAGCTTGTATCTCTTTGTGATTTGCTTCCGACTTTATGTGACTATGTAGGCTTACCAATACCTGAACATATTTATGGAAAGTCTGTCTTACCATTGTTGCAAGGTAACAAGCTAGATGACTGGCATGAAGAGGTTGTTTCACACTGGCACACAAACCGTGAAATGACAATTCAACCAGCTCGCATGATGCGCACTGAGAAATACAAGTACATTGTTTATCGTGAAGATAGTGATGAAGAACTTTATGACATGATTAATGATCAAGGAGAAATGAAGAATCTAAGTAAAGATCCTGCGTTCGCCAGTGTACTTGAGGATATGCGTAGTCGATTTAAAATTTATGTTGCTAATACTGTTGATCCGTTCTTCACCCAAGAGGTAGTGGTTGATAAACGTTGGCGTAGTCATGAGCTTGGTTATCACAATCATGAAGGTGACTCATCAATAGATATTTATCTCCGTGAAATTCGTCCACTAGAAAAAAAGAATGATATAAAAGCGATTGAGGCTGCAAAACAAGCAGTAGTTACTGCTGCTCGCGGATCTTATTGTAAAGCATAATATCTGTTGTCATTGACGCGAACATGATAGGTGTTCGCGTCCAGGTACGAATTTGCCTTTGCTCAACATCAAATACCGAATGAAGCCATTTTTCTATCACAATATAACCGATATAAAGTCACGATATTCATTGTTGCGCTACAGGCTTCTAGCAAGGATCCACCAATAGAACCCAAAGCTATATTATTGCCTAACCACAATAATGAACCAGTCAGCAAGCCTAAGCGTAGCCTGATCCCATCCAGCATAAAAAGTGAGTAGGTTCCTACACAGATTCCCAGCACACCAAGCACTTCACTCGGGCGCTGAATAGTGAGAAATCCAACACAGCTAAAGAGAAGAAACCCCACCATCACGAGCCTTGAACGGATTTTTATCGTAATTAAATTCCTAACCATCGAAACTGCAGCACAGAATGCAGATGAAAAGGAACTAAGTAAAATAAAGTGGAACACATTCATCAAACATAATACTGCCATCCACAATTTCAGCTTTGCATCTTTTTTCTGATAAAACGCAAATAATCCGATAGCAAAACTAAAAAAACCAAATAATTGTGCAATCAGATAGGTATTTTGATCTGACATGAATATAGTGTTCTCTTGTGCACGAAATAAAAAGCCTCTCTCTCATTCAATTTGACAGAATTAAAAAAAGAGGCAGATTAACTCAGATGTTGCTTATTGTTACTTAACCAGCTTGCAAAAACCGAAGGTGTCAGGATTATGAAAGTTTGGTTTTGCTGTTTGAGGATCAACCCAAGTCATCCAGCCCATATCAATACTACCGTCTTTCTGTGGGGTAAATTCAGCACGCATCAAAGCACACAGCAGTAGTGATTGCTTGTCATCCTGCCAAAGGCCCATCTCAGAAATTGTCGTTAGCGGTAGTTTACCTTCAATAATATAACCGTTATTCATGATGCTAGTCTTGGTCTCAAGACCAGGCCAGTTCCAGTTGCTATCCAGAGAGGCACGCTTTTTCTTCACCATATCGTAAGATGCTTCAGCACTGAAAACTCGCGCTTTGGGATCCACTTCCATTGTATAATAAGCAGATAACTGCGGATCTTTCGCCAGAAAGATTTCCACCCGATCTGAGTCAAGGATCGCACGCTCAGGATCTGTACCAATGGCCAGGTGCTGATCTTCTACCACATAGCGAAAGTAAACGGCCTGCTTATCCCATACTGCGCGAAACTCGGTATCAGGTGCAACATCGCCACGCCACGGAAAGGTAAATTGGGTTAATGGAACCGCTTTTTCCCAGGCTTTATCCACTCCTTTTCCATCAATGACCGGTGCTTCTTGGGTAAAGTTAATTTCATAAGTATTTTCCGCATCAGATGCGTTTACATGTGTTGCAACAATACTCGCTAATAATAGGGAAGAGAAAGTAAGTTTCTTTTTCATAATAAATTCCTGTTATTTTTATCTTGCTTATTTTCCATTGATTAAAAAAACTGATTTTATTTTCATAAAATCAGCTTGAATTTTTAAAGATCAAATTTGACAGATTCTCGATTATTCAGCTAAATGCATAACTTCTGTTGCAGCCAGAATAAATGCACCGGCACCATAATCGATATTGTGTTCAAACTTCACATCACGCGGATTGAAAGCCGGAAGCTGAACCCACCCCATCATACCGTTGTCATGAATTGCCGTTTGTAGTGCCGCCCAGGATGTTTCAACGACAGGTAAATATGTTTCACGGTCTAAAATACCGTTATTAATTCCCCATGCTAAGCCGTAACAGAATAATGCTGTTGCACTACTCTCTGGGGCAGGGAAGCTTTCAGGATCTAGCAAACTTGTCCGCCAGAAACCATCTGCTTGTTGATACTTGATAACTTCTGCTGCCAATGCTGTAAACAGGTCGATATAAGGCTGGCGCTGCTCGAAATCCTCTGGCAGACGCGCCAAAATTCGCGGGCATGCTGCCAACATCCAGCCGATACCGCGCGACCAGAACACCTTCTCACCGTTAGCTTCGCGTAGCTCTGCCCCACCGTGACCGAATTCATCACGGTACTTCTGGCCTAGCTCAGTTGGCATGTAACGGTAGTCACGGTAAAACAGGCCCGTTTCACGATCGTAAAGGTGATCAATCGAATCCCAGAACGCCGTATGCATGTAATCAACATACTTGCGCTCGCCGGTCACTTTCGACAAAGCCGCAAAGGCAGGAGGTGCCATGAACAGTGAGTCCAACCACCACCAGTCGCGATGGCCTGGTTTCGGCTCATCAAGCATAATATCGAACGCTTTAATGGTCGGTTCCAACGCTTGAGGGATGTTTATTATTGGGTAGACATCCAGATAAGCTTGGGCACAAACATGGTCATCAGCAAAACGCGGAAATACACCGGTCCGAAAACCTGTGTGTAATGTGTAGTTCATTACACCGTTCAGGTATTCCTGATCGTCAGTTGCCATCCATGCAGCAGAGACACAAGACCAGAATACTCCACGTTCCCAGTCCGTATCCTTGATAAAACGAGTCGCGCCACTGCGGCGAATCACAGAACGAGTCTGGTTCGCGGCTTGGTAGCGGTAGACATGTTTTAGCTGCTTTAGTACATGTTCTTTCATCAATGTCATGTCATCACCTATTAGCGAGCCAACCAGCCGCCGTCAACAGCAAGGGTGTACCCCGTTACGTAATCTGACGCCGGAGAGGCCAGGAAGATAACAGGACCGGCCATATCAGATGGCAGTCCCCAACGACTAGCAGGAATACGCTCCAGGATGGCCTTGTTGCGCTCTTGGTCTTCACGCAGCGCCTGAGTGTTATTGGTTGCCATATAACCCGGGGCGATAGCGTTCACAGTGATTTTGTGTGGGGACAGTTCAGTCGCCAGTGCACGGGTAATACCCATGACCGCAGACTTGGATGCTGTGTAGGAAATAACACGGATACCGCCTTGGAAAGACAACATAGAAGCAATATTGATAATCTTGCCGCCATTGCCTTGCGCAATGAAGTGTTTAGCAACAGCCTGAGACAGGAAGACAACCGCTTTTTGATTAATGGCGATAACATCGTCCCAGTTCTCTTCTGAAAAATCCAGCAGGTCTTCACGGCGAATAATACCGGCATTGTTTACCAAAATATCAACACGACCCATTTCAGTCACAGCCTGGTCAACCAGTGCAGTCAGAGCTTCTTTGTTCGAGTCGGCGATAAGGTTGGCAGTGATGTAGTGAAACTTGCGGCCCAGCGCTTCAACTTTCTCGCGCGTTTCTTCAGCTGGGACATAACCGATACCCAGAATGTCAGCACCAGCCTGTGCCAAGCCAACTGCCATGCCTTGACCAAGGCCCGTATCACAACCCGTTACAATGGCAACTTTGCCTGATAGATCAAATATATTCATTTTGAATTCCTGATAACTTTTAAATACGGTACGGCACGTTCGACAATGCAATATTAATAGGCAAGGTATGCCATACCGCTAAGTAATAAATAAGAGGTGGGGATTATTTCAGGTCGCTCATCGCAACATGGTCCATATCGTGGAACGTCTGATTTTCACCAACCATGCTCCAGATAAAGGTATATGCCGCTGTACCGACACCAGAATGAATTGACCAGCTTGGACTAATCACGGCTTGTCCATTACGAAGAACAATGTGGCGGGTTTCTTGTGGTTCACCCATGTAGTGGAACACAATATTGTCATCTTTCATGTTGAAGTACAGGTACACTTCCATACGGCGCTCATGCGTATGACACGGCATTGTGTTCCACAGGCTGCCAGGAGCCAGTTCAGTCAAGCCCATTAACAGCTGACACGTTGGCAATACTGCTGGATGCAGGTACTTATTGATAGTACGTACGTTGCAGTTTTCCTGGCTACCTAGTGTTTCAGGAGAAGCGTCTTCACGTGTAATTTTACGTGTCGGGTATGTCATATGAGCAGGTGCACTGTTTACATAGAAACGTGCTGGCTTTTCTGCTGATACACTTTCAAACTTAACTTCTTTGGTACCCTTACCCACGTAAATTGCTTCACGCGTGCCAATTTCAAATGTTTCACCATCAACGATAACCAAACCAGGTTCACCGATGTTAATAGCACCTAATTCACGGCGCTCAAGGAAGAAATCAACACCAATTTCTTTTCCGCCTTCAAGTGTTAGTGCTTCTGTCGTTGGTACTGCACCACCAACGATAATACGGTCAATGTGGCTATAGGTAAGATTAATTTGACCTTCCTGAAACATATCCTCAATCAGGAATTGCTCACGTAAACCTGCAGTATCTAACTGCTTTGCATGTTCGCTATGAATTGGTTGGCGAATTTCCATTATAAAACCTCGTAACTATCAGATTGGTAAAAGGGCTAGAATGACTGACGTAGATGTCATTACACTGCTTTATATGCCCATTCACCGTTGATTAAAGTGCCTTGCACTTGTAAATCGTTATTCATTATTGTGAGGCTCGCATCCATACCTTCAGCAATGCTGCCTAGGCGATGCGCGACCCCGAGATATTTCGCAGGTACTGACGATGCCATTTGCACCGCATCCCACTCTGGTACATGGCTTTCAAAGACCATGTTTCGTAATGCTTGATCTAAACTACAAGTACTGCCCGCTAAAGAACCGCATGGACTACGCGCTTCACCCTGAGTAACCGTGATCGTCTGAGCACCAAGCTGATACTCACCATCACTTAACCCACCAGCTCGCATGCAATCCGTGATTAATGCAATGCCCTGATAACCTTTCATCCGATACGCTAATTGCATCATGACAGGGTTAACATGAATGCCATCAGCAATCAGTTCAGCTAGCATGTCGTGGTATAAAACAGCGCCACAACAACCTGGTTCACGATGATGAAGTCCACGCATACCATTAAACAAATGCACACCACAATCAGCACCACGGTTATGCGCTTCAGTCACTTGGTCAAACGTTGCATCAGTATGTGCTACTGATGTTTTAATACCGTGTTCTGTTAGCCAGCTAATGGCTTCCATCGCACCTTCAGCTTCCGGTGCAACTGCAGCACGAAGTAATGAAGCCGAAGCCGCTTCTTTTAACTGTTCCAGTTCTCCAATTGATGGAGATTTCAAATAAGCAGGGGGATGAGAGCCACGATGTGGTTCAGTAAAATACGGTCCCTCTAAAAAACTGCCCAACAGCTCTGCGCCATGGGTTTGTTTCTGCTCAATGAAAGTACGCACACCAGATAACGCGTTTAAAATATCGTCCCAAGGTGCTGTTACTGTGGTACCTACCCAGCCGACCACACCGGTTTGCGGCAAGGCATTAGCAATGTTCTGCAACGCTTCATCCGTTGCATCCATCACATCAGCCCCTTGACGACCATGAATATGGATATCAACAAAACCCGGTAACAATGACTGACCTTCAAGATGGATCACATCACAGTCTGTCGGTATCGTTGCTGTCACTGCTTCGATCTTACCGTCAGCAATGATCACAACAGTATCGGTTTCAATACTAGCTGGGGTAAATACGCGATCTGCGAGTAAGGCGTAACGCATGCTTATAGTCCGTCTTCACATTCAAGATCTGGTTCAGGTTCAGCCATAACAGCTTCCAGCTGCTTGCGCATGTCTTGTATGCAAGAACCACCAATCTCTAACAGGATGTCAACCAACTCTTTTACGCTAACGTCTTCACGTTCAAACGCTGCATTGGCAATCATTGGCAGGTTCGCACCACCAATCAGTTCAACATTGTCAGTATCCATCATGATGCTTAAGGCACGGTTTGATGGTGAACCACCTGGAATGTCTGCTAAAAACAGAACACCTTCCCCTGAATCAACCTCTTTGGCTGCTTGACGAAGTTGCACTTCTAATTCGTCAGTTGACATAGATTCAACAAAATCAATAAACATCATTTGCTCTTGTTCACCAGCAATTGCTTTTACTGCCGATTGCATACCTGAAGCAAAGTTGATATGACCTGATACAACAATACCAATCATGGGTTAATCCTTGATAATGGGGGGATAACTCCCCCCTTATGAGCTCTTAATTCTAATAACTTAAAGAATGCCTAAATAGTGACCGACGACACCCGCAGCTAAGGTCGAGAAAATCAAAACAGGAGGTTTCGCCCAGAATCCGGTGCCTTTCACCAACTTAAGCATGAAGAACACCAACGCCAGTGGCAGTATATTCGGCATAACTTTGTCGAACAGAGCACTTTGCAGCTCAACAACCTTACCCCCCAACTCGAGTGATGCTGTCGTCTGCACCCGTATAAAGGTGGCTGACAGCGCACCAATCACAAAGATACCCATGATATTGGCGGCTTTTGCCACCTTTTCAGTGGCGTCGCTCAGGTTCACCATGGCAGCCGTACCGGCCTTATAACCCATAAACATCAGGCCAAAATACACGAAAAAATGAACAATCTGGTACAAGAAGAAGAATACGAAAGGACCTGCAATCGAGCCTTCCATCGCTATTGATGCACCTAGTGCCAATGTCAGGGGCATTAGAGTCATATGGTCGATAGCATCACCGATACCACCTGTTGGACCCATGCCCGCAACCTTCAGTACGTTCACCGTCGAAGGTTTTTCTTTGTTCTCTTCCATCGCAATCGATGTGCCAAGCAAGAAAGTGAACAATTTCGGGCTCGCATTAAAAAACTGCAGGTGGTTCTTTAATGATTTTGCAAAGTCACGCTTGTTATTACCGTGAATTTTCTTCAGTGCCGGAATAATCGAATATGCAAAGCCACCCGCCTGCATACGTTCGAAGTTAAAGTTACCTTCCATGAACAGTCCGCGAAAAGCACAGAGCCAAAGATCTTTCTTGCTAATCACTTTACGCGGAGTGGTGTCTTCGTATGCATCAATATCATCAACCAGACTTTCATGAACCTTGGAGTTTCTATCGGCTAGTTTGCCTGCAGTGATATCAGATGCCATCTTCGAATTCCTCTACTTGATTATTTGAATTTCCATTGTTACCGCTGAAGAAGTAATACAGTGCTGCTGCTGATGCACCTAAGATTGCTACCGCCATAATGGGCAGTTTCAGGTAAGTCGTCATCACGAAACCAATGAAGAACACACCAGACACTTCTTTCGACCACATGATTTTTAATAGCATAGCGAAACCGATAGCCGGAACCATCTTCGCACCAATACCCAGACCTTCTAACAGGACTTTCGGAGCATTTTCATCAATCCAGCTTGCAGCATGCTCGCCAAAATAAACGGTAATAAATGCAACAAGAGCGTACATCAGGCTTCGCAAACCAATGGTAGTTATAAGAAGTCGGTCGATACCCGCTGAATCACCAGTTTCTGCGAATTTATCCGCTTTGCCCATCGTGAAAGATGTCATTGCGAAGAAACCAATAACCAGCATTTGCATCAGCACTGCGATAGGCATACCCACACCCATTGCAACTTCAGCTGACTGACCGGTCATTACTGCAAATGCAACAGCGGCGATAGTACCCATGGTGACATCTGGCGGCTGAGCACCGGCATTAGGTACCAGACCTAACCAGGCCAATTCCAGTGTTGCACCGGCAATCAGGCCAATTTGCATATCACCCATGATCAGACCAACGACAGGGCCTGTAATAAGTGGGCGGTGGATGTTCAACGCGACATCGAATTTATCGATACCACAGAAGAACGCCCATATTGCGACAAGCGTAGCTTCAAAAAACATGATTCATTCCTTTTTAAATCTCTGTTTATGGTTTGTTTGGCGGTGCTTACGCAACCGCCGCGGCAAGTTCAAGTACATTTACTGGATTTTGATCCGGTGTGTTTTGCACTGTGCAAATCACACCGCGTTCGACCATACGTTCAAATGCGTTAATATCTATTTCATCAACAGAAACGGTTTTAGCAATCTGGCGTTTACCGTCATGGAAGTGCATGTTGCCAACATTACAGTGGGTAATTGGCACACCACCTTCAACTAAACGGGCTACGTCATTCGGGTTATTACACAGGATGAAGATTTTTTGCTTTGGCGATGCTTTACCAATCACATCAATCGTCTTTTGGATTGAAAAGAAACGTACCGCATATTCACCACCGGCAGAGGCTTTCATTCCTGCCTGCATAAAGGCTGCATTTGGGCCTTCAGCCGCATCATCATTTGCAACTAAAATAAGATTTGCTTCAGTGTGCTTACCCCAGGTAATGCGAATTTGGCCATGTAAAAGACGCTCATCAATACGCGTCCAGACAATATTTGGTGCAGTCATCAGAGTTCTACCTCTTCTTAATTATTAAAGTTATGGATAGTGACACCTTGGACAACGCGATTTACTTCGCCTGTTGGACAAGGGTTGTCAGGGGTATAGCCCAAAGCTAAAGAACGATGGAACGCATAGATTTGAGCAAAAAGAACATAAGGAAATAACAGTTCAACATCAGCGGCGGTTTCCATTCCTGGAACATGCCAGAAATCACCGTTTGTCACCTGATCGTCAAGCTGAGCTGTAATTGCTATCACCTTGCTAGCGATATTATCGCGACGCAGTTCGTTCAACAGATCGAGGTCATATTTACGGGTGTATGCGTTATTGGAAATGAAAACCACAATCATGGTTTTATTATTAACAATAGATTTTGGACCATGACGAAAGCCCAACGGTGAATCAAAGCAAGCCACTACTTCACCAGCGGTTAGTTCAAGTAACTTCAATGCCGATTCTTTTGCTAATCCTTGCAAACCACCGCTTCCCAAATAAATAACCCGGTCAATGTTATGGCTTGCATTATTACTTATATTTATATTAATTTCTTTGATCAACGCCTCAGAACACTTACAAATGCTTTCGATTTCTTTCGATAAATCTTTTTCCAGCATAAATACCGAAAAAACAGCTAACATCATCGAAGAAAAGCTTGATGTCATCGCAAAAGATTTATCATTTGTTTCTTCAGGCATTAACAAGGCAAATGACTTGCTATCATTTACACTGCCTTTATAAAGGTGACCTTCGCTGTTGCAGGTTACTACCAAGTGATAGCAGTTAGTCAGACACTGATTTGCTAATTCGACTGCGGCTAAACTTTCTGGACTGTTTCCTGATCGGGCAAACGATACAAGTAGTGTTGGAAGATCCTCAGCAAAATACTGACCTGGATTTGAAACAAGATCAGTTGTTGCAACAGCTTCTACGCGACGGCCAGTGATTTTTGAAAGTTCAGGTGCTAATGCACAACCAGCAAAAGCAGAAGTTCCAGCACCTGTCATCACAATACGCAGATCCTTCTGAGCTAAAACCAGCTCCATAAATACATTAATTGCAGGCTGACACTCTTGAATAATAGCGTGTGTTTTTCGCCAACATGCTGGTTGTTGTTCAATCTCTTTTGCAGTCCAGAACGCACTCAATGGTTCAAGTTTATTTTTCGCAAGGCCTAAATACTGGCTCATAATGTGTTCCTTAATTTTGTCCAAACTTACAAGCCTTCGCATAAACACGAAGAACCTGACGAATTTTGTCGATAACGAATGCTTTAGGCGTAGCGTCTAATTCACCATTACGTACGGCATGGAATTGCTCAGGCAAATATTGACTTAATAACGGTAATGGGATCCCTGATCGTGATAAGTTTTCAAACAATTTACTCTGTGCAGTATTTATATTTTTATCTGGCCAGTAATAACGAATACGATCACTGAAGCTGTAACAACGGGCGAAACGTTGTTGATGCGCATCACCATGATAATATTTATTCCAATATTCAGGAGCTTCACACATCTGCTGTTCAATATGATCTTTAAGATTTGAACAATGTGCTTTTGCAATGCTCTCTTCTTCAATCGCACATAAATTAAATAAACCTTCTCGCATCGCAAACGTAAGAGCTGGCCCTACTTTTAAAATCGCGAAATGGTCATTAACTAAACTCTGATAAGCATTTTCTGTTTGATAATCTGTTGAGTGTGCCTCAAATATCAGATGGTCGTAATCATCAACAACACGACTTAATGTCTCGGCTTTTTCTGAGCAATAATCAATAACCCCAGTGTGATCAAATTCAACGCCAGGTTGTACAACTAAGCCGATAACCCGTTCCCAGCAAGTAGAAATACCTGCTTTAACAAACGCTTCCTGATGACAATGGATAGTTTTTCTGGCCGCATCAGGAGAGGTAACGTCCAATTCCTCTAACTCTTCTGCCGCACCACCTGGAACTGGTACTTCAGTACCTATCACATAGACAACATCACTGCGACCAAATGTATTTACTGCTGTACTTTCCGACACTTTAGCTAATCGAGCTGCACGCTCTGCTACAACTTCATCGGAAAGCGGCACCGGATCACCAGCGCAAGACATACTGCAGTCGAGGTGAATTTTCTTAAACCCAGCTGCAACATAAGCGGCGATAAGATCATCAGCTTTAGCCATTGCTTCAGCAGCCGGAAGATCTTGCCAACGATTAGGTCCAAGGTGATCACCACCTAAAATTAATTTTTCTATTGGGAAGTAAAGTGATTCCGCCAGATCAAAAACAAAATTTCGGAAATTAACCGGTGTCATACCGGTATAACCTCCAAATTGATCAACCTGATTGGAAGTTGCTTCAATCAGCAGAAAAGAATTATCGCTTAACGCCTGAAGAAGAGATGCTTCAATTACTAATGGATGCGCAGAGCAAACAGAATAAATGCCATTGCAGCCACCTGCTTTATGACGTTTAACAATATCTAGAAGGGTGTTCATGTACTAACTCCACAATCAACATTTGATATGTAACTATGGAGTTAGTAGTACTATTGTAAGAGCTATCTCTTTGTATCTACGATAACAAGATTGACTCGCATATCCCGAAGGCCTTGAGCATATTCTTCTGGAATATCAGAATCAGTCACTAAAGTATCAATATGACCGAATTCGCGAATCATGTGGCAGCTGTGTTTACCAAATTTACTTGAATCAGCAACTGCTATAACTTGTTCAGAAATTTCACACATCAGCCGGTTTAAACTGGCTTCCTGTTCATTGTGTGTTGTAATTCCTGATCGTAAGTCAAAACCGTCTACACCTAAGAAAACTTTGTCAAAGCGATAATTCTTTAAACTGTTTTCAGCTTGCGAGCCGGAAAAAGAGAGCGCATTCTTACGAAGTACACCACCTGTCATCAATACTTCTACTCCAGAAGCCGACGACAACTCCATAGCCACATCCAGACCATTGGTCATTACTACTACATCCTCAACATTTTTGAGGTTGGACGCGATTTCGCGAGTAGTAGTACCTGAATCCAGAATGACTGTGTCACCACTTTCAATCAGTTGAGCAGCAGCTTGTCCAAGTAAAGATTTAATGCCAGCGTTTTGACGGCGCTTTTCATGAACAGTCAGCTCTGCTATTACCCCTGTGTTTGGAATTGCAGCGCCATGAGAACGAACAACATAACCATTTTTTTCCAAAAAACTGAGGTCACTGCGAATGGTGACACTGGAGACACTAAATCGATCAGCTAGGTCCTCGACACGTGCTTTACCATCTTGGTTAACCACATTGACGATTTCCATCCGTCTTTCGACAGCACTTTTCATCTTGTTTAGTCTCCTCGCGAAACCAACCATCACTTTCGATTGATTTCGAATTAAGCTTACACCCAAAAAACAAAGCAACAACCCGAAAATTAAAATCTTGCGATCTCTTTCACAATCTTTCGGTATTGCCATCCTGATTTACGATATCTTGCACTCGCAAGATTAGAAATACAAAAAACGAAAAAACATCATACGTTAAAGCTAATAAATAATAGCCATACAAGTCACAATTTAACTTATTATTTCCTTCAAATCAAAAATACATCGGCTTTCATTTTGAAAGAAAGCCATGCAACATCGCTTCTTTTTTGATCTCATCCCAAGCTGCCAACCTTTCGTAGGCTTACGATGACACAAATAAATACCAACATGAAAACATGAAAAAAAGAAACGGCTCAGCTTTCGTTTTTTGCCTTTTTTACGAGTAATACTCATTCCGGTTCTGTCGCATCTTGGTACTACCTCTATCGGGCTGTCGATAAGTACGGTGACACAATCGATTTCATGTTGACTGAAAAACGGGATGAAGCCGCCGCCAGAAGCTTCTTTGATAAGGCGATAGGACGACATGGCTTACCAGAGAGGGTGGTCATCGACAAGAGTGGTAATAACGCCGCCGCGTTAGGTAGCTTGAATTGGCAGATTTGGTTTGCTGGCATAATCGGCGGGTTTATTGAGGTGCTCCAAGTGAAGTACCTCAACAATATCGTGGAGCAAAGCCACCGTGCGGTGAAATGGAAGATGCGGTACCGCGCTCGGATTCAAGTCTATCGAGTATCGCCGTTGTTGAGTTATGGAAGATGCTTCGCAAAGGTCAGATCAAAAATGCTGGAGATATGTCTGATAGGGAGCCATTTTACTCACTGGCGGTCTGATTATATCTGGGGATAGGTGTTTCTACATTCCAATTCCAAGATGCGACAGAACCAAGCCTTTAATGGGTAAGCAAGCAGAAGATATTCAAAACAAAGCCCCCGATTAACGGAGGCTTTGATTCATACCTATTTTCGCTGTAACAGTGCGTGAATATTTCTTACTGCCTGTTCGGCAGGTCTCATTTCAGATGCACTGTCGCTGAAAGCATATGACTTTGCACGTATCACATTTATTACACCGTTAGCGTAGTTTTACCGCTGTACCATAAGCCAGAATTTCTGATGCGCCTTCCATGATGGCGCTGGTAGTAAAGCGCAGGTTGACAATCGCGTCAGCGCCCAAAGATTCAGCTTCGGCAATCGCTCGGTTCAGCGCTTCTTCCCGAGCTTCTGTCAGCATTTCGGTATAGCCTCTGATCTCACCACCAAAGATGGTTTTAAAACCGGCCATAATATCTCGTCCGACATGCTTCGATTGCACGATATTGCCCGTAACCACGCCGAGCGTTTCTTTGATCTCGCGGGCTGAAATATCGGGTGTTGTGACACATAACATACCTTAAACTCCCTTAAAAACGGTACTCAAATGGAATACAACCACCGGGTAAAGGTTTGGCGTCACCTATCTGCTCAAAGCCCACGCGATGATAGAAACCCGCAGCATGGTTTGATGAAGAAAGCTTTACCCGGCCTTTTGCAGATCGATTCTTACAGGCAGACAGCGCTTTTAAAACCAAGTCTCTGCCTATCCCTCTGGCATGATAATCCGGATCGACAAACAAGTTGGCCAGATTCCAGTGATTTTTGACCAACACGACACCGACTATCCTGCCATCGAGACGATACAGAAAATGTGCGGCACTTTGCTTATTATCCTTCCACCACAAAACATTATCCGCACAATGGTTGACCAGATCATCGGCAATGGCATGAGGTACATCGATACAAGTCTTGATAGCGTTATCGATTAGCACAATTATCTCAGGAATATCGCTATCGGTTACTTCTTCAATCATGCAATATCTTTCGCTGTTGGCTTTGCCTATACCATAACGTTTAAAAACCTGATTAACTACTTCAATTCATTCAAATACGCCAGAAAACGATGCCATGATTTATGATCTGCCTCTTCACGATAATTGGGAGAATCGAACACCGTAAAGGCGTGAGGTGCGCCGCTGTAAACAATCATTTCGTGACTAACCTGACTCGCTTCTAACGCTTTCGACAGAGCGGCAAAGTCTTCCATTGAAATAGCCTGATCTGCCGCGCCGTGCATGACCAGCACACTTCCTTTCGTTTTGGCATAATCCTGATCTTGCGGGGTTTTCAGCCCACCATGAAAAGTGACAAAACCTTTCATATCTGCACCGGAACGGGCAAGTTCTAAAACGGCGGCACCACCAAAGCAATATCCCATGGCAACAACGTCATCGGTTTGCGCTCCCTTGGCTTCTGCTGCTTTTAGTCCGCCATTAAGCAAGTCGCGCATTTTCTGCCTGTCTTTATAGAGTTCGCCGGTATGCTGGCGCTTGTCTTCAACTTTTGTCGGCCTGATCCCGGCACCAAACAAATCAACGGCAAATACAGCGTATCCTTCTTCAACCAGCATCTCGGCACGCTTTATTTCGTAGTCAGTTAATCCGTCCCAGTCATGAACCATCAATATCAACGGAGCATCTTTAGCCGGTGATATATAGTATCCCTCATAATTTTGCCCGTTTACCTGGTAACTCACTGACTCACCCTGCAGCGCCAGAACTGAACCGGAGACAAACAGTAATCCTGCCAATATCATTTTTATTCTGCTGGTCATCTTATTATCCTTTTAAGTGCCTGTTGTCATTAAACCAATCGTATTAGTGTAGTCCACACACTGCTCATTCAATGACCACTCTTGTTAGGTTTTCGATTATTTCGGTTTTCTACCGGCGAAAAAAAGCCAGCGTTCCAACGCTGGCCTTGAATACATGTTTAAGCTAAGGAATTAAATGACTTACTTAAGCTTAAATTGACTGACAATCGCCGCCAGCTGTTCGTTACTGCTCGCGAGGTTGCGTGTGCTGTCCATGGTTTGGGCTCCATTTTCGGTCAGCTGACCAACCATGTCCTGGATTGTCATCATGTTGCGGTTGATCTCTTCTGTAACCGTACTCTGCTCCTCTGCAGCCGTGGCAATCTGAATCCCGAGATCATTAATTTTGACCACAGATGTCGCCATCGTGTCCAGGCTATCGTTAACGTTGGAGGTCGTATCAGCCGTTTGTTGGCAACGCCGCTTAGTATCATCCATCGCGGTGACGACTGAACTTGTGCCCTTATGTAACTTAGTGAGCATTTCGTTGATTTCAGATGTACTCTGCTGCGTTCTGGCAGCCAGTGCTCGTACCTCGTCAGCAACAACCGCAAACCCCCGCCCCTGCTCTCCGGCACGCGCTGCTTCGATAGCAGCATTCAAAGCCAGTAAGTTGGTCTGATCGGCAATTTCGCCAATAACGCTAAGGACAGAACCGATTTTTTGAGCATCTTCACTCATGGTCTGAATATTGAGTGCCATGGCGTCAACTTCATCAACCAAGGCCGCCACGCTGCTTACGGCACCGTCAACCACTCGTTTAGATTCCTCGGCTTCATCACTGGTATCTTGCGTAAATGCCGCCGATTGTGAAGCACTTTGCGCGACACTGTCTGCCGTTGAGCTCATTTCATTTACAGCGGTGACGACCTGATCTGTTTCTAAAGCGTGAGAAGCCAAAACGGTATCGTTCAGCTCGGTCTGTGTCTTAAGTTGCTCGATACCTTCTGAAATATGCCGGGATGATTGGGATACTTCCAGCATCATCGCTTGCAAATTGCCGATAAAAGTATTTACCGCCTCGGCGATTTGGCCCAGATCATCTTTGGTATTCACATCAAGGCGCCGGGTGAGATCGCCATTGCCCTGCGATAAATCAACCACCGTGCTTTTCAACGCAAGAATTGGACGATACAACCGATTCAGTACTACCAAAATAATCGCCGAAGCAAAGAGGATCAGTAACCCGGCAGTGAATAAGGCGGTCTTCAAGGCTTCATCGACTTTAGCGTAAGCCACTGACTTGTCGATACCCACAAGCAGGTGCCAACGAGCCTCTTTATCAAGCTCAATGGTCTGGAAGTAAGCTATCTTGTCAACACCACCGAAGCGGTAATTGAAAATTCCGCTATCCGAGGCAAGCACCTTGCGCTCGAGTTCAGCAAGTTCGGGAAAGTCAGAAAGTTTGGTTTTACCGGGCTCATAGACTTCGTTGGTTGCCGCAATCGTTGTACCCTGGCTGTCATATAAACCAGTCATAGCACCGGGGAAAGGGGACTGATTAACCACATCGGTAAGCAGGCTCAACTCGATATCGGCAAGTAAAACACCGCGGAACTTGCCTCCATCGAAGAAAGGTTCAGCGATGCTGACCATCAGGTTGCCCGATGATGCCCCGGTATAAATACCGGTGATTACCGTGCTGCGCTTCTGCTTGGCAGACTTATACCAACCACGAGTACGCGGATCGTAGATAAATACGCTGCGCATACCACTTTTGGCACCATAAGAGCGGCCATCTTCAAATCCCACAACAATATCTGATGCTTTTGTCGCGTTCGCGATTTGCTTAACCATCAGGGTAAGTTGCAAATCACCGCGATCAGTCGCGAAGTCCGGTGCTGTTGCGATAAGGCCTTCTTTAATGGTATGAAACCAGTCGGTAATTTTATCAGATGAGCTCTCAATTTTGAGCATTGAATATTCATCAACATTACTCAGAATTGACGCTGAAAGCTGGCGATAGGAAAGGGAAGTCGAAATAGCTAATGAAGCGGTTAATAATAAGACAACGACCGCGATAATACGGCCCTTAAAACTCGATAATATATTCACGTGATGTCCATACTCTTCAAATACGTTCTGGTACGTTTTTAGTTAATTATTATTCATAATTATTACATAAGGTTACAGTTAGGAAACGTATGTCTATCACAAAACGATTGGATGACTAAATCAAAAACCGCCCAATAAGCGATTATGGCATAAACATCTATTTTCTGGCGGACTAAAAATGGCCAGAGGGAGCCCTGAACCTCGTATTTTGAATAGACCAATCAGCACCTTGGTACCGATTGGTATTAGGTCTTATTGCAGCCGTTAGCCCGCTCTCAGCGCAAGAATGTTCTGTATATCCAGGGGGCCTGAATACTGGCTGAAACGGACTTCTTGCTGGTCGATGCCAAAGATTGACATGCGGTCTGCCAACTCGTTACCTTCGATCCCGATGTGCGCCTTGACATGAGAGACAACCACGTCATCGCTTATTTCTTTATAGAGCTCATGAGCCTGCTGAATAATTTCAAGATTTTTTATATCTCCTTCCGTTCTCCTCTTCCACCCCTTTTTCTGCCAACTAAATGCCCAGTTAGTAATACAGTTTATGGAGTATTGTGAATCACAGAGAATTTGAACCGTTTTGCCATTATCAATCGCTTTTTTCGCTATCTGCAATGATTGATATAACGCGTTCAGCTCTGCTGAGTTATTGGTTCCCTGAGGGTTATACAGCCCGTACCACAGCTCGGCTAAACTTCCGTCGCGATACACCGCCACGCCCGACCCTGCTTTGCCTGGATTCGGATCGCAGCCACCATCGCAGTATATTTTGACGTCAAAATGTTGGGATGATGCATTATCCTGCTCTGCCGATTTCACACCGGTGGTTTTCAATGTCGCAGGAGCCTTACCTGCTGCACTGGCCGGCTTTTTCACCACGCTTTTACCCGCAGAACTCCATCCTGCAGCATAAGCCGCTTCAGCTTCCTGCTGAGAGGGAAAGGATTTGTATTTTGCCTGAGGATACTTATCAACCTGCTTTTTGGTATACGGCCAGCTCGTGAATACACCTGTTTCCCGACCCACCCATACAACGTAGAACTTTTTCGACATGCCTTTACCTTACATCTTTCTTTCGTACTGCCACACCTTTTAGTGGCAGCGCTAATAGTCACTCAATCTCGTCAATTGCACAATCGCTTTGCCATCCAGTACATATCGATGGCGTGCTCATTGACTCATCATTTGCCCGCTACTTCGATGGAAGAGAAGGTTTCAGCTCGAGTAACGTGTGGCCCAAGCCAATATCATCGGTCCGGGTCGCGACGTCAAAACCCGCTTCAGCGACAATTTCAAGGAAATCGTCACTGCGATAGAAACGGCTGTTGCCGTTAGCTAAACAGGTAAAATACAGTGATGTCGCATTCAGGCTGTAGGCAGCAGCGTCGTAACGCTGGGCATCCCAAAACAGTTCCAGAATATACACCGTGGCATCGGGTGACATTGCCTGGCGAACTCGGCGTAAAATACTGAGAATTTCCATTGGCGAGAAGCAATCAAGAAACTGGCTCATCCACCACACATCTGCGCCATTCGGCAAAGGTTGAGATGGATCCAGCATATTGGTTGGGTGACCTTTGATACGATCGGAAAAACCCTGTTGTTTGGCATTTTCCAGTGCCATTTCAATTTGCTGCGGCAGATCAATGATAGTCACTTCAACGTCGGGGTCATAATTACAACACTGCAGTGCCCATTTACCGGTATTGCCGCCAATATCAAAAAGACGTTTTGGTTTACGGGCAAAGACACGATTTAGCAAAACAGGAAAGGAACGATCTGAATAGAAATGATCAAAATTGAACCAGCTCTCTTTGGCTTTTTCAGGTAACTGCGATAAGCCTTCATAAATCGTTGCCCAGTCGCCCAGCTCTTTGAGACCTGCTGGCGTGCCTTCTTTAATCGCTTCGGTCAGGTGCATCATCGCGGCGTAACAAACATCTGCAGTGAAGTCCATATTCGCCTGAGTCATGCCATCATGTTGCAAGTAATGCCCCAGCTTTGCTAAAACATAGTTAGGTTTATTCCAGGTGACAATATGTGCACTCAGGGCCATATCCAGCAGCACTTTAACACCGTATTCGGAAACCTCTGTTTGCGCGGCAATTTGCTGAGCATTTAGGCCGTCTTGACCCGCCTCATCAATAGCAGCCAAAATGCCTAAATCACGCAATGTTCTTGCGGTATGAAACACAATTGGCGCAAACGCCAGTTTTTGAGCTTCCGTTTTTGCATCAAGTGCATTAAATGGGTCGCGTTGATATAAAGTCACAAAATAAGCCTAACTAATATTGTTGTTAAAAAATGGATTTTACTGAGCCAGCATCGCCAGCTTCTTCTTAATATCCACATCAAGATTATTTATCCACCGGTTGTAATTACGGTGAATTTTCCCGTCCTCATACTTGAGGTTGTCCGAATCAGCGTATTCGATTGAGTAAGTTTTCGCATTATAGGTAATATCAATGATCGCTCGATGTGATCTCGCCTGATATTCACCTCGGATTTTCCCCGGCGTTGTTTCCCGCATGACCCATCCTCGGCCAATGCCAGCCTCTATAATAGCTTGTTTTACGTGAGAGCTTTGAAGGTTAAATACAACTGGGGTATTCTCTACATTAAGGAGCGGTTGCACTCGACTACAACCCACTAGCGTAACAAACATAGCTGCGACCACCAGCCCTTTTATGAGTTTCATGGGGTTTCCTTATTCGATGAGTAGGCCGCGAAAGAGTCGTTGCCTGAACAATAAACAATCATATACTCTTCTCGTAACCATCTGACGGCAAACTTTACTTTTAATGATGGAACCGAGAAAGCAGGAAGTATACAATCCCCCCAATGAACAGTGTACATTTTAACATCATTAACTGGCAGGCACTTTCTCCAGGCTTAATCGATCCGGCAGCATGGGCGACCTGGGCAGACAATCATCAGATCTGGCCAGAAACTCCCGTGCCGGTTCCCAGCACCCTGATCCCGGCGATGATGCGCCGTCGTATGAGCTCATTGAGCAAGCTTGCTATGCAAACAGCGATCTCCCTGATCCAACAAATACCTGATCAGGACATTGATTACATTGTTTTTTCGAGCCGACATGGTGAACTGACCAGAACGGTCAAACTGCTGCAGGATATCCTTAATGGAGAAGATGCCTCTCCCACCGCATTTTCGCAATCCGTCCATAATACGGCTGCAGGTTTATTTACCATTGCAACCCGAAAGGCGATTCCGGTCGCCTCAATTGGTGCTGGCGAAAACACCTTACATTCCGCATTGATTGACGCTGCCGCCTATTTAGCCGAATACCCGAATCATCGCGTGCTGGTTGTCGATTTTGATGAGCCACTCCCAAGCCCGTATCAGCAATTTGACGTGGGCCACTACCAGAGGTACGCACTGGGGATGGTGTTAACCGGTGGTGGTGATTACCAACTATCCTGGGAGCCAGTATCAAGTCAGACTGTCACTGGTTCACCACAAGCCCCCTTTTCTGAAAAGCCGTTATCAGAAGCGCCGTCACCGGAAGAACAGATGCCGCAATCTCTTGGTGTCATTGCTAATTTACTGAGCAATAACAACACATGGTCGATAGCTGCGCGGCGAACGCATTGGCATTGGAAGCGTTAATTCGTGGCGGACCAATCTTTATCTCTGTCTCAACGCATCAATAAAATCTGGCGCGTATTTGCAACCGGTCTCTGTTTTTCATTGTTCGGCCTTGGGGCTCTTTGCCTGACGTTTATCATCTTTCCTCTGATAACAATATCAACAAAAAATCAGGCACAGCGAGAATTGAAAGTGCAATCAATCATTCGTCACTCTTTCGCGTTCTTTTGCCAGACGATGCGGTTCTGGGGAGCCATTGACTACAAATTTATCGGCGAGGAAGTACTGCAACAAGATCGCAACTGCTTAATTGTCGCCAATCACCCGAGTTTGATTGACTACGTGTTAATTGCGTCGCGTTTACCGCAATGCGACTGTTTAGTTAAAGCGGCTATATGGCACAATCCATTTATGAAAGGGATTGTAAAAGCAGCAGGTTATATTCCAAATCGCGATCCTGAGAGCTTACTGGAAGACTGCAGCGTAAGGCTTAAAAGTGGCAATGTCTTATTAGTTTTTCCGGAAGGTACGCGTACAACGCCGGGCCAGGCCTCGAAACTTCAGCGAGGGGCGGCACAAATAGCGGTCAGAACCCAAACAGATGTACGCGTGGTCCATATTACCGTTAAGCCCAGCTTTTTAACCAAAGAGAAAAAATGGTATCAGGTACCGGATACCAAACCCTTTTTTCGCATAGACGTGAAGGAGAAAATAGACATTGCTTCTATTCTCCGCGAAACCAGTTCATCAACATCAGCGGCCAGGCAATTAAATCGCCACCTTGCGGATGTTATTTTTCCGCCTTCTGATGAAGGCATAAATACGATTAAAGACAGGTAGGCCACTGTGGACCAATTACAAACTGAACTAAAAATGCTCATCATTGAAGCACTGAACCTCGAAGATATCACGGTTGATGATATCGAAACCAATGCACCACTATTCGGTGACGGTTTAGGCCTGGACTCAATCGATGCGTTAGAATTAGGGCTCGCAATTAAGAAAACCTATCACGTTGTGATCGATGCCGATGACACGAATACGCGTCAACACTTTGCTTCCGTGGCAAATCTGGCAAAATACATCTCACAGAACAAAGCCTAACGGCAAACAAAGCGTAACCATTATGACAGAAGTAAATCGTAACCAAATTTTTGAACTCGTACGTGATGCATTAGTGGAGTTATTCGAACTTGATGCTGACGCCATCAAACCTGAAGCACAGCTTTATCAAGAGCTTGATCTAGACAGCATTGACGCTGTGGATCTTGTCGTTCATCTGCAAAATCAGACCGGAAAAAAAATCAAACCAGAAGAGTTTAAATCTGTCCGTACCGTCGACGATATTGTCGATGCGGTTGTTAATCTTCTGAAGGCTGAATAATGCGTCTGCTGACGGTGCTGTCAGCGACTGCATTACTTGCTTACCCGCTAGCAGTTTATTACGGGCTTAGCCAATGGGGGCTGGGAACGGTAGCCGGACTGCTGGCGGTGTTGTTTTTGCTGCGGATCATCGCGGGAAACCAAACTCGTCTGCGCGAATTCAAATATATCGCCTGGCTCAGTGGTGGGGCCGGGATTGTTTTGACGTTACTTGGCGGCCTGTTTCGACAAGAAGGCTGGTTCACCTTTTACCCGGTGATAGTCAATACGCTGATGCTCGGTTTGTTCGCATCCAGCTTATGGCAGCAAGAAACCCTGATTGAACGTCTGGCACGGTTACAAGAACCGGACTTACCTGAAAGTGGCGTACGTTACACCCGAACGGTCACCAAGGTTTGGTGCGGATTTTTTTTATTCAATGGTTCGGTAGCGTTAGCCACCTGCTTTATGCCATTAGCGACATGGACTCTGTATAACGGCTTGATCAGTTATATTCTGGCAGGCTGTCTGTTTATCTCGGAATGGTTTATTCGCCAATGGATGCAAAAAAAGTCATGACCTCCAAATCATTAGCAAACCTGATGGCCTCTCCCCGGCCCGACTCTCAGCCAGTGGCAATTGCACAGGCTGATATCGTCTCCTGGTCACGGTTTTATCATGATGTCAGCCAACTGACTCAACAACTGACATCCAGCAAGCACCAGCGTTGGGCTATCTGCTTTGATGACAGCTACTATTTTGCCGTTGCCTTTATGGCGGCAGCGCACGCCAGGCGCCATCTTATTTTGCCCGGCAACCATCAACCTGCCGCATTAGCTGAACTATCAACCCACTTCGATGCAGTTTTGCATGATGGCGTATTTCAGCATAACTTCGATAAAGCCGCGTTTAAGCTACCGGCGTCATCTGCTGCAGAGATAACCAATTCCACCCGTTTTTCGCCATTACCTTTGAGTGACATTCGGTTAACTCTGTTTACCTCAGGCTCTAGCGGTACCCCGAAAGCGATTGAGAAAACCCTCGATTTGCTCGATGCTGAAATCGCCCAGCTGGAGACAACCTGGGGCGAGCTACTGTCAGACTCAATCGTTGCCAGTACCGTTTCGCACCAACATATTTACGGCTTGCTGTTCCGGGTATTATGGCCGCTCTGTGCCGGTCGGCGATTTGAACGATTTGACCTGATCTATCCAGAGCAAGTCATGGCACATGCCAGTCAGAACAGTACCTTAATCAGTAGTCCAGCCCTGTTGAAACGACTGACGGATGATCAGGCAACCACCGCCTATCGCGCCATTTTTTCATCCGGGGGCCCATTACCACCAAGTGCTGCCCAGCAGAGTTTGCAATTATTTGAGCAACTGCCGTTTGAAGTATTTGGCAGTACCGAAACCGGCGGTATCGGCTATCGACAGCAGCGGGAACCAGCAACCCCATGGCAACGATTCTCCTCTATCGAGATGGCATTAAATGCCGAGGGATGTTTGCGTTTGCGCTCACCGTTTGTTGATCCACAAAGCTGGTATCAAACCAGCGATCAATGCGAGCTGCTAGCGGATGATCAGTTTATACTAAAAGGCCGCGCTGACAGGGTGGTTAAAATTGAAGAAAAGCGGATCTCGTTAACAGAAGTCGAACGTCGCTTGTGCCAGCTGGAATGGATTGAAGAAGCAGCCGTTTTTCCGCTGCAAGAAACCAATCGCCTGATTCTGGCAGCCGTCATCACCCTGAGCGAGCAAGGTCACGCAACCCTATCAGAGATGGGTAAAGGCAAGTTCTGGTTGACGCTGAGACAGGAATTAAGGCTATGGCTGGAACCTGTCGGTATCCCCCGTCGCTATCGAGTCGTTGATGAAATCCCGCTTAACACCCAGGGTAAACGACTGATCAGGGACTTGGAACTGCTGTTCAAACAACAATCCAAAGACATTTAAGAGAAAGCCGGTACTATAATGACCAAACGTAAACCCACTATTATCGCTCAGCACATCACGGATGACCGTGCTGTACTGACATTGAAAGTCGATGCCGATATTTTAGATTTTCAGGGCCATTTCCCGTCACACCCATTACTGCCGGGCGTCACTCAAATTGACTGGGCGTTATTTTACGGCCAGACCCTCTTAAATGCCCACCCCAATTTTGCCGGGATGGAAGTGATTAAATTTCAGAACCCCATTTTACCCGACAGTATTGTCGAACTGAGCCTGAGCTGGTCTGAAGAAAAACAGAAACTGCAGTTTACTTACTCGTCCGCAAGCGGCTCCCACTCGTCAGGACGAATCAAATTGGATACAGAGTGATGACGACGTTCCACCCCTGCTTTCTGATCCCCTGTTATAACCACGGCAAAACCGTGCCGGCAGTATTAGATTCACTGGCAAGTTACAACTTGCCGGTGATTATTGTTGATGATGGCAGTAATGAACAAACCAAAGCGATTCTTGCCGAACAACAACAGCGCGAGCATGTCAGTGTCATCACCCTGCCAGAAAACCAGGGCAAAGGCGGTGCGGTCATTGCGGGTATTTATCAGGCATTTAAGCAAAGCTTCAGCCATGCCATTCAGATTGATGCGGATGGCCAACACAACTTAGACGCACTGCCCAAGCTGATTGCAGAGGCGCAAGCCCATCCAACGGCGTTAATTTCGGGTCAGCCCGTATATGACGAATCAGTTCCAAAGTCCCGCTTATATGGCCGCTATGCAACCCACATCTGGGTCTGGATTGAAACGCTCTCTTTTACGATCAAAGACAGTATGTGTGGCTTTCGTGCTTACCCTATCGGTCGCACGATAAAAATATTGGATCGCAATCAGACCGGTAAAAGGATGGATTTTGATACTGAAATCATGGTTCGTATGTACTGGGATGAGTGCGACATTCGCTTTATTGACACGAAAGTCATTTATCCCGAAGGAGGGATTTCCCACTTCGATGCGTTATGGGACAACGTGAAAATCAGTGCCATGCACACCCGATTGTTCTTTGGCATGTTACCGCGTATCCCTAAGCTATTAAAACGTCGGTCAAGCCAGCAGCAACATTGGTCTTCGCATGCCGAGCGAGGCACCATTATCGGCATTCAAACCCTGCTGGCGGTCTATTCACTGCTGGGACGATCCGCATTTAACTTATTGCTGAAACCGGTCATCGCCTACTACTACCTGACCGGAAAATCCGCACGTAAGACATCCGAATTATACCTGGACAAATTAACCACCCACGCCAGACGACAAGGAAGCGCATTGCCAGGAAAGCTTAGCAGCTACCAGCATCTGCTCTCTTTTGGCCATACCGTGCTGGACAAATTAGCGGCATGGCGGGGAGATTTTTCCGAAAAAAACCTGACCCTGCATGGCTTTGAACATTTTGAGGATCTTGTTCATCAAGATAGGGGGAGCGTGATCATCGGCTCTCATCTTGGCAATCTGGAACTGTGCCGGGCACTGAGTCGCCGTCATGAGAGCCTGAAAATTAACGCGCTGGTTTTCACCGAACATGCCGAGCGCTTTAACGCGGTCATGAAAGCGGTCAATCCAAAATCTGAGATCAACCTGATCCAGGTTAGCCAGTTGGGTCCGGATACCGCCATTTTGCTGGAACAAAAGTTAGCGCAAGGAGAATGGATTGTCATTGTTGGCGATCGCACCTCTGCCACTAAAGAGCAACGCGTCGTCTGGGCCGATTTTCTTGGCCAGCCAGCCCCGTTTCCGCAAGGGCCATTCATTCTGGCTGCGGTTTTGAAATCACCGGTTTACCTCTTATTTGGTCTGCGCGATGAGAATAAGAAAACACCGCATTTTGATATCTATTTCGAACCCTTTTGCGAACAAGTCAAACTGCCAAGAGGGCAACGTGAAGAGGCTCTAAAAACGGTCGTTAGCCAGTATGCCCGCCGTCTCGAACACTATACGATGATGGCGCCACTACAGTGGTATAACTTCTTTAATTTCTGGCAGTTAAGTGAAAAAAATAATGACAAATAAGCCCCAAGAAAAGATCCAATTCGGCGCAGAGCGCCTGACCATTGAAGATGTACTTTCCGTTGCCAATGGCAGCCTGGCTGAAATGAACAGCTCGGTTGAATTTACAGCAAAAATTGATCGTGGCGTCGCCTTTCTTGAGCGCCTGCTCAAGGAAGAGGGCGTTATATACGGTGTAACAACAGGCTACGGTGATTCTTGTACCGTCGCCATTCCGCCGAATCTGGTTGATGAACTGCCACTTCACCTGACCCGTTTCCACGGCTGCGGACTGGGCGAAAATCTTGACCACCAGCAAGCCCGTGCCGTACTGGCAACCCGGTTATGTTCTCTGGCACAGGGCGTTTCCGGCGTCAGCCATGATCTGCTTAATCAGATTGTTACCCTGATCAACCATGACATCTCACCGCGCATTCCTCAGGAAGGCTCTGTCGGGGCCAGCGGTGATTTGACCCCTCTGTCTTATTTGGCGGCAGTGTTAATTGGTGAACGTGAAGTTATCTATCAGGGTGAGATCCGCCCGACCGCTGACGTCTTCGCCGAACTTGGGATCAAGCCCATCAAGCTGAAACCCAAAGAAGGTCTGGCCTTGATGAACGGGACTGCCGTGATGACTGCGTTAGCTTGTATTGCCTATAAACGGGCAGAATATCTGGCACAGCTAGCAACCAAAATCACGGCAATGGTCTCTGTCGGCATGCACGGCAACGACTTTCATTTTGATGAAGCACTGTTTGCAGTGAAACCCCATCCGGGCCAGCAGCAAATTGCCAGCTGGTTACGCTCTGATCTCCAGGCTGATCGTCCGCCACGAAACAGTGACCGCCTGCAAGACCGTTACTCATTGCGCTGCGCGCCGCATGTTATCGGCGTGCTGCAAGACACTCTGCCATGGCTGCGTCAGATGATCGAAAATGAACTCAACAGTGCTAACGATAACCCCATTATCGACGGCGACAACGAACGCGTACTGCATGGCGGTCATTTCTACGGCGGCCATATCGCAATGGCGATGGATACCCTGAAAACAGCCGTGGCGAACATCGCCGATCTGCTGGATCGCCAGATGGCTCAGCTCATGGATTATAAATTTAATAACGGCCTGCCGTTCAATCTCACCGGTGCAGAAGGTGAACGAAAGCCTATTAATCACGGCTTTAAAGCGGTCCAGATTGGTGTCTCGGCGTGGACGGCAGAAGCGCTGAAACACACCATGCCTGCCAGCGTATTCTCACGCTCGACCGAATGCCACAACCAGGACAAAGTCAGCATGGGGACCATTGCCTCCCGCGACTGTCTGCGCGTGTTGCAGCTGACAGAGCAGGTAACCGCCGCGTCGCTACTGGCAGCATCGCAGGCGTTAGAGCTCCGCAAGCGCCATAATGAACTGGATGAAAACCACTTCAGCCCGGCGCTGAAGGCAATAACAGACGCGGTATTGCAAGACTTTGACCCTGTTATAGAAGACCGCCCGCTGGAAAGTGATTTGCGGCGCTTCATCGCAAAAATTCAGCAGCAACACTGGGAACTGTATAAATGACAAAAAATGTGACTCACTTAAGCGCTGAAGTCACTATGGTCACGTCCTTTCAGGATGCTGACCCTATGGGCGTGGTCTATCACGGCAATTACTTCCGCTTCTTTGAAGAAGCACGTCGAATATTGATGGAAAAGATTGATTACAGTTACCGGGAGATGATGGACTCCGGCTATATGTGGCCAATCATTGATACCCGGGTAAAGTACGTCAAGCCAATTCCGTACAATCACCGGATCCGTATTTCTGCTTCTCTGACCGAGTGGGAAAACCGGCTCCGAGTCGATTACGTGATCTATGATGCCGATACCGGGCAGCGTATGACCAAAGCACACACCATGCAGGTCGCTGTCAATATCGACAATGGTGAGATGTGCTTTGTGTCACCGACAGTATTCACTGACAAAATAGAGACATGGCATGCTGTTAATAACTAAGCCGATAATCAAACAGTGGGGGCGATTTCTCGGTGCGACTCTCTGCTTTAGTCTCACCGTCATGGCAAGTGTTTCAGCTCAGGCAATTTCATTGCCTGAGCTGCAGCAACAGCTCTCTCACCAGCCCATTGTGCGCGGTGACTTTGAACAAACCCGCAAAATGGAAATGTTCAATCAGCCGCTGACTTCACAAGGCCAGTTTCTGCTGGCTGAAAAGCAGGGGTTATTGTGGCAACAGACTGTGCCTTTTCCGGTATCGCTGATCCTGACCCAAGATAAATTAAGCCAGCAGGTCGCAGATCAGCCAGCCCAGGTTATTTCAGCCAGTGAAAACCCGATGGTATTCTATTTCAGCCACGTATTTCTCTCGCTGTTCAAAGGTGATACCAGCCAGCTGACAGATCAGTTCGACATGGTGTTAACCGATAATGCCAAAACCTCCACCAAAGCAAATCAGTGGCAGTTAGTGCTTACTCCCAAATCTGCCCCATTGAATGCCGTTTTTAAAACGATCACCATTAATGGGCAAGATTATATCAATAACCTGACACTGACTGAAATTCGTGGTGATATCACCGACATTACGTTTTCTAACCAACGTGCTGTACCCGCTGAACTAACCGCAGAAGAACAACGTGCCTTCCAATTCTAAACTTGCCGCCGTTTGGCTGTTGATTGTACTGTTACTGGCTGGTGCCTTGGGATACCAGCTAACAGCCAGCCGCCATACGCCGATTGAAACCAATATTCTGGCGTTGCTGCCTGAGAACCGGAAAGATCCGATAGCACAGCAAGCTTTCGATCAGGTTGCCGATAGCATGAGCAACAAAGTCATCTTTCTGATCGGCAGTAAAGATAAAACACAGCTGATCTCTGCCGCCGAGCAATTCTCAACCCAGCTCTCAACCCTCGGCATGTTCAGTGACGTCACGGGCAAACTGAGTCAGAATCTGCAACAAGCCTGGGGCCAGCTTTACTTTCCGAAGCGCTTTCAGTTATTAACATCAGAGCAAAAAACACGCTTACGAGAAGTACCCGAACAACAAGTCCAACGCGTGATCCACGCGCTTTACAATCCTTTTTCGGGTGTCACCGGCAACGAGCTGAAAAGCGACCCCTTCCTGTTGTTCCGGGATTTTTTAGCCCAACTGACCGCCCAGTCTGGCAGCTTCAAGCTGACTGACGGGTTCTTAACATCAAGCGACCAAGACCGGGACTATGCCCTGATCACCGCCGATCTGGCAGGCTCGGCCTATAATCTGGGATTACAACAGCAACTCCCCGAATTAGCCGCACTCGAAGATCAAATCCGCCAGCAGTTTGCTGTTGATATCCTCCATACCGGGGTGATTTTCTATGCCGCACACGGTACAGAAAGTGCCAAGAGTGAAATCAGCACCATCGGTATTGGTTCACTGCTCGGCATTGTCGTATTGCTATTGGTGGTCTATCGCAGCCCGCTGCCACTGGTACTGGCCCTGCTTTCAATTTCCTGCGGGCTGTTAGCGGCTTTTGTGCTTACCGTAGCGATTTTCGGCAAGGTACATCTGTTCAGCTTAGTGTTTGGTGCCAGCCTGATCGGGGTCTCGATTGATTATGCGTTCCACTTCCTGACCGATCGGTTAGCCGAAGGCAGTCACTGGGATGCGCGGCGAGGGCTGAAGCATATTTTTGTTGCCATCACTCTGGGCCTGATCACCAGTTTGATTGGCTATTTAGGCATGTTGATTGCACCGTTTCCCGGCTTGCAGCAACTGTCATTATTTTCGGCATTCGGCTTAGCCGCCGCTTATGCCACAGTGGTATGTTGGTACCCGATCCTCGCTCGTAATCCGAGTCAGCCTCGGATCTTGCCAATGACGCCATTGATGACGGCATGGCTGGCAATGTGGCAAAAGCCCGCGGTCCGTATTGCTCTGCCATCGGTCTTGCTACTCGCCTCGTTAGTCGGTATTTACCATACCAGCTATAACGATGATATTCGCCAGCTACAGGCCCTTCCTGCCGCACTTAAGCAGCAGGAAGAAACCATTAAGACCATCACCGGCATCAGTCATAGCCAGCAGATGCTGCTGGTCAAAGCAACCGACGAGCAGGCGTTATTAGCGCAGCTAAACCTGGTAACCGATCAGCTCGATACTATGATCGGAACAAGCACATCTCTCAAACAGGCCGCTTTAGCAGGCTATCAGAGCATTAGTCAGTACTTACCCTCGGAACAGGCACAACAAGATAATTTCCGGCTGATCCGCCAGCTCTACCAGCAACAGGGGGCGGCGCTGACTCAGCAACTTAAACTCAACACGAATATAAAACTTGATCATGACTTCAGTCCATTGACGGTTAATGAATTTCTGGCATCACCGGTATCAGCGCCACTGCGCTTTATGTGGCTGGGTAAACTCAGCGGTCAGCAGGCAGCCATTATTCTGTTAAGCGGCGTCAGAGATCCGCAAGCGATACAACAATTTTCAGCTCAGGATCCGGCGCTCAGTTATCTCGATAAAGCCGACGAAGTCTCTTCATTGTTTGGTGAATACCGGATACGGGTCACTGAACTGTTAGTGGCCGCCACCGGGGCTATTCTGGCCTTGCTCGCATGGCGCTATGGGCTAAAACAAGCAATCTTGCTGATTATTCCGCCGGTTGTCGCCGGCTGTGTCGGCATTGCGGTGACCGCCATAACAGGGGTACCGCTAAACCTGTTCAATCTGCTTGCGTTGATCCTGATCTTAGGTATCGGTATCGACTATACCGTGTTCTTTGCTGAACAGACCCAGCCCAAAAGTACGCTATTGGCCATCAGCCTGTCGGCAGCAACCACCCTGCTCTCTTTCGGCTTGCTGGCATTGAGCGCGACTCAGGCAATCCACAGTTTTGGGATCACCGTACTAACAGGTATCATGGTCGCCTGGTTACTTGCCCCGCTTTCCATGCCACAGCTGGTTAGCCACACAGATGAGGTAGATGGATGAGGCTCATGCCCCGGAGCATACGGTTATTAACGTCGGTTCGGTTAATAAAGCCAGTACCGTTAATAAAAGCCTGCATTCTGTTTTTTTTGATGACGGTGCTCAGTGGTTGTGCCAGCAAGCCTGAGCCCCTGGCCAATCAGGTCAATATCGCCCCTGATACTTATGTCACCCTGCCTGCCCCCGCAGCCCTTGGCCAAACATTAACAGCCAGCCAGCTCATTACTGCGCAATGGGCCGGACAGAGCCACCAGCTTCCCGTGCAGCTGCAAGTCGATCATCAAAAAATTGCGCTTGCCGGTTTTTCATCCTGGGGCTCACGTATTCTCAGCCTGACTTATGAAAATCAGACCATCGAAGCCAGCGTACTACCGGGGCTTGGCGACACGCTGCCGCAACCGGAGCAGGTACTGTTCAATCTGATGCTCACCCTGTGGCCGGCTGACGCCTGGCACAACCCATTGCAAACCATCGGCTGGCAATTGATAGAAATATCACAGCATCGTCAGCTGATTGATGATAGAGGTAATGTGGTCGCTGATGTTGACTATAAAGCAACCCCGCATCTCGCTGGTGACATCGTGTTTACCCATTACCCGTTGGGATACACCATTACGATTAAAACATTACATTACAGCCCATTAAAATAAGTTCGATTATTCGCGATGACCATAAAAATATCGAAAATCAACAGACTCTTGAAACACGGCCCCTGCCCGGTTTATATCCACGGGTGTGGTTTTAATTCTGCATTAGGCCTCAATGCCAAGGAGGTACATGCTCGTCTGCAACAGGGGCGTTCACCTGACATGATCCCTGTCTCAGGGTGGCTCAATGACGGAACAGAGACGGTGGTGGGGAAAGTGGCCAGTGAACTACCCGCTATTCCGTCACGCTGCAAACAGCAGGATACGTTTAATAACCGCCTGGCATTATCGGCACTGCTGCAAATTGCCGAGCCCATTGAACAAGCCATTGCCCAATATGGCCATGATCGTATTGCCGTTATTGTCGGTACCAGCACTTCTGGCATTGCTGACGGCGAACAAGCGCTCACAGCCAATATTAAAGACGGTAGCTTTCCTGAAGATTTTCATTACTACCAACAGGAAGTTGGCAATACGAGCGAATTTATTGCCGATTACTTTGCCCTCACGGGGCCGGTCTACACCCTTTCTACCGCTTGCTCGTCCAGCGGCCGGGTATTTTTGTCAGCCAAACGGCTGCTTCAAGCCGGTATTGTCGATGCCGTGATCGTCGGCGGTGCTGATTCGTTATGCCGTCTGACACTCAACGGATTTCATGGTTTAGAGGCGCTTTCCAGCACCTTGTGCAACCCTTTTAGCAAAAACCGCGATGGCATCAATATTGGCGAGGCAGCTGCCTTCATGCTGCTGTCTCTTTCCGCCGAACTGCAACCTCTTGATGCTGATAAGCCACAACAAACCGGCAATAGTGACACCCCGCTTGCGTTATTAGGTGCCGGCGACAGTTCCGATGCGCACCATATTTCAGCCCCTCACCCGGAAGGCAACGGGGCAGAAGAAGCGATGCGAAAAGCATTAGCAGATGCGGGGTTAACGCCGCAAGATATCGGCTATGTTAATGCCCATGGCACCGCAACGCCGCTTAACGATGAAATGGAGGCCAAAGCCATTCACCGGGTATTCGGCCCGCATACGCCTGTCAGTTCAACCAAACCTTTCACAGGCCACACGCTGGGGGCAGCCAGTGCAGTAGAAGCCGCCATTTGCTGGCATATTCTGCGCTACAATCTCGATCTGCCCGCGCAGATCAATGACGCTCAGATTGCCGATACCTTAGCGCCGGTGAATCTGGTTCAACCCAAGACAAAACTGACGAAACAGGCAGTTTTAAGCAATTCTTTTGCCTTTGGCGGCAATAACATCAGCCTGATCTTTGGGTATGTCCATGACTAGTATTCCCCACCTCCATCAACTGCTTCCACACGATACGCCGATGGTGTTGGTTGACGAGCTTATCGACGTCGGCGAAGAACATGTCCATTGCCAGGTCACCATCAGTGAACACTGTATTTTCTTCAATCCAGATAGCCGAACCATTCCGGGTTATGTCGGCATTGAGTTTATGGCACAGTCTGTTGCCGGCTGGTCAGGCTATCATGCCTGGCGACAAGGCGAAGCCTCGCCCATCGGTTTTTTACTTGGCAGCCGTCGCTATCAAACTAGCTGCAGCGCGTTTAAGGAAGGCGATATACTCGACATTTATGCCGAGCGCTTAATGGAAAGCAATGGCATGGCGGTATTTAGCTGCCGTATTGAATGTCAGGGCCAAGAACTGGCATCCAGCCAGCTGAATGCCTTCGTACCACCTCAAGAGAAATTAGATAAAATGTTAGGCAGTTTTCAGAACAATAGGAACCACTCATGATCCGACACGTGTTAGTTACAGGTGCGAGCAAAGGCATCGGACGTGCCATTGCAACTCAGCTGGCTAAAGATGGCTTTAGTATTGCCGTCCATTATATGAGTGATAAATCAGGCGCAGAGGCCACATTGGCCGAAATTGAACAAGCGGGTGGTTCCGGTCATCTAATTCAGTTTGATATCTGTGATCGCAACCAGTGCCGAGAACGTCTGGAAGCCGATATAGCCGAACATGGCGCCTATTATGGCGTGATCAACAATGCGGGAATAACCCGGGATACCGCCTTCCCAGCCATGACAGAAGAAGAGTGGGATGGCGTGATCAGCACTAACCTCGACAGCTTCTATAACGTGCTTCACCCGTGTGTCATGCCGATGGTACAAAAACGCAAAGGTGGCCGTATTATCACCATCGCTTCAGCGTCTGGCATTATGGGGAACCGCGGTCAAACCAATTATAGTGCCGCCAAAGCCGGCGTGATAGGTGCAACCAAATCACTGGCTCTCGAACTGGCAAAACGCAAAATCACCGTTAACTGTGTCGCACCGGGGCTGATTGATACCGGCATGGTCGAAGAGCACGTAAAAGAACAAGCGTTACCTCTGGTGCCACTTCGACGTATGGGGGAACCAGAAGAAGTCGCAGGGCTGGTCAGTTATCTGATGTCTGATATCGCCGCTTATGTCACCCGCCAAGTTATTTCTGTAAACGGAGGTCTTGTATGACCCGCCGCGTTGTTGTTACAGGTATGTCTGGTGTTACCGCTTTCGGTAATGACTGGACAAGCGTTGAGCCTAAACTCCGTGCATGTGAGAATGCCACCGTGTACATGACGGACTATGAGCAGTATGACGGTTTAAATACCAAGCTGGCCGCCCCCATCGCAGACTTCACGTTGCCCAAGCACTATACCCGTAAAAAGATCCGCTCAATGGGCCGGGTTTCCAAGCTTTCCACTCTTGCAACTGAAAATGCCCTGATCCAAAGCGGCTTGATCGATAACGACGTGCTGACCAACGGCCAGACCGGTATTGCCTACGGTTCATCAACGGGCAGTACCGCGGCAATCGGTGCCTTCGGGGTGATGCTAAATGAAAAGACCACCAAAGCGATCACCGCGACCACTTATGTCCAGATGATGCCACACACCACCGCGGTGAATGTCGGTTTGTTCTTCGGTTTGCGCGGCCGGGTGATCCCGACCAGCAGTGCCTGTACATCTGGCAGCCAGGCCATTGGCTATGCTTATGAAGCCATTAAGCATGGCTACCAGACCGTCATGGTTGCTGGCGGGGCAGAAGAGCTATGCCCGACTGAATCCGCGGTCTTTGATACGCTATTTGCAACCAGCTTGAAAAACGATGTGCCGAAGTCCACTCCCCGCCCATACGATGCTGAACGTGATGGCCTGGTGATTGGTGAAGGTGCAGGTACATTAGTACTGGAAGAGTACGAACATGCTGTTGCCCGCGGGGCGAAGATTTATGCAGAGCTTGTCGGCTTTGCTACCAACTGCGATGCAGCCCATGTCACCCAGCCTCAAATGGATACAATGCAGATCTGTATGGAAATGGCACTGAAAGATGCCAAGCTTTCAGCTGATGCCATCGACTACATCTCAGCCCATGGTACCGCAACGGAAAAAGGCGATATTGCTGAAAGCAATGCCACGGCCAACATCTTCGGCAATAAAGCGCCGATCAGCTCGCTAAAAAGCTACTTCGGCCATACGTTAGGTGCCTGCGGTGCGATTGAAGCGTGGTTAAGTTTGGAAATGATGAACAGCGGCTGGTTTAACCCGACCCTGAATCTGGAGCACATTGATGAACGCTGTGGCAACCTCGACTACATTTCAGGACTAGGCCGCGAGTTAGATTGCCAGTACATTATGAGCAATAACTTTGCCTTTGGTGGGATCAACACCTCACTGATATTCAAGCGCTGGCAGGGCTGACGTTAACTTAGCGCTTATCTGCTAAAGCGTTTTACCGGAACAAAAACCAGAAGCCCCGAAACGGGGCTTTCTTTATCTGGCATCAAAACAAATCTTCACGAATATTGGTTTAATGTCGTGGTGAATATTTAGCCAGACCATTACCGCTGGTCGCATCTGAGGAGATCCCATTGATCATTAAACCCGTTATTAAAGGGGTCGTTGCCCGTTCAGCCCATCCAGTAGGCTGTCAGCAAGCCGTTCGCAATCAAATCGACTACGTAAAATCGGTCGCGCCCATTGATAACGGGCCGAAGAAAGTCCTGATCTTAGGTGCATCATCCGGCTATGGGTTAGCCTCGCGTATCGCCCTTGCCTTTGGTGGGGCGCACGCAGATACCATCGGTGTTTCATTCGAGCGGGGTCCCAGCGACAAAGGCATAGGCAGTGCCGGCTGGTACAACAATATCTTCTTCCGCCAAGAAGCGGAAAAAGCGGGCCTGATCGGTAAAAACGTTATCGGCGATGCATTTTCTCCGCAAACCCGACAGCAAGTGATTGATTACATCAAAACCGAATTCGGCGGCCAGCTCGATTTAGTGGTCTACAGCCTGGCAACAGGCGTGCGCCCCAACCCTGAAACCGGCGAAATGTGGCGGTCTTCCATTAAAGCTATCGGCGAGCCCGTTACCGGGCCGACGATCAATCTTGAAACCGATAAGATGGAACAAATGACCATCGAATCAGCGCTTGAGCAGGAAATTGAAGCCACAGAAAAAGTGATGGGCGGTGAAGACTGGGCCAGCTGGATTGACATGTTGTCTGAGGCGGGTGTGCTTGCCGAAGGGTGTAAGACCGTGGCGTATTCCTATATCGGGGCAAAAAGTACCTACCCTATCTACCATCAGGGAACACTGGGACGGGCAAAAATGCACTTACATGCCACCAGCAATACCCTGAATGACAAGCTGGCAGCCATTGGCGGCAGTGCCCACGTCTCGGTATGTAAAGCGCTGGTTACCAAAGCCAGCGTCTTTATTCCTGCATTTTCGCCTTACATTCTGGCACTGTTTAAAGTGATGAAAGAAAAAGGCTTGCATGAAGGCTGTATCGAACAGATGCAGCGGCTGTTTGCTGAACGGTTATACGGCACAGAACATACCGTGCCGGTTGATTGTCAGCGCCTGATCCGTATCGATGACCGGGAGCTCAGTGACGATGTGCAGCGCGAGGTTGATGCACTGATGGCACAAATAAACCATGATAATTTTGCCCAGCTCGGCGATTATCAGGGCTATAAATCAGACTTTATGCAACTGAACGGCTTTGATCTTAAGGGCGTTGATTATCAATCTGAGATCTGCCTCGATAGCTTACAAAGGTTAATGCCGTAAAGTGAACCAGAAAACGCCCATTTACGAGCGGAGCATAAGACTTGAGGGAATTTTCCGGTCGATTTTAGCCGCTCGCTTTCAGAAAAGGAGCATGATGCACTGACTCTAACCGGCCTTTTTTGTCAGCGTTTCAGCCCGGCTGATAAACTCGGAGTGAAGTGCACATATCGCCGCCTTGTAGTGTTTGTCTTCTACCACAAACTGGACATTCACATTACGCATGGAAGAGTGTGCCGCTATTGGTGAAATCTGCTTCTCTGTTAAGGCGAGTATGCCCTTGCTTAACGCGGTGTTGGTATTGATAAAGGCACCAACAATTGAAATCAGTGCAACCATACAGCCGGTAATGGTTGAATTTGGATAGCGTTTTTCTGCCCTATAGAGCAATTTGTTCAAGCTTTCTGTCCCACCACTTAAATAGTAAGTAATGGAGTTGGCGTTCATTTCTTTACCAATTAATTTCACCCTGGCGTCAGAAATAATTTCCATCATTTCATAGCTGACATTATCGGCCTTACCAACCATCGCCTGATCAAAAATGTGCAGAGCGAAGACCTTGCTTTTACCGGCAATGATTTCCACCATTTCAGCTTCAGGCTGGTAGTCTTGTGAAATAAGTGTGCCCGGGTGTTCAGGTTCAAAAGTGTTTTTGATCCGTATTTCAATGTTATTTTGACGTAGCCCAGATGCTGCATTAGGGTGGATCGCCTCCATGCCCAAGTTGGCCAATTGATCGGCAACGTCAAAGTTGGTGTGCCCCATCGGGAAGACCTTTTCAGGACCGACAATGCGCGGATCGGCACTGCTTAGGTGATATTCCTTATGGATGATGGCCTGATCTGCGTGAGTTAAACATGCGATACGACTAAAGGTGATTTCGCTGTAACCGCGATCGTAGGTTTTCATCAGCCCTTCATCACAATAGGCGTAGCCAGTCACGATAGGCAGTTCTTGAGTCACATCAATATCGGCAAATGCATGTTTGATGACGTCATCCAGGCTGCCATAGCTCTTGTCATCCCAACCGGACAAATCAACAAACTTGGCATTAATGCCCAGGGTTTTTAATTTCAGGGCCGTGTTATAGGCGCTGTGTGCCTCACCGAGCGATGATAAAAATTCTCTGATTTGCGGCAAGTAATGGCGCAAAGAGAACTGGCCATACTGGCAGGTTTCCATAATGTTAGTGATACAGCTGATGGCGTCTGTGATTCGTGAACGGATAAACGTATCGGCACGCCGGCGATTAACAGGGTCGGCAAACATATTTCCGTTGACAAGTATCATTCGCATTTCTAAATCGGCGACAGCTTTTCGCCATGTTTCATCACGCTTGGCGATATACTGGTAAATGCCGGGCTTGCCGGTGCGCTTGCACTCTAGCAGCGCATCGGTGATACCGCTGTAAGCCGATACCACAAAAACTCGATTATAGGGAGAGGCGGGGCGCAGCATTATATTATCTAAGACAGCATCGAATGCTGACATTGATGTACCGCCGATCTTCTCTACGGTATAACTCATGAGGGAATCCTTTACTCGTTGTATTAAATCCGTGGGGGAAAAGGGCATTGACTGCCCTTGATAAGAGGATTATTCCACTAACGGATACACTCCATTCTCGTCATGGATCTCGGCACCGGTAATCGGCGGATTAAACACACAGGCCATTACCATCTCTTTATTTTTATAGGCACGTAAGTAATGCTCATCGTTGTTATCTAAGATATACAATGTACCTGGCTTAATCGGGTAGGTTTTATCGCCGATCACTTCGATCTCACCTTCGCCGGAAATACAGTAAACCGATTCTAAATGGTTCTGGTAATGGATATGGGTTTCCGTATCTTCATAAATAGTGGTGATGTGGAATGAAAACCCCATCTTGTCGTCTTTTAACAGCATGCGGATACTTTCCCAGCTGTCCGACACGACACGGCGTTCACTGTTTTGACACTCTTCCAGAGTTCTTACAATCATGCTTAAAATCCTTAAGACGCTTTCTTCATCAGTTTAGTGGCGACGATATCTGCTGCCTGGTCGAAAATATGCAATCCTTGCTCAAGCTCGGACTCACTAATAGTCAGTGGACAGAAGAATTTAACGACTTCGTTATCTGGGCCTGCGGTCTCAATAACCATCCCTTTTTCGAAACATATTCTGGCGATGGCAGATGAAATTGCGCCGCTCTTGCACTCGACACCTTGCATCATGCCTCGGCCTTTCCCGCGGACAAACAATGAAGGGTAACGGTGCATGGCACGTTTAATCGCTTTGTGGACCTGATTTGCGCGCTGCGCAATATGCTCTTCAAAGTCATGGTTTGCCCAGTAAGCCGTAATTGCTTTTGTGGCTGTCACAAAGGCATGGTTATTTCCACGGAAAGTTCCGTTATGTTCGCCTGGCTGCCATATATCGAGTTCTGGTTTTAATAGCACCAATGCCATTGGCAGCCCATAACCACTAATAGACTTGGACAGGGTCACGATGTCTGGTTTGATCCCCGCCGGTTCAAAACTAAAAAATGTGCCGGTACGGCCGCACCCAGCTTGAATATCGTCAACTATCAGCAGGATTTCGTACTGCTGACAAATTGCGCTCAGTCGTTTCAGCCAGTTATTGGATGCGACATTCAGGCCGCCTTCACCTTGCACCGTTTCAACTAATACGGCTGCAGGCTTGTCTAACCCACTTGAGTTATCGTTTAACATGGTTTCAAACAGAGTCAGGCCATCAACCCCAGCGTAGCCTTCGTACGGAAGACGAGATGTGCCTGTCAGAGGCATACCCGCTCCGCTGCGGTGGTGCTGGTTTCCCGTTGCCGCCAGAGCACCGGCGGTACAACCGTGAAAGCCGTTGGTAAACGTAACGATGTTCGTACGGCCGGTTACTTTACGAGCAAGCTTCATTGCCGCTTCAACAGCATTGGTGCCGGTAGGGCCGGTGAACTGCACTTTGTAATCAAGCTTTCGGGGTTCGAATATATGATTACGGAGTGCGGTTAAAAACTCCGCTTTGGCCTGTGAGTGCATATCCAGCCCGTGAGTGATCCCATCGCTATCGATGTAATCAAGTAGATCCTGTTTCAGTACTGCATTGTTATGACCGTAGTTCAACGAACCTGCGCCAGCCAGAAAGTCGAGGTAACGTTTATCATCTTCGGTATGTAGCCAACACCCTTTTGCAGATGAAAAAACAACGGGGAAGTTATTTGCATAAGATTGTACGTTTGATTCTTGCTTTTTGAAGATATCCATTGGGGGACCATGTTTTTAGTGAATTAATGAGTGTTACTAAGAGGGATGCGATACAGGTATTCGGTATCGTGTTTGCCCTTAAAGTGTTTATGCTCGTCCAGAAAAGTTGTCACTGACCCTTGGCTATCATTGGCCTTGTCCAGTTTCTTAAACAGGCTCCATGAGCCTTGATTGTCTTTTGTGATGGTTGTTTCGACCGCCTTCACTTGTTCCAGGCTATCGCGCATTAGAAGTTCTTTTAGCATATGAAATGCAAGCCCTTTCCCCCTATATTTAGGGGCTACGGCAACCTGCCAAACAAACAGTTCACGATTGTTTTCAGGCTTTAGGTAGCTGGATATAAAACCGGCTATTTCGTCATTGCATTCTGCAATGATGCAGGTTTGCCTAAAGTGAGTAGATTGCAAAAAGTTGCAATAAGACGAGTTCACATCCAACGGCGAACATGCAGCGATAAGCTTATGCACCTGGTCACCATCGCCGATGTTTGGTGCTCTAAAGACCCATTTGTATTCATCCTTGGTCAATGTTGCCGAGCTGACAATCCAAGGTGCTGTCGTAATCATTTTGCGCCCATATTCCTTAGTGGTCTAAACAATTAGCGTATGATTATTACGTCTTACGACGAATATATCAAGAGTTAATATTGATAATATTCCGTCGAACCGCCTAAAGCCATTGATTTTAATGTTGTTATTGTGCTGTCGAATACGCCACCAGACGTTTCGTACTGTAAATATCTGGCCGATTGGTTAGTAAAGCTGGTAAGCCATTGCCAGACGATCTCAATTGGCAATGGCTTTGGTAATCGCCCTGCTACTATCGCTGCAATGACGCTGAATGACATGATGAGATAACGTTGTTGCGGGGAATAGTGAGTGTGAGCAGATGGTTGATTTGGATACCGTGTCGCTCTCTCCATGAACGGCGGCCTGGGCAATTGGGTTCAAATCATTTTGGAAAAATCCAGCAAAAAAATCGAATCATCTACTCATTTCTTGGTTAGCTTCTATATTTGAATAACAAACAATCCAGTTAAGACCAGCTATTTCGATAAGATAACGAATAGGTACATAGCTATGGATGTTAAATCCGATTTAAACAAAGCTGTCTTTTTCCCTTCGCTGGCGCTGTCTCTTATCATTGTGATAACCGCTGCGATCTTCCCGGCGGCCACTGAGCAGTTTTTCAAGGGGATCCAACACTGGCTCGTTACCAAAGCTAGCTGGTTTTATATCTTATCTGCCGCCATATTCCTCATTTTCTCGGTGTCCATTATGTTTAGTCGCCTTGGCGACATTAAGCTCGGACCGGATCATTCCACCCCCGATTACTCTAATCGCTCGTGGTTTGCCATGTTATTTTCTGCCGGAATGGGGATAGGCCTGATGTTCTTCGGGGTTGCCGAGCCTGTCATGCATTTTTTATCGCCGCCGATTGGAGAGCCGGGAAGTATTGAGGCTGCCCGGCAAGCCATGCGGATCACGTTCTTTCACTGGGGACTCCATGCCTGGGCAATTTATGCCGTTGTCGCCTTGGCTCTTTCGTATTTTTCGTACCGGCATGGGTTGCCACTGCTGCCTCGTTCAGCCCTTTATCCCATCATCGGAGACAAAATTTACGGTGTGCTGGGCCATGCGGTCGATACCTTTGCCGTACTTGGCACTTTGTTTGGTGTCGCCACCTCTCTGGGCTTTGGGGTAGTACAGGTTAATGCTGGTTTTCACTATTTGTTTGATTTACCTCAGACGGTTGGCGTCCAAATCGGGCTGATTGCGATTATTACTCTATTTGCCATGATTTCTTTGCTCCTGGGGTTGGAAGGCGGTATTAAGCGCCTCTCAAATATCAACATGACACTGGCGGTTACACTGCTTATTTTCGTGTTATTGGTTGGGCCGTCTGTCTTTATTTTGCAAACTTTCGTGCAAAATACAGGGAGTTACTTGAGCGAAATTGTTAATAACACCTTTAATTTGTATGCCTATGATCCGAAAGAAGACTGGATAGGCGGTTGGACTTTGCTCTACTGGGGGTGGTGGATGTCCTGGTCTCCTTTTGTTGGCATGTTTATCGCTCGGGTTTCACGAGGCCGTACCATTCGTCAGTTTATTGTAGGAGTCTTGTTTATACCGGCCGGCTTTACTTTTCTGTGGATGACCGTTTTTGGCAATACGGCAATTCATGAAATCAGTACTAATGCCGGTCAATATCTAGCGGATGCTGTGAACGATGATGTTTCGGTGGCCTTATTTGTATTTTTTGAACATATGCCGTTCTCTTCAGTTCTTTCAGCGCTTGCCGTGATGCTGATCATCACTTTCTTTGTCAGTTCCTCTGATTCCGGGTCATTTGTCATCGATACTCTAACCTCTGGAGGCTCGGAGCATCCCCCGGTATGGCAGCGTATGTTCTGGGCTTCTCTGGAAGGGATCGTTGCTGCTACCTTACTGGCCGCTGGCGGCCTTTCCGCTTTGCAGACATTGACCATTGCTACCGCATTTCCTTTTATGCTGATTATGCTGGCATTTTGCTATAGCTTGTTTGTGGCGATCAAAAATGACCAGATGTTACAAAACAGCGTACAAAACCATAATACGTCGCTGCAATATACTCAGACAAGTGTCAACTGGCAATCCAGGCTTTTTGCGTTACTCAATTATCCGCGTATTAATGAGGCAAATAGCTTTATTCAGCGGGTAGCGGTTCCTGCTCTGACAGAATTGGCTCAGCAGATGGACAAAGAAGGATTAACGACCCAGGTTGCGGTAAAAGAAAACGGGGTTCGTCTGACTATTAATAAAAGTGATGTCGAAAATTTTTCCTATGGCATTCGGTTGCGCCGTTTTGCGGTTCCAACTTATGCCGATGAAAAGCACGAAGAGTATTACCGGGCAGAAGTCTACCTGCTGCAAGGCGGCCAGCAATATGATGTTCTCGGTTACAGCAAGGAACAGATCATTGCCGATGCACTTACCCAGTATGAGCGCCACCTTCACTTTATCTACTTGGCAACGTCTGAAATTTTGGAGGAGGATTGAAAGCGAAGCCATAAGTAGCCACCTAACCCTGCAATACAAGAAGCGAGCATTATTGCCATTTTCGATGTCAGTAATGCTTGCAGGTTATTTTCAAATTCTAGCCCGCTGATGAATATTGACATAGTGAACCCCACCCCACCCAATAAACCAACACCGATAACGTGTTGCATATTCATTCCTGCTGGCAGCTGCCCTAACTTCAACTGAACCGCTATCCAACAAAATAATGGGATACCGACACCTTTACCAATAACAAGGCCAAACAATATGCCAAGCGCAAAGGGTTCGGTAACGGCACCGACTAATAAGTCTGAACTAACGGGTACGCCCGCATTAAAAAACGCAAATAAAGGCAGGATGAATAACGCTACAGGCTGCTCTAATACATTCTCCCATCGCTTTAAGGGCGTTGTCGCTTTTTCCGCGGCCTCTTTTACTCTTTCTACTACATCATGCTGCTCAGGCTCGCCTAACACTGGGGTATTATTATCTTTTTCATATTCAATGTGTTCATATCTGCGAAGTAGTCGATGAACACGATGTATAAACCAACTTGGCTCGTGTTTAGACCGTGCCGGAATGGTTGCAGCAACAAGTATCCCGGATATGGTGGCATGTATGCCAGAATCAAGCATAACGGCCCAAATCACAACACCACCAAAGAAATAGATACTCGGCTTCCGGATACCAAATAAATTACAAAGAACCAATGTCATAAGTAGCATTATGCTTATTATTATGTTGCCGGTGTTAATTGATTCAGAATAAAAGAAAGCGATGACTAAAATGGCCCCCAAATCATCAATAATGGCAAATAAAGTAAAAAATATGGCCGTCACTGCAGGTATCCGCTTACCAATTAAAGCTAAAATACCAAGGGAGAGTGCTGTATCTGTGGCCATAGGAACTCCCCATCCATGAGAGAATTCATTTGATAGATTAAACAAATAGTAAATACTGGCTGGTAGCAACATGCCACCTATCGCCGCTGCCAAAATTGGGGTTAACTGCTGGGTAGTTCTAATGTCACCCACTAATATTTCTCGCTTGATTTCCATTCCAATCAAAAAAAAGAAATAGGTCATTAGCCCTTCATTTACCCAATGCTTCAGATCCATATGAAAAGATCGATCACCAAAAATAAATCCGGCAGATATTTTAGTAAATGATTCATAGCTTTGAAGCAGTGGCGAATTAGAAATGACGAGCGCAGCTATAAAGCACAAAATAAGAATAATACTCGACGTAGTTTGATCGTGAATAAACTTTTGAAACGGTGTGTATAGTTTTTCAAAGCCTTTTTCTAAGGGCGTTTGGGTCAAAGCCATTGTCTGTTATCCACTTTGTGGCGAATTGGTAAAAATAACTGCCCAAGTCACGTTGATCGACAGTAATTTTTGAGACTGTTTTTCAGATCAAATATCTGACGATGCTATTTTTCGAATCACTTGTTTAATAGCCGGAACCAATAGTGGTGCAACGCTCAGGGTATTGCCAGTTGATGGGCTTGCTCTTGAACGTTCTGTTTGGCCTGGGTCTACCACCGGAGCGTTAGCTGAGGCATAGCAACAAGCTAAGTCAACAGTATCAGAGGATAACAGGTTAAATTGAGAGCGTTTGCTAACCATTACGTTGAATAGCGCTCAGTGCCGAAACATTTCATGCCCAATAAGCCCTTGTATTGATGACCTATTATTTAAACATCATTCTGTTTCTTTTTTAAAAACTCTAGCACAACGTTAGATTTTCACATCATTACTGATGTCTTTTTATGAAAAACATTAAGACAGCTCAGTATTCATACTTTCTCGTTAGTTGGTATTAATCGCGAATTATGTAGACGACTATTACTACGTGTCGACGCTCAATAACACCTTCAGGCTAGAGGTTTAATCAGCACAACAAATGCAACAGCATTCACATAACGTGAACCATTTCAATAAAACTGCATACATATGTTGCTAGTCTGATCTTAAGCTGTGGGCTTTGCATACCGAAGGTCGGTTGTAACCAGAAACGCCCCCCAATAAGTAACTGATTTTATACGTCTTTAAAAAATGACCTTCGATCCTCTCTTGTAAAATAATCAGCATGGAACGTTTAATGTTTTTTAAAAAGCAATTAAATCAGGGGTGATGCATGAGTACATTCTCAAAATTACAAATCAATCTTCGGCAAATGATTCTGGCGATCGAGACTGCTGTCTCTCTTGTGGGAATGAACGATACAAATCACGGAAAGCGTGTTGGTTATATTGCGAGTCAACTGGGAAAACAGCTTGGTTTTAGTGAACAAGCTATACAGTTTTCATTTGATCTTGGTTTACTGCATGACTGCGGCGTATCTACCGAGCAAATGCACTCTCAACTTGTCAATCATTTTGACTGGAGCGGTGCGCATAAACACTGTGAAATTGGCTACGCTTTGCTGAAGGATTTCGAGCCACTTTCAACATTTGCCATACCGATTCTTTACCACCACACACCGTGGGAAGAACTGAAGAAGCTCGATGTGAGTCCGCACGATTCTCGCATGGCTAACCTTATTTTTCTCTCCGATCGTATTGATGTGCTGGCTGCAACTCATTACGAGACAGATATATTACTTGCCAGGGAGGATATCGTTCGATCCATTACTCAGCATGAAGGAACATATTTTGATCGGTCAATTGTTAGCGCTTTTCGTCAGATATGCAAGTCCGAGGCTTTTTGGATTGCATTAGAAAATCGTCATATCACACGGTATGCATGGGATATGGGGCAATTTGAGAGCAGTCAGTCATTAAATATTGTTCAGCTTAAACAACTTTCATTGATTATGGCTTATATCGTCGACCAGAAAAGTCCATTTACCGCCCAGCACTCAAGAAGGGTTGCCAGTTTAGCGCGCTATCTTGCAGTAACGATTGGGTTATTTAGCGAACAATGCGAAAAAATTGAAATCGCAGGCTTATTGCACGATCTTGGAAAGCTCCATATTCCAGACCATATACTTGATAAGCCCGGGCCTTTAAGTGATATTGAACGCTCAATTATGAACCAGCACAGCTATGAGACATATGAAATTCTTCGACATATCAAGGGACTTGATGAAATTGCCTGTTGGGCTGCATTCCACCATGAGGGACTTAACGGTATTGGCTATCCATTTCATCCTAATAAACAAGATTTAAGTGTTGAAGCACGAATTATTGCTGTTGCAGATGTCTTTCAGGCGTTGGTACAAGACAGGCCATACCGGGATGGAATGCCATTAAACAAGGTGATTGATATTCTTGATGAGTTAACCAGCAGTGGAAAACTCGATCAAGATATCGTGAACCTGATCAAGAAACACGGAGAAGAGTGTTTTGAAATTGCCAAGGGGAAAGAGTAGGCACTGTTCGGTCATTTAATGGACAGCCCAATAGACCCGGCACTCCTCTCGGTGGACATAACCTTTAATCGTGAATTATTCATTAGGCTTTGCCATCCTAAGTATCAGGTTTTGTTTTCACACTTTAAGCAGAGTCAGATTCTAAATCGGTTGGTCTTACCGTTCCATACCTCATCATTTTATACATTGTTATATCCTCACGCTTACGTTGGTTGAATTTCAGTATAACTTTACAACGAGGCCGTCATGTTTCTTCAAAATATTTTAGTAGTGCATTTAATCGGGCGGTATTGCGTAGATGAGGAGGATAGATCATGTATAGGTCGATCTTCTGCAGCGGATACTGCGCCAATATTTGGACTAACTGGCCGTTTTTTAAAGCGTCGGCAACTTGAAAAATGGGTTGCAGAGTAATACCGGCGTCCTCCAGGGCAGCATTGAGCATGGCTTGTCCGCTGTTGATCATTAGTCGTGATGAAATCGCTGGGGAGTAAAATGTATCGCCATCAATAAATTGCCATTGCTGGGTGTGTTTGCTCGAACTGCTTTGCAGGCACTGGTGATCGACCAATTCTTTGGGGTGTTGCGGTATACCGAAGCGTTCAAGATAACGAGGAGAAGCGCAGACAACCATGGAGTAGCTTCTTATCTTTTTCGCGATAAGAGAGTCACTCACCTGGTTATGATCAAGAAAAATAATGTCATAGCCATCTTTAAGCAAATCAATGGAATGATTGCTCAGGCACACATCGATGTTCATTTTGGGGTAGTCATTGTGGAATCTTGCCATTATCGGGGCAAGTCTGCTGATACCAAAATTGACACCTGATGCGACGGTTAATTTACCGCAGGGTTCATTCAGGGTACGGTGGATGTCCTCCTCTGCGGCGTGCAGTTCCGCCAGAATGTTCTTGCACCGGCGATAATATTGTTCGCCAGCCGGGGTAAGGCTTTGGTGCCGGGTAGATTTATTCAGTAACTTGGTACCCAACAAAGTTTCAAGTCCCCTGACATGCTTACCGACCATCTGGGCGCTGAGATTTTTCTCTTCAGCGACAGAGACAAACGAGCCGCATTCTACGGCACGTACAAAAACCTCAATACTGGTTAGTCGATCCATCCTGTCCTCTGTTTACTCTGGTCGTTGTGTAAGACCTATAACGTACTTTATTCGAAACTGTCAGTTTTGATAGTGTATCGTTTCTACCTATTTATTACCTGTAAATCCGTGAGTATCATCACACTTTATATTCACTATGCTGGCTGGGTAATAATTAATCACCGGTGGTGAATATGAGCTGTTGAACTGATTTGGTGAATATGAACACTTTTTTGTCTGCTGCCCCGCGAGAGATTGCCCTGAGCGATCTCTATGTTCCACCGCTGCTGGTCGCCGCATTGATCGGCTTGGTTTTAACGTCACTCACTGTCCGCCTGATGAACAAATTACGCTGGCACCGTTTTTTTGTTATTCCGCCTCTGGTCGAGTTATCGCTGACCGTGATTTATACCGTGCTAATTAGCATCTTTTTCATTCCTTCATAATTGTCTGTTGTGAGTATGCCTGTGTTAAAACGCTTTTTCCTGACGGCGGTTCTTGTTTTGGCCGCCCTGTCTGCTATTGGCTGGAAGTACCAGCATTACCTCGAAAATCCCTGGACCCGAGACGGACAGGTCCGGGCGCAGGTTATCCAAATCACGCCTCGGGTGACGGGTCCGATTGTTTCGCTGCAAGTAAAGGACAATTCGGCGGTTTCAGCAGGTGAGACGTTGTTCGAAATAGATCCGCGGACCTATCAGGTTGCCCTTAACCAGGCTAAAGCCAGTTTGGTGCAGGCCCAGGTTGGATTGACCAAAGTACAGGATGAAGCCCGACGCCAGCAGGCGCTGCATAAACGCGGTTCTGGAGCGGTATCGATATCGACCTTGATCAATGTTAACAAGGCGGTGGAAGCCGCAGAAGCGGGAGTGATGGTTGCCCGTGCCACCGTCGAGCAGGTTGCTCTTAATCTGGCGTTTACCGAAGTGAAGGCACCGACGGATGGATTTGTGACAAACTTAACACTGCGTAACGGCAGTCAGGTTGTAGCCAATCAGCCATCTTTGGCGTTGGTCGACCGAGATAGCTTTTGGATCGAAGGCTTTTTTAAAGAGACCGATATCCATGATGTCAGCCCGGGCGAGCTGGCGGTGGTGACCTTGATGGCATATCCGGACCAACCGCTAAAGGGCCGGGTGGAGAGCATTGGGTATGGCATTGCACATAAAGACGGTAGTACCGGCGTCGATCTGTTGCCAAATGTCAGTCCGACCTTTCAATGGATCCGCCTGGCACAACGGATCCCGGTACGGATCAAGCTTGATGCGATACCAGAGAATGTGCAGCTTAGGGTCGGCACTTCAGCTTCGGTGATGATCATCAAGCATCCTCGTACCGAGCAACCGTAAACAAGGAGGAACAATGATTAGCAACCGCAGTAAACTACCGCTGAAAGTTGCCCTGGCATTAACCTTGGCGATGGTGAGTGCCTTGTGGCTGGGTTGGGATAAGCCATACTGGGCCGGAATCGCGGTTATTGTGATGTCGGTGACGGAAACAACCGGCCACTCGCTGCGCAAAGGGCGCCATCGATTGGTTGGGACGCTGATCGGGGTTATATCTGCTTTTCTGTTTGTCGGTTTCTTTGCCCAGCAGCAACTACCGTTTCTGCTTAGCTTTACCTTCTTCGCCGCATTGTGTGTCTATCTGCAGGCTAACCCCCGTACGGGGTATATCTGGTCGATGGCTCTGACTGTGTGCACCCTGATAGTGGTCATGGGAAAACTGTCGGGGGAGCTGACATTTACGGTAGCAGTGCTGCGTTTGCAGGAGACGGTTCTGGGGATCATCTGTTTTACCTTGGTCTTCAGTCTGGTTTGGCCGACATCCAGCCGACAGGGATTACATGCAACATTGTTGAATTTCTTTACTGATCAGCAGAATAAGATAGCTAAAACGGCTGAAGCTTTAGCTGGAAAAGATATGCTTTTACAGGGGCTTGGATTTGGTGACGGGTTGAAGTTTTTGACCCGGCTTGAGGATCTGCTTCCGGCAGCGATGGTCGACAGTTACCACATCGCGAGCGAGGCCAAGACCTGGAACGGTTTCTTGACACAAACCCGTGAGTGGGCACTTCTTTGCGGGCACCTGTCCGAGGCCTGTGAGTTGCTGGATCCGTCGGTGGTCACCCCTAGCCAGCAGGATATTCAGGCCCTGCTGGCTAGAATTAAACAACGCTTTATGAGTGCAGAAGCGGCGCTCCGGGGAACTGGACAGAATGATAATCCGGATCCCATGATCATCACTTTGCAAAAGGAAATGGTGGAGGATCCCCAACAGCATGGCGCAGTGTTGCAACTGGAGCAGGTACTGAATGATTTAGAGCTATTGAGCCGCGATATGTTGCTCACCTTGTCTGCGGCTTTGGCGCTTAACTCTTTGGATGTCGCCGTCATGCCGAAGGCGTCCTCGTGGCGTGGTTCGCTGGACTGTGAACGTCTGTGTCAGGCTTTCAAAGCATGGGTTATGATCTGGGTTTTTATTGGCTTGTGGTTATTGATCCCGATGACGGGTGGTTCGATGATTGTCATGCTGGGCGTTATCTTAGCGAGTGTGGTGGTATCAATGCCCTTTTGTGATATTAAAGCTATCACATTTAGCATCATCGGCTGGTCCTGCGTTATTTTGCTGCAGTTTGTCTTCGTGATGCCCTACTTTACCGAGGTGTGGCAGCTGGGCGCTTTTTATTTTCTGAATTGTTTTGCAATTTGGTATTGGTTTTATCAGCCTCAGCAGGTGTTGTCCCGGATGCTTGGGTCACAGCTCTTGATCGTTATAACAATGGGGGCGCTCAAATTACAGCCTGTATATGATATTCAAGGCACTCTGCTGCTCTTGTTTTTGATCGGCGTGGCCATGTTGGTGATTTATTTCTTCAACCACGGATTGTTTTCCAGCTTGCCGGAGCGGGTATTTCTCCGCCATATAAAGCTGTTACACCATCTGTTCACCTGGCAACTACGCCGGCTGAGCCTGCGTGCAAAAAAAGGGAACTTATTAACCCGCGTTTGTGGTCAACTCTTGCTTGGTCAGAGCCCGCTCCGCTCAGTGATGCTGGCAGATCAAGCGGTAACGCGGATTGATTGGTCAAGGTATCCAGCGCTTGATAAAGATCAGGTTGCTCCGATCATACCCAAACTCTATACCATTACTTTACGACTGATTTCTCTTCAGGATGGCTATACGAAGTGGTTATCACAGGGCGCAGGTCCCCAAATGACCAAACTACTTGCTGACACGATTATGGGCTTGTCAGAGATACTGGAACGTAGCGGTGATATTGACCATCTTCAACCGCTGGAGAAGAAATTAGAGCAGTTGCAGTTACACTTGCACAAAAGCATGCAGAATATTAATACAGATTCCGTATTACTGGTTTCTTTGACCGCGGAACAAGCGTTACACCTTTATAGGGTTTTAGCCGCTCTGAAGCTGATCATTGCCGATTTCAAGCAATTAACCTCGCAAGTATCATCCGCTAATCTCGGTGAACTTAAGTACAATTACTTTACGCTTTAATAGTAAAAGTCGGCATAGGTTTGTTGCCTATCCAAGAGTAGGGAGGTAATTCTCTATTTCTGCACTGGTTTAATGGGTGCACCGTATCGCCTTACATGCTGCGATGCACACAGAATTACAATTCGACCTTACACCTTGATCATCGTTCCGTTTTACGTGCCGATCTGGCTGTGATCTGTATGCTGTTCTAACTGGCAGGTTTCAGGCATCAGAGCCTCAAAAAGTGACAGCGTCACTCCACCACCTGGCAGACACAAAATAAATAAAAATCCGGGATCAATAGTGATCCCGGATTCTGTCGATATTTAGGATTATTCCCATCCAATAGAATACCCTAAAGGAGACGCTTTATAATTCGTTAGTATTCCCAGTGGCTGATATCGTGCGCGCCTGCAAATTGATTCGGGAAGTAATCTTCACACGTACCCTCACGCCATACATCAGCCGTTGCACAATGTAAGCCGCCGCCAAAGGCATAAGCGTCACGCAAATCAACCGGAACAACCTCAAAACCAAGCTTATCAAACTGCTCTTGCTGGGCTTTTTCCGATGCTTCGACACACACGGTTTTATGGTCAAGGATCAGAGTATTCATTGACAGCCATGTGCTTGAGTAACATAGCGGCGGTGGGTTATCCCACGCAGGGTTAACCGCTTCAACAATTTCCCAGTCATTCTTTTCAAAGATCTCACGCTGGCCTTTGAATAATGGGCGATTGGGGTTAAGCAACATAAGTCCCGGACGAAGCGGGCAGAATGTTGCGTCAATATGGATTGGGTGGTTATCTTCAAAGCTCAAAGTGTGAACACGATAACCCTGAGGTTCATAACGACGTTTGATCCAGCGAATACCGGCTAAGTTCGTTGTCAGTCCATGCTGAACAAAGATATCTTTACCTAAGCGCATGATATCAGCGGCATCAAAAAGAATATCAGTCTCTTTGGTACTGTATTCTTTACGCAGCGAACGTGCCATGGTTTCTGCATCGGAAAGATGTTCATAAGCGGCAACATAATCCATCCGGAAGCTATCATCAGAAAGACGAGGACGTGGCGCTTGTTCAATTAAGCATTCAGGATCAGATTCGAAATATTCGCGCAGTAAATCAACATAAGCGAGATATTCAAAATAACGGCTACGGAAACTCATCGGCGCCATCAGTATGCTTTTACCCATGGTTAACAAGCAGTCTCGTGGCGGCATAACGCCAAAGCCAGAGCTGATGGTGAAATCTGGCGTCGTAATGCGCTGATGCCAATCAACTGCTCCCGGACGGTCGACAATAATTCCACGATCTTCCAGTTGCTTGGCAAAGCCGTTTAAACATTCATTAGCACGATCAATCGACTCTTGAGTCCGGCGCCCAGCTTTCCCTCCACGCATCGGAGAGTCCGCAGGGATTTTTTCATTACTTGCCGGGCATGCCTCTGGAATATGCTGGTTATCGGCAATACCAACAATGACATGACGTAGAGGATCGAAGTCATTATAAGATTCAACATGGAGGCCAGGACGAACATAGGGAACACCACTATCTTTTCTTTCAAGAGGCGCTGAAGCATTTGGATATAGATCGTTGGAAACACTCATTTTATAATCTCCAAGAGAATTAACATGAATAATTAAATAGGTACATTAATAACCATCTCCCAATAAAATATAAGCAGTCTGATGGCTGTTTTTAATTCTTTCTAATTTTTAATTAATAATTAGATGTTTGATACCTACATATAAATACAATATGGATTTAATCTTTATGCTTGATGAGCCTGGAATATTTTTGCTCTTCAATGGTTATAATATGCCGCCTTAGTGTGATGAAATATAGTCATTTAATGCTGACAAATGGCTGATTTATGCTTTCGTTTATCGTCATAATAAATAGATAATTATTGATGCTTATAAAATGTGATCTCTGCCCTGCTATCGAGACAAAAAGTACAACTCACATATGTCACACAAGCATACTATCGATGGCGTTTATGTGGTTTGATATCACGTTTCTAAATTTTCAATGTGGTTTTTATCCTGGTCTACAGCGACGATGTAAGGAGGTAGATCGAGGGAGAGAATATGTATCAGCGCGTTAAGGCCAATACACCTGAATTTCTTATGTTTGATATTCAAGAGGTAGAAGAAACAGAGCATATGATTTTTGCAGCAGATTACATTCTGGTCTGGCCACGCCATTGTGAATGTACGCTGCACTTAGGTACATCACACTATAGTCTTAAGCCCGGGCAACTCGTGTTACTCGCGCCGTTTAATCCTTTCCGTATAGTCTTAGGCTCGCTCGAAGAGGGGGCTGAGCATGGCTGTGATGAGCTCCACTTTCGGTTGAATGCGCTAGGACAGACATTTGTCGACAGTGTGCAATTTAGCAACATTAAAAAAATGTTAGATCAATCACGTAGCGGTATGTTGTTTGATATACCTGCAAGTTCAAACATCTATACCTTTTTGAAAATGCTGGAGAATACGTTTGAATTTTCACAGGTACTGAACCTGCTGAGCTTGCTTCATAAGTTGTCTCATGTACAACCCACAATGAGTTTTCTCGCCGACAGTTTTGAGATAAAGAATAGTCAGAGAATCGAAGATCGGGTTCAGATTGCATTGAAGTATATTGCTAATAATTTAGCTGAGCCTTTATCTGTTTCAATCGTTGCCGAACAATTACATATGGCCGAAAGTACCTTCTCCCGTTTTTTCCATGCCAATATGGGGATCACTTTCCGCCAATATATTATTGAACAACGGGTGCGGCAGGCAGCACGCTATTTGGTCGTCACTGACTGGAGTATTGCTCATATTGGTGCAGAAGTGGGCTTTTCTTCTTTATCTAACTTTAATTCTAAATTCAAATGTCTACTCAAGTTAACCCCCAAGGAGTATCGTTCCAGTCATATCGATATGCGGCATAATATTGGCCAGCATCGCTCTGTTGAAGGACAATTACAAAACCAACTGACCAATACGAATAACGATTACCCATATATTTCATGATGAACTATTGAGCACATCACGCTCCTATTAATAAAGGCTGGCATTTAAAATGACCAGCCTTTATTTTTCACTCATTCATTTTTATTTAAATTAGCGTGAGATAACATTGTGCCCTATAGCATGAAGTTGAAATGCTTTGGCAATCAGCCAGTATGAAAAACACGCCAATATTGATGCGTACATTGGCGCTTCAACCCAGCCAAGATCAAAACGAAGGAAAAGCGTACATCCCGTCACGAAACCAATCACTATAGAGAATAATGCGGCATAGATATTAGAAGGAATAAAGTGAGCCAATAGTGTCGGAGCAACCAACGCCGCCATCAGGGTGCCTGAACCTAAAATAGCCAGCATAGATAGCATAAACGGTGGCGCATATAACATAATAACGAACCCCACCCCGCCCAAGACCCAAACAGCTAAACGGTTCAGATACAACAGAGATTTACCGGAGAGCTTACAATTGGGCCAGATAGCCTGACGCAGATCATGAGAAACCGAGCCGGCGATAGAATGCAATACCGAGTTGGTGGTTGATTTCATCGCAAAGAGGATAAATAACGTCACCACTGCTGAGACAGTTGGCGACAGAAACGTGGTTAAAAATGTCGGCATTGCCTGGTCTGGATTTTCCAGCCCCGGCACTTTAACCCGGGTATAAAGCCCTGCTATGGGTACCAAACTCAGTAAGCAAGCCATCGGGGTCATGTAAGCCGCAATATGGTGTAATTTGGTTTTGGATGATAAGGCCATAAAACGAACAGACATATATGGTAAAGTCGCACTGTAAATAAACGCGTAGGGCAATACCATCAACACGTGCCAGACCGACGATCCATAAGGCCCGGAATCGCTTGGAGCCAGCAAATCGGGATCAATCGCATTCAGGTTATCTAATAGCTCGTAAACAGGCATATCAGAAAAAATTGCCCAGACAATGACCAGTGCCGAAATGCACATCCCGACAACCATAAAAGCATCGGTAAATGCGACCGCCGCTAACCCGCCAATTGAGGTATAAACCACAATGATTGCAATCATTAACAGTGATGCCGTATTGTGATCGATACCAAGCCAGGGACCCGCCAAAAGCCCTAATGCTTTGATTTGACCGACCAGAAAGACCAACAACAGTATGATGGTAATTACCGCCACGAAGGCCTGGGTGATCCGCTTAACCGAGTCTGGCCCATCATGGCTGTAAGCAACGTATTCCGGTAGCGTTAAGCTACCTATCTCCTGCGCTTTTTGATGCAGGAAACGGGCACAGAACAGAACAGCAAAAACCATTGCAGGGGCAAAAAAGAAATTTCCAAGCAGCTCGATCGCTCCGTATTTATAGGCCACACCTGGCGAGCCCATAAATCCCCAGCCGGAAAAGCCTGTCGCCACGATGGTGGCCCCTCCAATGAAGGGCCCCAAACTGTTGGCTGCCAATAGAAAACCACCTTCACCCTTACTCGAATGCACAATCTTGTTACTGTACAGTGCTAAGCCGATCATGATGATCACAGTGGCAATTAGCAGCGCCCAGTTTAATAAGATGGCCATCGTAACCTCCGTGGTTATTGTTGGCTGGTGGCTTTAGCTTGTTTTGCAGTGCTGTGCTTTTTCGCCATCGATAGCACAATTTCACCCATACCACCGCCGATGACAAGCACTCCTCCCAGCGTTTGCAACGCCGTAAGCGATTCGCCAAACATGCTGATACCGATACCCGCCCCCACAACGGTTTCAAAATAAGAGACACAAGCAAGTTCAGCGGCTTTAAGGTGCTTAGCGGCAATAGTAAGAAGTGACAGCGCGCCAAAGCCAATGAAAATACCCATCGAGATCAACCACACCCAAGAGCTGGTATCCATCTTTGCAAGTGACGGCGGGTTAACGGTAAAACAAAGTGCAATGGCAATCGCGCCAAATAAGAAGTTATAGAACGAACGAGAATCAGAGCCGACATCAGTACGGTAGCGGCTGAAGAACAAATACAGGCCGTAGCCAACTCCGGATGCCAAACCTAACATATCACCGATAAAATTCTCTTTTGAAAAGGAGAGTGACACGGTCAGACCATTTGTCGAATCATAGTTAATGATACCGATAATGAATAAACAGCCGATAAAAACTGCGGTTAATAAGCCAGCAGTGAGTTTCGATATTTTTTCCTTCAGGAAAATAGCCGCCAGTATGGTTGAGAATACCGGGCCGGTATAAATGAGGAATACCGCATTGGCCAGTGTTGTATACTGCGTCGATGAAACATATGCCGCCAAGCAAAGCCCTAAACAAGCGCCGCTGGCAATAACTGACGGCGTTAGTTTAGTTGACTTGATCTGCATGGTTTTTTGCTGATGGAACATCAGGGCAAAGACACAAATCGCACCGACAGTCATTCGGGTAAAGGCGATAACATCGCCGCTGGTGTTGATATTACGGGCAAACAATCCGACACAACCCATGAGGGCTGCCGATACAATCATGGTGCTATAACCTAATGTTTTGGTATTCATGACTCACCTCTTCGATCGTTATTATTTGATTGGTCATTGAGCATTCCACCGCCCGTTGTATGTTGATAGCCAAAAATGATGGCCACAATCCCCCATAGCAACAGATTGGCAATAATAAACACATCGACAGACCAATATCCAGTAAGCATTTTTATCCCTTATACAAGATCACAATATACTGATAAAAACGGATAGACTTCGACCGAAGAAAAAACATCCGTCGAACTTATCCATCTGATTTTTATTGATATTACTCTTAACCTTTATTGTTTATCTATCGCCGTCATCTCGTTCAGACAAACAATAAAAAGCCGCTTGTTGGTGTCTATTTTGGATGGCGGACAGCAAGATAACTAGCCAAAAACTGCTGGTTACTTGCTGATTACTGCTGATGAATTTAGTTTGTGAACAGAGGAGGTATTCCGACTCTTTAAGTTATTGAAAAATTGAAAGCAGATCTTTCTGATTGGGGCCATAATAATCTAGCTAGGGGATAAATCATGACGAACGCAGTGCCCCGCCAGAGACTGCTTGGTTAGCCTTTCAAGAGATAGCACTTACGATCCCTCTTCCTATTTAAGGTGATGAACGATGAAAAGATCAAAGCCACCGACGCGATTAAAACGGTTTATGACAGATATCTCGGTTCACACCCCTTTCTCGGAAATGTTAGTGCTATTGATTGTGCTATGGCTCATTTTTTCTGGTGCGGTGTACTTTTCAGAATTGAACAGTGAAGGCTCCTCTATCCGTACCTATGGAGATGCGCTGTATTGGTGCGTCGCTGCATTTACCACTGCAGGAATAGCGGATACACCGATATCGAGTATGGCTCAGTTCATCGGTGGATTATGGATTGTTATTGGTTCAACGTTGTTCTTTGGGGCTATCGTTGCAACGGTTACCACCTATTTCATGAGGCCGATGCAGCGACCTCATAAAAGGATAATTGATACCATCGAATACAACCTCGAACAATTGAATGATCTGACTATTGACGAGCTTGATTTATTGAAGGAAACAGTTGATACATTGATCATCCATGTCGAACGTATTAAGCAAAAACAGACAAGAAAGTAAACGGCCTCTTAATCCCTTATTCAACAAAACTTTCTTGTCTTTGTCGCTTTTCAACTTGCTGTTTGAACATGGCAAGCGATCCTTCGAATTCGGGCAAAATAATGAATGTCTTTGTGCTTGATTGATAACGGCCAATCTGGCGCTGTTCCGGACGGAACGTAAAGGTGTAATCATCCAGCTCTTCGCGAAGGCAAAACTCATCATCACGATATTGTTTCTGCTCACCACTGAAACAACGATTAAAAAAATTCAGCAGTTCGTGAGCATGAGGCGACTGAAAAGTTTGATCGCCGATCGTGGCACCATTTAGATCAGACACTAACACACGGTAACTATGTACACTGTATTTCATTATATCGAACAACTTACGCCGCTGTAACTGAGTCGGTTTTACCGCAACATGCACCCGCCCTCGCGATTCATAACGGATTGCCCCGGTCGATGCCATGAGATTAACAATGGTGATTTCATCAATAATCCCAACCATCTCTTGAGGCATTAATGCCGCTACTGCCCGGTGAAACTGGCGGTTCTCCATGTCAGATCGTTGCAAATTCAATAAACGGCCATCAGGTAAAATATAACCGCCATCTTTAATGTGCCGAGTGATACCAAAATGAGCCTCAAGTTTGGACAGTAGTGCATCATTAAAATTAATTACTTGTTGGATGGTCATGCCCACTCATTGAAAAATTGCAGAAATAGCATTTATTTATGATTAACTAAAATCATAAATATATCAGTGCGTAAGCTCTCATTATGATGAAATCCTGTTGCAGGTTTGAGTGGTATTAATAAAAATGGCTCTTCTGAACAAAAAGATCGTTATTCACACTACTGAACTGCACTCGAATTAATATCAATAACAATGTCGGGGAAATAATAAGAGCAACGAATGATGAATTGGCGCAAATACTGTCGAAATATTGACGGAAATGGTCATTTTCTCGACAATGAACACCGCAGTTCAACTCATAAATACCGCTGGTTTATTTTTAACATACTTTCTTTCGTTATATCCGTACATAAGCCGTCAGGCTCGGTAACCATACTTAAAGTATGACTATTTCCTATGCCACTTAAACATTATAGCTTTCTCCCCTCAAACCACCTGTTCCTTGAAATCACGCACTCTTTATTCTTTTACCTTAAAATGACCCACTAAAATGAAATCATAAATACCAACACCATTAGAGACAAAGAGATATACCGAAGTAACCTCAAGATGCTTAACCATTCTGATTTATTCAGCAATGCCTTCAGATGAATAGTTCAGACGGAGACACCGGATAGATTAAATTTCGCCCAATACGGTGAATCTGCTTGCAGTGAGTTACCCACTGTTTTTGTGGATAAACCAACTTATACATTAAAAAACAACAAGATAATATTTTCAATATATAAAATAAGAATATTGCACTATCTCCGAGGACGGAAATGAAATCCATGAAAATTCTTGTTCCACATAGCATGTCCCATGCGAATGCCGGTATGACAAAAAGCACTAGGCTGCATTTTTACCCATGATTGTGAATAATAAAAAAGCTATATCATTGCAGATTAAATAAAACACTTATAACAAAGAAAGCCGCACCATTGCAGTGCGGCTTGATTTTGTATCTTTACCTACCTTTGTCTACTTACTCAGCACACACAAGGTTATTACGGTCTATTGGAACTTCGCCACTCATTACGTTGAGTTTGCCGTGTTCGATACCATTCAATAGGATTCATCGAACTCTTCTGTTCTGGCGAAGAAAAAATATTTAAAACAATATTTATGGTGACACTAACCAAATTGTTAACATTTAAGTATTCACTTAGACGCTTTTACATTTACTTGTCACAAGTCGCTCGTTGACTCGATATCAGCGGCAACCCGAAACCTGCATTCTAGAGCATAACGAATACGGCTCTGTTCCTCCGAGAATCTAAAGCATTAATAATTACTCAACACAGGCTTCATATTAAATATGGTCTTACTTTTCGATTTTCGCAAATTATTTTCTTGTTGCCAGTTCACATAAATACCAGCGCAATTCAAATTCAATCAACATGCCTATCAGATTCATTAACTTACGCCTATTAATGTTTTTCCATCCTTACAACGCCCAATCTTATTATTTTTTGAACTCTCCAAGAGCATTGCATTGCCTTTATAGTGTAAGCTTCTGGTTGAATTTCGACCGGTAACGAGGAGGCACAAGGTTAATGGCAGCAATAGGTAATGCTTTTCGAACGATTCCCACAGCACAAGCGGCATTGGCGCTCGCAGTCACCGGAATGGGATTGGCATGGTCACTTTTCTTACCGGATAGCGCGAGTGCCATTCGCGGTGCTTGTGCCTTAATTGGTCTCTGTTTACTCATTCCTGTTGTTCTGAAATATACCTTTAACCCTCAGCTGTTTATTCAGGATTTACGGCATCCGCTGTATGGTAGTCTGATGGCTCCGATGACCATGACTCTGCTGGTTCTGTCTGATTACCTTTCTTCCATCCATGTTGAAAGCGCACGTCTACTTTGGTACCCGGCACTATTTTTACATTTTGCTATGCTGGTACTGTTCTTCGGCTTTCAATTGCAAAAATTTCGGCTAATCCACTTGTATCCGAGTTGGTTTCTGTATCCGGTCGGCGCGATCAGTGGTTCCTTTGCAGGGCCCCAGTTAGGGCACACCGATTTTGCTCTGGCGATGACAGAAATCTGCATTACTATCTACTTTATTATGCTGCCTGTTGTGTTGTACCGGCTCTGTTTTGCCGGTCGCTTACCCCGCCCGGCCAGACCAACCCTGGCTATCATGGCTGCCCCGGTCAATCTGTCATTAACCGCTTATCTGCTGAATATTGAACAACCCGATCCTATTTTGACCGGCGCCTTGGCGGGTGTGGGTATTACCATGACGATTCTGGTCTATCTGTGCTATTTGGATCTGCTCAAACAAAAATTTCAGCCATCACTCGCGGCCGTTACATTTCCTTCAGTGATCAGCGCCGTCTCAATTGACCACCTGACCACTTGGCTGGTCATCGACTACCCGCAATGGGCTTGGCTGGAAAAGCTGGGGATCTTTGAGATCACCGTAGCAACCGGCTTAGTACTCTGGGTCGGATGGCAATATTACCGGTATTATCAGCCGCAATATCAACGCTTCAGCCGTTAGTAAATGCCTCTTACACACTTGCCGCAACCATTTTCAGTGGCACTTCCAGTATATCTTTAATCAACTCTTGCTTTTCATTATCTTCACGCCAAACCAGATATAAAGCCTGCTCCATGAGAGGAGCGCCTTGCACCAGATACAGCTCGCCATCTTCCACTCTCTGGCTGACCACGGGAGCCGGCAGGTAACCTACACCGCCATTGGCAATAATATACTCCAGTGCCATGCGGGAAGAGTGGGTGTGCAAAATCGGAGTGCGTTGCAATTCGGCCACTCGACCGTGTTCAATCGCGAAACGGGTCCCCCAATCCAGGTACACAAGAGGCATGTCACGCAGATCATCCATATTGCAATTCGGACGATGAGTGATCAACTGCAGTTGGAAATCACGAACTTTCAATACATTGAAGTTCTCAACTTTTGGTGGCTCACTGGTAATAAAAAGATCGATATTTTTTTCCAGCAGCGACTTTGATAAGTCATGCCGTGGTACCGACTCCAAACGCAAAGCCAGCCCCGGTACCGCACCGTAAATGCGGTTTATCCAATCGGAGATTCCGTCAAACTCCCAAAACAATGAAGATGCTCCGATGGCAATTTGGATGTTGTAGTTTTCCGTCAGCGCGACATCATGCTTAGCCCTGCCCCAAGTTTGTAAAATGGCTTCCGCATAAGGCAGCAGGCGTTCACCCGCTCCGGTTAGCTGAACATTACCGCGTTGGCGCGTGAGCAGGGGGTTTCCGAGTTGTGATTCGAGCTGCCGGATACGAAAACTCACGGCTGACTGAGTCAGGTATAAATTCTCTGCTGCACGGCCAAAATGACGGGTTTTTGTCACTTCCAGAAAGGTCTTGAGTAGTTCAGTATCCAAAATTTTCTCTCGAAATTAAGAAGATAAAAGCTAACGACATCATACAGCGCGGCACTTCAATCGGCTGATAAATTTTTTTTATCGTTAACGCGAAAAGTTTTTGTTTTACACAAAATACAGTTTGGATTAAATATCTGCAAAATATTTATAGGAATGGCACAAATGAGAAGCGAAGGTAAATTTTACGACGATAAAAATTTCCCTCGGGGATTCAACCGAAGTGGAGATTTCACTATCAATGAAGCCGACATACTGGAAAATTTTGGCCGGACCATGAAAGCCCTGTACGAAAGGCAGATCACACCGCTTGAAGAATCAGAAGTGAATTTCGTCAAAGAGATCACAGGTCAACAGGAAGTGACTTCCCATTATGCAAGATGCTGGCTTAAATACCTGAACAAAACACAAAATAAGTCAATAACCTATACTTTATGTAACACCCAGCGCAATAGCAACGAAAGCTACGGCGAATCAGACATAGAGTTTGACGAGGTATAAATACCCTGACAAACCATTCTGAATGTAAGACATCACATAAACAGACATGATCACACTATGTCTGATTTATTTAAGGACCGAGTTAATCATCGGGCCACACCTCAACTAATGCTTGGAATACCTCTATGAAATTTTGCTTTGTAATGTACCCATGGGACAGAGTAGAGCCAGAATCTGACTCTACTCTGCGCATGATCCATGAAGCGGTCAGCCGTGGACATACTGTAGCAATTACAACGCCTAACAATCTGACGATGCGTGACAGCTCGGCAATCGCTTTTTGTAAGGTCATAAAAAAATCGTCAGATCCAATCTCAAATAACATTCCAAGTTTCTACCGCCATGTTGAGTTCAGAAAAGCGCAGCTGCCACTGGCCGGATTTGATGTCATTTTTATGCGTGCAAATCCACCGTTAGATACTATGGCGCTGAACTTCCTTGATTCGGTTCGTGGTGACGTCTTTATCATGAATGATATCGATGGCTTACGCGTTGCCAACAATAAGCTCTATACCGCGTCGCTGCACGATCCACACAACGAATTTATTCCGGCCACCTACGTGTCCAAAAACCGTGATTACCTAGAGCGGGTACTAGCCGAGAATACGAATGAGCGTATGATCATGAAGCCGCTCAACGGCTACGGTGGTAGTGGTGTTATCCTGGTAGAAAAAAGCGCCCAGTCCAGCGTGAAATCGCTCCTTGATTTTTATATCGGCGACGAAAAGAACTATGTGATTCTTCAGGACTATGTTGAAGGCGCAGAACAAGGCGATGTGCGCATTATGATGCTCAACGGTGAGCCAATTGGTGCCATGCGTCGTGTACCGGCCGAAGGTGATGTGCGATCTAACATCCACGCCGGTGGCAAGGAAGTTAAACACATCTTATCCAAGCAGGAAAAACGCCTTTGTAAGCATATCGGACCTAAACTGGTGCGTGACGGCCTGTACTTTGTCGGCCTGGATGTGATCAATGGTAAATTGATAGAAGTAAACGTCTTAAGCCCAGGTGGCATTACCCGTATCAACCGCCTTAACCGTACCAAGTTGCAGCGCCAAGTAATCGATTTTACAGAAAGTGTCGTCAACGCCAAAGAGTTGGTGATCAGTCGTAAAAACGAATTCCGTAAAGTGATCGAAGATGCTGACGCTTACTGAGCAGGAGGTTCTGGATAAAATCCAGAACCTGGTTCCGTTTGAAGCCCAGCTTGACGATGGCAGCCTTACTATTCGCATTACTGAATATCAGCCGTATGTTGCGACTGCTATTCACCACGGTCATCGCTTGCGCGATGACCTTGCGGCAAAGTGTGCATTAACAGAAAGCGAACGCTACTTTGAGGAAGATCCCCACACGGGCGATTTTATCTCTTCATTGCCGATCGTTTTTCAGGGCGAAGACTCTCGCTATGAGTACGATTTAAATCGTGCCCCGAATAATTGCGTCTATGAACAGGCATGGGGCAAAGAGGTTTGGACTTCACCGCTCAGCACCCTCGAACGGGTTCATAGTGAGCGTAAACACGCCCGCTACTACCGCATTATCAAGTGCATGGTCGAGACACTGGAAAAAGAGTTTGGGATTTGTCTGTTGTACGATCTCCACTCTTACAACTATCAGCGTATTGAAAAACTGGCCCCGACCTTCAATGTTGGTACCAAACAGGTCAATACCCGTCGCTGGCATAAGGCGATTAACGACTTCATTTCCCGCCTTGGCGGTATAGCGTTGCCTAACCTGGAAGTGATCGCCAGTGAAAATGACGTATTTCAGGGGATGGGCTATCAGGCCACATTTATCAAACAGCATTTCACCAAGACTTTGATTCTGCCTTTGGAAATCAAAAAGATCTATATGGATGAAGCCAGAGGTGAAAGCTATCCCTTGGTGATCGAAAAGCTGAAGGAAGGCCTGAAAACGGTGATCAGCGAACACGCTGCGTTCACCTTACGTAATACATCTGGTGCAAAAAAAATTACCCGCGGTCATATTCTGTCTTCAAAACTGCCCTCGGAAGTGCGTAAAGTCGATCGGCAGCTGTACAGCTTAGCCAAAGGCCTCAATACACTCAATTACATCAACCCGACTAACTTACGTCAGGAAAAGCGGCGCTTTTTAACCAAACCGTACACATACCAGCCGCATTTTACATACCGACAGTTGGATATCGATCCTTACCTGTTCAGGGAAAAGCTCTACCGCTTGCCGGTTGACGACATCCGCGATGCCGACATCCAAAAACTGTATCGAAAAGTCATCGATCAATTGGCGGTACGTATTGATTTATTAACCAGTATTGGCCATGAAGAGTTTTTGTATAATTCGCTGCGTTATTATGGCCAGCCGGATGACCAAGATATTGCCAATGCCAAGTTTATCATGCATGCCGCAGAATATGAGGAACTGGAACCGTATGACCTCACGCCGTCAGAGGTAATGGCTGAATTCCGTCAGGCTGCTGATGAGTATGGATTTAGCTGCAAAGTGATCGGCTCTAACAAACTCATCGCCCGGGCCATGGTGAGTGGCAAGACGCTCAAGGTTAATACTAACGTTATGTTTGGTAGAAAAGACCTTAATGCCTTGATCCATCATGAGATGGGGGTGCACATGGTAACAAGTATCAATGCCGAAAAGCAGCCGCTACAAATATTAAAATTAGGGTTTCCGGGAAATACCCATACCCAAGAAGGGTTGGCTATATTATGCGAGCACCTGTCAGGGAGCTTCTCGCTGTCGCGATTAAAAACGCTGGCCTTACGGGTCATTGCCGTCAATATGATGGTGAAGGGTGAAACGTTTGGTGAAACGTTCCATACACTAAAGCACGACTACAAACTCAGTGATGACAACGCCTTTACTGTCGCGGCTCGTGCTTATCGTGGGGGTGGATTCACTAAAGACTATCTCTACCTGAAGGGATTGCGCGATGCATTGAATTGTCACCACAATGAAGATTTAACCGCACTTTTTCTCGGCAAGACTAGCTTTGAATTCAAACCACTGCTGGATGAACTTATTGCCCGCGAGATTTTACACAAACCAGATTTTTTGCCTAAAGCATTAGATATAAAGCGCAAAGATGACCCGGTTCTCGATTACATGATGCATTCAATTAAATAGCCTCAGAACTGCATAATACCAACCGGGATGACAATCTGGTCATTAAGCAAGAATACTACGTGTGGCATTCTTTACAGATATTATAGCAAAGGCCACTTATGTGGCCTTAAACAAGCACTCAAAGCTGTCATGCTATCAAAACTAAATAAGGAAGAGGGGTCTTATAACCACTCTCCTCCTTCATTGGATTGATTTGTTGACGGTTTAAATGACGGATGAGTGAGAAAAGCTGTCACATCATGATGTAGTCGTCCATTTCATTGTAATCAGAACGCTGTTTATGACTCTTCCTACGCTTCTTGTTTTTGCCTGAGGTAGAAACATCGAAAAAATCATCATGATTTTTGGTTTTAAATTTCTCTTTTGATTGAGAGCCGTTACCTAACCACTGTTCCCATTTAGCCATTTTTAGTACCTGAATAAATCAAGAATAACTGTTACACATATAAAACACGTCGCTTCTAAATAAATAGATAACAACATTGTTTTTCAAGGAGACCCATTATCGCATCTGATTGATGTGGACAATGAGCACCTAATTGCTATTACTTTTACCTGTAATACTATAGTTGAGATTAAGTTAGAGATCGGAATGAGTACAACAAAAAATATTTATTATAACGATAAATATTTTAAAGATTCCGCCCAGCCACCTCCCTTATCCTGAGTAATTATACCCTAGCAACCTCTAGATGCTCGTTTCTGTGATATTTCAGTCATATAGCGCGAGACATGTTCATATTTAATCATCTCAAAGGATAAATAAACTCAATAAAATATGAATTTTTTGTGACTGTAACAAAAATACCACATCTCAATGCTTAACTTACTCCGCCTTTATAACTCAGGAATATATAATGAAGCACATCTTCAAACCTCTCGTTTTAGCAGCGGTAACTTCTACGGTTTCCTTCTCTGTCGTATCGGCAGAAATCAAAAACGTTATCCTAATGATTGGAGACGGTATGGGCCCACAGCAAGTTGGATTGTTAGAGACATACGCAAATAATGCGCCTCACTCTATCTACAAAGGTAAAACCACTGCATTATATAAACTCGCTGAAGAAGGGGTAATTGGCTCATCTTTAACCCATCCCGAAGATGCGATTGTTGTCGATTCTGCATGTTCAGCCACTATGCTGGCTACAGGGATCTACACAGCTTCGGAGGTGATTGGCATCAACCCAAACGGCGACCATGTTGAAACGGTACTTGAAAAAGCAAAACGCCTTGGCAAAGCAACCGGTTTGGTTTCTGATACTCGCCTTACCCATGCCACGCCAGCAGCATTTGCCGCTCACCAACCGCATCGCTCATTAGAAAACGAGATTGCATCTGACATGCTGGAAACGGGCGTTGATGTCATGCTATCGGGTGGGCTTCGTCACTGGATTCCAAAATCAACTAACGATAAAGGAGCAATCTATAAGGAGCTTGAGAAACTTACTCAAGGGGATGTATACCTGAAATCTAAGCGTAAAGATGACCGCAACCTACTGACTGAAGCGACAAGCCAAGGTTATAGCCTGGCGTTTAACAAAGAGATGCTAGATAAAGCGCAAGGCGAAAAATTGCTTGGTCTGTTTTCCTATTCAGGTATGAATGACGGGATTGCCTATAGCAAATCGAGAAATGATCCAAACCGTACTCAGCCTGCGCTAAAAGAGATGACCGAAAAAGCACTCGACCTGCTTTCCAAAGATAAAGACGGTTTCTTCCTGATGGTTGAAGGCGGTCAAATCGACTGGGCGGGGCATAGTAACGATGCCGGTACAATGCTGCATGAAATGATCAAATTCGACGAAGCGGTACAGTCTGTTTACCAGTGGGCCAAAGATCGAGATGATACGCTGATCATCGTTACCGCAGACCACGAAACAGGCTCATTCGGCTTTAGCTACTCTTCGCAAGGCTTGCCAAAACCGGAAAAACGCTCTGGCCAAGCATTTCAAAAACGCGATTACGCCCCTAATTTCAACTTTGGCAAGTTTGACATCCTGGATGGTCTATACAACCAGAAGATGAGTTACGCCACGATGTTCAGCGAGTTTGATAAAGCGCAGCAAACACCGGAGAAACTTGCTGAAATCGTCAATGCAAATAGCGATTTCCCCATCACAGTAGCTCAAGCCGCTAACATAATGACGACGAAGCCAAACCCATACCACCAAGATAACCATCAGTATCTAGCGGAGGAAGAGGTGCCCGCAATCAACGATTTTGATGCCTTCTTCCCTTACAACGATCGCGGCAACTTGCTGGCTCGCGAACACGCCACAGGCCAAAACACCGTGTGGGGAACGGGTACCCACACTCATACCCCAGTCAATGTCTTTGCGTGGGGGCCACTGAAAGAAATCATTCCTGTCTCAAAAATCATGCACCACTCAGAGCTAGGCGAATACATAAAAGGCATGGTGGAGTAAGTTACCACGGCTATGCACACTGTAGGTATTCGATAAGCACCCTGACATCTAGACATAGAAACAAAAAAACGGCCCTGAGCATCTGCTCAGGGCCGTTTCCGTTCCGTAATTATCCTGTGTTCCAAGCAGGGTAAGCTGGGTGCCCCCAGCAAGATCTATTCGGCGTCATGTCGCTCCCTAGACCTTTGCAGTTTTCCTTCCTACAAAAAGGAAAACTGCCTAAGTGTTGGCAATTTGATTCACTCAAATCTGCGGCCAATTTATCATATTTTTTGATTAAATCAAAAAATAATTTAATGATTAGCGGTAAATTTGATTTTACTCGTCAATAATTAACCGTGTGAAACAACCACTTTATTACCGATTTTCTAATTTATTTCAGCCTAACAAAAAAATTCAGCACCTGTACATGGCGAGATAAAATACAATCCAACCTATCACCGACAGTCACAAAAATAAAGTAACCCAGTAATAGTAAAAGGCTTTTAATGTGACGCCACGCTACTCACTACGAGTTCTTCCGTGCCACAAAGAAGAGGGATGAGTAACCTTCTGACCACAAAAAAACGGGGGTATCGCCCAGAGGGAAGCCTCAACTTTTTTGAGTCAATTTCAATTAATCACGTAAAATAGAAAAATAGCTTGATGCGCCGTGCAGTCCCAACCCTTTTCAATACGGCCGGGTAAATCCGGAGCAGAAACCAACGGACGCCCAAAACCAATCATATCAGCCCAGCCTTGCTTAATGACTAGACGACTAGTCTATTTTACTCTATCCTTGCACCATGAACACACAAACTAAAGCAACTCGCCAACATATTCTTGATACCGGTTACGACTTGATCGTCGCTAAAGGGTTCTCAAATGTTGGCTTGTCACAACTGCTACAACACGCAGAAGTACCAAAAGGCTCTTTTTATCACTATTTCAAGTCGAAAGAGCAGTTTGGTGAAGCCTTAATCAATGACTATTTTGCCAACTACTCTGGGCGGTTAAATACCCTATTTAGCAGTGAGGCAGGAAGTGCTTACGACCGCCTCATCAGTTATTGGCAGCATTGGCTTGATGATCAACAAGGCACCTGTGGTGCACAAAAATGCTTAGTGGTGAAACTAAGTGCAGAAGTTTCAGATCTGTCTGACTCAATGCGTTTAGCTCTACTGAAAGGCGCCACCCAAATTATTTCGTCTGTCAGCCAGTGTATTGAAGAGGGTAATAGTGACGGCTCTATAAAAGTAAAAAATAGCCAGGAAACGGCTCAGCTACTTTACAGCCTTTGGCTTGGCGCAAGCTTGATGAGTAAGTTAAGTCAAGATCAAACCGGCTTAGAGCAGGCAATGAAAACAACCAAGCAGATCCTGGTTGGCGATCCCGAAAACTAAGATATATCGAATCGTTCGCCCCGTCATTTCGGTGACGGGGATTTTTTCAAACAATGACTAGACGACCGGTCTAATAAAATCATGTCCAGGCTGTCTGATCAACACATTAACAATGGCTCAAATAGGAATTCCCTTATGACAGAGACACAAAGTACCAACTCACGTATTGTTTTAGCTTCACGACCTGTAGGAGCACCTACAGAAAATAATTTTCGCTTAGAGACTGTGGCAAAACCTGTACCCGCCAGCGGTGAAGTGCTGCTTCGCGCTGTGTATCTCTCTCTCGACCCGTACATGCGCGGACGTATGAGTGACGCAAAATCTTACGCTGAACCTCTCGCCGTGGAGGATGTTATGCTTGGATCAACGGTTTGCCAGATAGAACAGTCTAATAACCCAGAATTTGAGGTGGGAGAATGGGTGCTTGCTTATACCGGTTGGCAACAATACGGTCTTTCTGACGGCGAAGGCCTGCTCAAGCTTGGGAAAGAACCGACAGCCCCATCTTATGCATTAGGCATTATGGGAATGCCTGGTTTTACCGCGTATATGGGTTTATTGGACATTGGCCAGCCAAAGCAAGGGGATACGTTGGTGGTGGCAGCAGCCACAGGCCCTGTCGGGGCAACCGTTGGACAAATTGGTAAACTAAAAGGCTGCCGCGTTATCGGTATTGCCGGAGGCGAAGAAAAGTGTCGTTACGCAAAAGAAATATTGGGGTTTGATGAATGTATCGACCACAAGGCAGAAGACTTTGAGCTGCAACTAGCCACAGCGTGTGACAATGGTATTGATATCTATTTTGAAAATGTCGGCGGCAAGGTATTTGATGCGGTTCTGCCACTCCTCAACACAAGTGCTCGCGTACCGGTATGTGGTTTGATTTCCCAATACAACGCGACCTCTCTACCTGAGGGCCCAGACCGCACCTCTATGTTGATGGGCATTATCCTCGCCAAGCGCATTAAGATGCAGGGGTTCATCATTTTTGAAGACTATGCATCCCACTACAATGAGTTTGCTCAAGATATGACTCAATGGATATCTGAAGGCAAAATTCAATACCGTGAGCATTTGGTCGAAGGGCTGGTGAACGCGCCTGAAGCTTTTATTGGCCTATTGGAAGGTAAGAACTTCGGTAAGCTTGTTATCCAAATCAATCAGCCGCTATAAACAGCAAAAGGAACCCTGTAATGATTACCTTACATCATCTTAATAAGTCCCGTTCGAAGCGAATTATCTGGTTATTGGAAGAGTTAGGCGTGAACTACCAAATTACACCTTACCAACGTGATAGTGTTACTTTTCTTGCACCGCCAGAGCTGAAGTCGGTTCACCCCTTGGGTAAATCGCCGGTGATTGAAGACGGGGGGATGGTGATTGCTGAATCAGGTGCAATCACAGAATACCTTATCGATAAATATGGCGCCGAGCGATTGTCCCCAGAGAGAGGTACGCAAGATTACGTCGAGTATTCTCAGTGGCTGCACTTTGCCGAGAGCTCAGCCATTCTTCCGCTACTGCTGAAGATGTTTGTTGTCAAAGATGGCTGCGAAACCAATTTTCTCGCCGGCTATGCCGATACAGAAACGGCAAAAGTGATGAGCTATTTCAACCAGGCGTTACAAGGTAAGCGATATCTGGTGGCAGATAAGCTGACTGGTGCTGACATTATGATGTCTTTTATTGTTGAGATATTGCATAACAGCGGTGCACTAGATAACTTTTCCAATATCGCCGCTTATGCTAAGCAGCTAGAAATCCACCCTCATTATCATAAATCTGACAAGATAGAAGCAAGCTATTAATAGCAGCCTCCTCCATCGCCTTAGGCTGTATAATTATTATTATGGATAGAAAATGACTCACCCAATTATCAATGATTTAAATGCTCGTTACACGACAAAGAGATTTGATTCGTCGAAGAAAATTTCTCAAGAAGACCTCAATGTAATACTGGAAGCTATTCGCTTATCGGCTTCTTCAATAAACTCTCAACCTTGGAAGTTTATTGTTATCGAGAGTGATGAAGCAAAGCAACGTATGCATGATACGTTTATTAATAAGTTTCAATTTAACCAACCACATGTGTTCGGTGCATCACACATTATTCTTTTTGCTCATAACCCTGCATATACACGTGCAAATTATGAAGCTGTTGTTGATAAAGCGATTGAAGACAAGCGTACCAAGGCTGAAGATAAAGAAAGTGCATTCGGTGGTTTTGTATTTGCCGAGATAAATACTGATGAAACAGGTAACACGGAAGTTTGGACTAAAGCACAAACATACATTGCCCTTGGCAATACGCTGCACACTGTTGCTCGTTTAGGTATCGATTCGACAACAATGGAAGGCATTGATAGTGAAATGATTAGTAAGGAATTTGCTAAAGAGCTTGATGGACATGTTTGCCATGTTGCACTTGCCATTGGCTATCGTGACGAGAATATGGACTATAATGCTAAATATCCCAAGTCTCGCTTAGCGATGGAAGATGTCATCGTAAGGCTATAAAATATTTCGGCTTCAGACACTTAATGGAGAAACATCAGTCCATTTCTGATGTTTTTATAAACAGCATAGCGTTAATAGAGGCTATGCTGTTTAATAAAAAACCAGCATCAAACTGTAAAACCCTATCGATTTATTTAAGTTGACCTGAAAATAACAAGCATAATTTCATCCCGTAAAAATAACATCCTGTCTTTATTCAACATCCGTAATGATTCGAAATTCCGGGCGGTTGATCAAGCTTGCTTTGGTATTCCCCCACCTCACTTTGATGTGACTTTCATCGGCAGCCTCGAAGAGGCTATCCGGGGATGCATTGATAGCGACGTGCCTTCTTACGCCCCTTCGTTTCCGAACAGAGCCAACACAATTAGTTACAAATGATTTTTTATTCTGGGAAATCGCTTTAATTTGGCCTTATGCTTCGCTTTAATCTGGGAAATGTTAACTTTATTTTTAAATAAATTTACTCTAAGCATTTTGTGTTTTTCATTATTATTTCATCAATTGCTTTAATTTATATTTTAGGTAGAGTCTGAAGTTGGTCCTGTAAGGCACTAACTCAGTATTTTATGATAATGGGAAATTGGGAATGTTTTTTCGTTTAATTCGGAGTGGAACGACCTCCCTGAAAAGTTTTTTATTAACGAGTGATATAATCACATATCATTCGCCATTGTTTTTGCAAAGTATTTTAGATAAGTATGAGTACTCTAGAGATGTACCATGTAATCATCGAATAGCTATTGGTGACAGAGTTGAATTTGTTAACATTAAAACAAATAAACCATTTTAAGTTATTATTGCTAGCTCTATCCACAACAATCCAAAGCAAGGTTTTATTTCTATTTACTCTTATTTAGGGGGGGCTTTACTTGGGCTTGAATTAAATAACAAATTTAATGTTTTTGTTTTAGGTGAGTTATATCAATTTGAAATAACAAAAATAACACCTGAAAAAACAATTAATAATACAATATTATAAACCTTACAACCATGATATTGAAGGTGTAAAATGAGTAAGAATAAAATGAAGAAACCTCAAGCAACCCTCAAAGAAAAGAGGAAAATAAAGCAGGATAAAGCAATAGAAAAAATAGTAAAAAAGCAACGGAAACGTCGTGACAAATAATGTCAACTTAATTTCCACCCTCCCCTAACATGTCAAAAGGGGGAGGGGTTATTATAACCTTTGTTATTGACCCTTCATCAACCAGATTAAAGATTTTTTATTTCGTGGTTAAGTACAATTCTCATATTATTATCAACAGCCCCGCTCAGCTTGCTATCCAAGCTGCTGATTCCGAATGAGTCAACATTTAACTGATTATTCTATTTCGTCCACAGTGTTTGGCTTGGTAGAGTTTTCCATCACTGCTACTTATTAGCTCCTCAAATGAAGCGGGTGAAACTTCTTTTTGTTCTGTGACACCAAAACTTAACGTAATATGATGATTTTCAATTGCTGGGTTCTCTGATAATGATTGACGAATTTGGTTGAGTCTCAAGATAACTTGTGTAATCTCGATATCGACAAACACTAATGCAAATTCCTCCCCGCCATATCTGGCCACAATGTCGTGCGGTCGCACATGGCTCTTAAAGGTTTCTGCTACGTATATGAGAGTGAGATCTCCAACGTTATGCCCATAGTTATCATTGATATGTTTGAAGTAATCAATATCACACATAACAAATGTGACTGTTTTATGATTCTTTTCTGCATAAGCTAAAGATTCACTAAATATTTGGTTGAACCCTCGTCGGTTATAAAGTCCGGTAAGTTCATCCTTAAGACTCAGTTCTAACAGATCTTGATTTTCACCTTGTAAATAAGAGGTTCTTTGTGCCACTTTTTGTTCAAGGTTTTGCATAATATCAGACAAAATATTGGCCATTTTCTGCAATTCTTGGGCAAGAGAGTTAATCTCAAAGATGTGACTTATTGGTCGAGGAAGCCTCTGAATACTTTCAAGTTTACTGTCATTAGCGGCTAGATTTAGTTGTTGTATAGGCTTGCTAATGTAATGGGCGATGAGTGAACCGACCAAGCCAATACAAACAAAGATGCCGAGTGTAATTGCAGCCAAGGAGTGAGAATACTCTGCTAGTAAATTTTTGTGGTGAGACTCAGGAATAATGATCCCTATCAACCATTTTTTACCATAGGGAAGAGTGATCGGGTGTACACGATATAAGTACAAGTCCCCGTCGACGTCAAAACTATGTTCACCGTTGTCAAGATATTGATTTGCAGTATTAAATAACTTATTTGCGTGGGTAGCTAGCGTGATTCGAGTCACCACACCATCAACGATCTTATAGAGCTCATCCCTTTCAGAGGTTGCGATTAAAGCGCCATCTTCTTCTGCAATAAAAGTATAAGCATTCTCAACGAGGTCGATGGCTTCTAAGTATTCATCCAGCTCGATTAAAGCAATGCTTGCGGCTGCGACTCCCAACAGATCGCCTTGCTGGCTATATATTGGACCAGCTAAACCAATTCCCAGAGTTGGAAACCCGTAATACGGGTGAATTGGACTCCAAGTCATCCCCCGATTTTTCACGGCATCTGTATAAAACGGCCGCGTTCTGGGATCATAACTAAAACTCGGATCGGTTAGAATCTTATCTCCAATAAAGTTAACAGGGTCATACTCAAACCCTTCCATCATGAAAGCTTGATTAACATAGTTTGCTGCAATGTTGTGCCGAATCTCCCCGATAGGGTCTCTTGATGACGCGATATAGCGTCCATCAATAGTCGCAATGGATACAAAAGTCATATGAGGATAAGGAATCGCCTGTTCGTATAACCGACCAGAAACAGCTGTTAGATCATCAAGTCGTGTTGGTTGATAGGAAAAAGCATTGCGGTTAATTTCAACAATAGAACTAAGTGGAGCTGTAAAGTCAGAGATTCGATCATATATTCGACTTTCAACTTCTTGTATGTACTGGGTTCCAATACTGTTGGCGACATTTGATATTGTAACCGTTGAAAATAGATACAAGACGAATCCAGATATCAGCATTAATACAAAAAACGGGCTGATAATCAACCAACGCAACGAACATGTTCCCATTTCTCAGCAGTCCTAGTTTATCCCTGCAGTTTTCCTTGACTACACATTGTAGTGCGTCAAAAAACTGTCAACTTAGCGTCTAATTGAAAGAGCAGGCATAACATCTGATGACCCATATCAACAAATAAAACGCCATATCTTTTCTCCGTTTCTGTTACAACTTCCTCTGTCATGCCGAGTACTCGTACGAATTCAGTCTTGTTGGCGAAGTGATGCTTTACATAAGTTGCCCCCTAAGCTTAATCAATCGACTTAAACTAGCCTTCTGAGACTCAGGGAGCTGTTTTTTTGCTATTTATTCAAATAATGCAATAGCTTAACGCCCACCAGCACACATAATGATAGGTAATAAAGAAGAATAGGCAAGAATAAAATCAATTCACATAGCCATTCTCGTCATTAAAATTTTAACTTTGACTAGGGCGGTAGTATCGTACACCTTCTTCTAGTTGTTAATAGTAAGGATCATTATGTTTAAAGGTATTCATCATGTTGCAATTGTTTGCTCTGATTACGAGGTATCCAAACATTTTTACACTGAAATTATTGGCCTAGAAGTGATCGGTGAAAATTATCGAGAAGATCGTGATTCCTACAAGCTTGATTTGAAGTTGCCGGATGGTAGCCAAATTGAGTTGTTTTCATTTTTAAATTCACCACCAAGACCCAATTATCCTGAAGCCCAGGGACTGAGGCATCTTGCATTCAAAGTTGATTCTGTCGAATCTGTTTCTCAGCATTTACAGGGCTTTAATATTGCCGTTGAACCAATCAGGATTGATGAACTTACCGGTAAAATGTTTACATTTTTCAACGATCCTGATGGATTACCCCTTGAACTGTATGAGCTATGAATATATATGATTATGCAGCCGGGTAAGCACAGACCGAGATTTCCTTCAGCTTTTTAGCAGTGGATCAGTAGTCGTATGGATCTAACATTATCTTATTGTTGAAGAAAGTAGAGAATTGACGCAGGTTGTTGATTATCTATGAAGCTAGATACTAATTCGATGTTTCTGAAAGCCTTTTTATTTCTATATTAGGCCTCATGGCTATTTAACTAATATTTGTTGATAAAACCATATTGGTATTCATGAGGATAAATATAATTATTTTATTTTCGGGTTTTATGTCAGACAGTGCCTTCCCGACGAAATGAAGACGGTGATAATCCTGTGTGTCTCTTGAATGCACGGGTGAAATTTGCTGGGTCACTGTAACCTAGTTTTTGCGCAATATTAATGATACTGATATCTCTATTGAGTAGCGTTATAGCATGCGCTGTTTTTTGCTGCGTTATAATATTCTGAAAAGTGGTGCCATGACATTTAAGTATTCGTTGAATGCTCCGTTTTGAGCAGCCGAAAATATCAGACAAAAAAGATAAATCAAGATCTTCATTTTCAATAAATGTATCTACAGCAACTTTGATCCTATCGAGAGGGTCAGAATTATTTGGGGATATTATCTGACCGATCTTTACTTTTTCAGCGATATCATCAACACTAACTTTAACAGGGATACATCCATACATATGATTATTAAAGACTTTACCAGAACTTGTCATTGTTATGATGCCATGCGGCGGCGCTATGCAGGATGCCAAATACAGAGTTTCAGGTTTCCAATCATCACCGAGAAAACGTCGAATAATATTAATTATTGTTAATGTTCTATGATATTCCCCTTGATACAACCCTTGAATTTTATGTGGAGCCGTTCTTTGATGACAGATATAAAAGGTATCTTTATCGTGCTCTAACCATATATTCAAATGAGAACCGAGAAGACTTTGGTTAGATGATACGAAAATAAATAGATCAAAAAAGCTTACGGACTCCAGTATATTTTCTTTAATAACAGGAGGTAAATGTAAATAGTTATCTGGAACTGGTATCATTATGCCTATATTGTCGACATTAATCGTGTTTGATATTTCATTAATTATATTGTAAATATGAAAAGTTGGAAGATAGCAATTACCATGAATATAATTACGAGTGAGACTGAAGTTACTTAATAACTCTATTTCACTAAAACCGATTTTATTATAGTAATTCAGAAACGGTAATAATGCCAAGGCGTTGGACAAAGGCAGTGCTGAAAGTGATCCGATCATTTCCCATCGCTCTTTATTAGTTTCATCATACATAATATAGCATCAAACCAAGCCCGAATACGATGCCTCGGGCTTAACTATCAATAATTGTTATCGATCAATTATGAGATGAAGATCTGATCATGGTAATATTCTCTCTCGCATTGCCAATAATTTGCTTCTTATCGCCATCGAGTAGGTAAAATGACTTATGCTCATTGTTGAGTATTTTATCAGATGCTTCAATGACGACTTTGCCATTAATCGTATTTACATTATTTAGATAATGAGCGAAGTCTGGAATAGTTACAGCACCAAATGGACTGGATGTTTTTCCTGAAACAAGATTAAATCCGCTGTTTGATACATTATTAGCAGCAATAAACTGATCAGTTTTTTGGTTTAAATAAATATTGCTATCAGTGCTCTTTGCTACTGCTTGGATAGCGCTTATTGATTGCTTCAGATCATTATACAATTTTGCATTGGCTAAATCGGTTACTGTGACTATGACCCACTTTCCTTCATCCCATAAGTATAAGTTAGACTCATTACCATAATCTTCAGAAATAAGCTTGAAAGGTATACCATAGTGACTGATATCATCAAGACCTGGCCATATGCCATAGCTCAATGTAGCTGTTTCAGTATTATTCAGGTTGGTTTCAAGGTTTTGGAGCGCTGAAATAGATGCGGCCTTGACTCGTTGTTTTAGGGTAATATCATAAACAGAGACCGAGCCACCACGTGGTTTTGAAATAATGTATTTGTCACTAAAGAATTGCCATTCTTCTCCCGTTGTATCTGGAAGCGCAACATATTGCCCGGTAGCGCTGTCAAAGATCTTCACCTCGCCGTTTTTATTAACAATAAACTCATGTTCGGCATAGTTTACCTTGGCGGAAACATATGGCTTAAGCAATACTTTTGCGTCTTTGACTATGGTTTGAGCATCGGTATTAAACAATCGGTTCATTGTTGATAAATTGGAAAAACCTGTTGACTTAAATACACTTTCATCTTTACTTAGATCAACTAACTTTTGGTTAGAGTTTCCGATAATGTAATTTCCGGTGTAAGAAAAATTACTATATATACAGATCTTGTTACCAAAAGCGGTATTAACAAACGATTTTGGTAACGATGTAAAGCTGACTAAGCGTCGACTGTCATTAATAGGCTCAACATTAAAGCTAGCGCCATTCAGGTTAACACTTCTATTATCAAGGGCTAATGGCTCAGCTTTACAGCCATCTTTAGCGATTGTATTGGTTGGGATCTTGAAGTCAATAATGTTGTTGTTTTTGTCATAGAATTTTTCAAGCTCGCTAGAATAACCCTCTGTCTTATATGATGTCGTATATTCAATATTTGAATTGAGGAATGCTTCAACAATATTTTCGATATCATAGGATACAGCCTGCGTATCGTCGATGACAACATTTGATTTACCACTGCCACCACCTCCGCAACCAATAAGGGCAGAAGAAATTATAGCGGATAATATGCATGTTCTTAAATCTTTCACTTTTCTTAAACCTTCTATTATTTTTAGAACGACTTCTTAAATCATTATTGGCAGTCTTGTTTAAGACCAAAATTGTAAACGAACGGCACTAGTTGAAAATCAGTCACACATAACATTCAAATTACACGCTTTTAATTAACATTATTTTATAAACAATAATGCCTACCTATATTTGTTGCTTTATATTGTGATTGAGATTCGCATGATGTATTCATCATATATATAAAGTCATTAATATCCTGTCATTTTGCGCCACATCTGCAACTATTGAACACTGTTGTTTTTTATTTTCTTTTTTTAATACAAACTTTGTTTTAGTGCCACTAAATGCACAACATTCAAGACTAAGTATTATCCAGATATAATTATCGATATGCGCAATGTGCGGAGCGAGGCACCGCTAAAAGATCGAACACTAGAGCTTTAGAGCCGAAAATAGGATGCCCAACATTGGACGGACCATACGGGAACAGTGGTATTAAATCACTCAGGAAAAGGTTCAATCCCTCGATTAGAAAGGAAAACATAAAACGTTTAGTTAGAACGGTTTCTAATAAAACAAAGCAAAAAGCATTAAGTGATTTCTTCGTTTATCATAACTATCGTAAAGTGTCCTTCACTTATTGATTATTAGCTTTAGAAATCAGGAGTACCAGAAAACATGAAAAAGATACTGAGCATTATCTCATTGTTGTTTCTAAGTGGCTGCCTTGGTATGCCAGAGCGAGTAACTCCGGTAAATGAATTCGAAATTAATAATTACCTCGGTAAGTGGTATGAAATAGCTCGACTCGACCATTCATTTGAAAGAGGTCTAACAAACGTTACTGCTGAATACAATTTGCGAGAAGATGGTGGTGTTGCTGTTCTTAATCGAGGCTTCTCTGAATCAGAAGGTGAATGGCAAGAAGCAGAAGGAAAAGCGTACTTTGTAAAATCACCGGATGAAGGTTATTTAAAAGTATCTTTTTTTGGTCCGTTCTATGGCTCCTACGTCGTATTCGATTTGGATAAAGAGAATTATCAGTATGCTTTCGTCTCAGGTCCTGACTTGTCGTATTTATGGTTGCTATCCCGAACTCCAGACATCGCACCTGAGATCTTGCAACGATTTATTACCCTGTCTGAAGAATTAGGTTTCGACACAAAAGAACTGATCTTAGTTGAACAGAAATAATACCTGTCCAAGTCACCGAGGGGCTTTAAGCCTCAGTCCCCCAACCCTCTGCAGTCAATAGAATAGTTATAACGTGACACATAAGGTCAACCACACAGGCCATACAGCAATCTTGGGCAATTCTGCTACGATGAGAATATAAAGCATAAAAATACAAGCAAATTAATCGTTCGACACACAATTTGTGGCTGAGGCGTTCATGGTTGAAGCAGAAAGGAAGCCGGTACCTATAGGGGTTATTACTGAGATCCACGGCCCAGTGGCGGTCATCGACTGTGTTAAACTACCGCCTCTGCATCAGGCCTTGTGTGCCAACATTGCTGAAGAAACCTACCTGTTCGAAGTCCACCAACACCTTGATAAGCGCCATATCCGCACCATCATTTTACACCGAAATGCCTCTTTGCACCGGGGCATGACGGTTTATGACACTGGCGCGTCACTCCATGTCCCGGTTACGCCCGACTGCCTCGGACGCTTACTGAATATTTTCGGCGAGCCGCTTGACGGCGGCAGCACGCTTAATACAACGGAATACCGTGACGTCCATAGCAAGCCCGTTCCGATCCATGAGTCTGTGGGAGTCGGCAAAGTGCTAGAGACCGGGATCAAAGTCATCGATCTGCTCTGCCCCTTTATCAAAGGCGGTAAAACAGGGCTGTTCGGGGGGGCAGGCGTTGGCAAGACGGTTCTGATCATGGAGTTTATGCACTCCGTCGCTACACTCCACAAGGGAGTCTCGGTCTTTTCTGGCGTAGGCGAACGGATACGCGAAGGTCATGAGCTTTGGCACGCGATCCGCGACGCCGGGGTATTGCCGCAGACGCTGATGGTATTCGGGCAAATGGATGAGTCGCCGGGCGTCCGCTTCCGAGTCGGGCTTTCGGCGCTGACCTATGCCGAGTATCTGCGTGATGCCCTGAAAAAAGATGTCCTGTTTGTAATGGATAACGTGTTTCGCTTCGTCCAGGCCGGCAGCGAGGTCTCCAGCCTTCTCGGCCGTATGCCGGCGACCGTAGGCTACCAGCCCACCCTGTCGACGGATGTCGCCGAAATGCAAGACCGGATCCTTTCGACCCACAACGGTTCAATCACCTCAGTACAGGCGGTTTATGTACCTGCCGATGATATGGCAGATCCGGCAGTCAGCACTATCCTCAGCCACTTAGATAGCACCGTGATCTTGTCGCGAGCCCAAGCCAGTAAAGGTATCTATCCCGCGGTTGATGTCTTGCAGTCAAGCAACAAGCTGATGGATCGCCATACCCTCGGACCACGCCATTACAGCATTGCAGAAGGTGTTCGGGAACACCTGGCCCGCTACCATGAGCTGGAGGACATTATCACGATGCTAGGGGTAGAAGAGCTCTCGGTTGCCGATCGTAAAATCATCATGCGGGCACGCAAGCTTCAACGTTATCTGACTCAACCTTTCTGGACGACAGCCGTCCACTCCGGGATCCCCGGCGTGTCGGTACCGCTGGAATCGACGCTTACCGACTGCGAGAATTTCCTGCTTGGTCACTACGATGAGATCCCCGAAGAGCGCTGTTATATGCGGGGCGTGATGGAGGATTTGGTACGGTGAAGGCATTTAGGCTCCAGCTACAGGACGCCACTCATTCCGAGGAAATAGCGGATGTGTCCTCTTTTGTTGGTGAAGACGCCTCCGGCAGTTTCGGAATACAGGCAGATCACGCGCGTTTCATGACGATTATGTCGATCGGGATAACGAAGTACCGAATCGGCAGCGGTCGCTGGAAATACCTGGCTGTACCTGGCGGTGTTATCTATTTTCACCACAACATACTCACATTGTGTACCTACCGCTATCTGCTGGACGATGACTACATGCGCTTAAGCCAGGCTCTACAACAACAACTGCTCGCAGAGGAAGAGATGTTACAGAAGCTCAAAGAAAGCCTTCATCATATGGAAGAGGAAGTGTTCAAGCGGTTTTGGGAAATTGGCAAAAAAGAGTCGGTTTAATACTATGCCCAGACTTAATGGTTTGAAAGAAAAAATAGAACGTCAGGCAAACCGCATGAAGAAAGCGGAGCGCGAGCGAGAGACGCTTATCGGTCAGACCATCTACATTGGTACCTTAGGTCTGCTTCTTGTGTTGCCCATTGTTGGTGGGGCCTATCTGGGCCATTGGCTAGACGGCATGATGGACGGTTACTCTATTCGCTGGACAACCAGCCTGATCCTGCTCGGCGTAATGCTGGGAGCAGTAAACGTCTATCTTTTTATAAAGGAATAGTGCCATGAACAAAGAGAGCTTACCGGCACCAACCGACTTCATGCTGCGCTTGGTATGATAGACAGCACGGTAGTCACAACATGGATAATCATCGGCGTCGTATGGCTGCTCGCCTGGTTATTATCGCGCCGGTTATGTGTCAGTCCCGGACTGGTGCAAACCGCCGTTGAAGGCATCATCGTCAGTATTGAGGATGCTATTGCGGAGGTCGCACCTGAACACGCCCGACGCCTGATGCCATTCATTGGCAGCCTTTGGGTATTCCTGGCTATCGCCAATCTCAGCGGACTCATCCCGGGGGTCCATTCCCCGACACGTGACCTGTCGGCGACTTCCGCGCTGGCAATTATCGTCTTCCTCTCAACACACTGGTACGGCATCCGGCTTCAGGGCCTGAAGCGCTACCTGATCCATTACATCACACCCAGTCCAATCCTGTTGCCGTTTCACCTCATCGCGGAAATCACCCGTACAGTGGCTCTGGCGGTGAGGCTGTTTGGCAACATGATGAGCCTGGAAATGGCAGCCTTAATGTTTCTTATGGTGGCGGGATTCCTGGCACCGGTGCCAATCCTGATGCTTCACATCATCGAAGCGCTGGTACAGGCCTACATCTTCGGCATGCTTGCACTCATTTATGTCGCCGGCGGTCTGCAATATCAACACCAGCGGCAGCAACAAGAAGGAAAATCGAATGCCTGATTTATCTATCTTCGTCACGTCATCGACCGCTGCAGCAATATTCGGTATATCACTGGGTGTCATGATGCCGGCGGTTGCGATGGGGTGGGCTGTCAGCCGAGCCATGGATGCATTAGCGCGTCAACCCGAGGCGGAGAAAGCAATAATGCGCACCCTCTTCATCGGCTTGGCCATGATTGAGTCACTCGCGATATACGTACTCGTTATCGTGCTGATCGTATTGTTCCGAAATCCGCTGCTGGAATACCTTATTAAATAGGTCAAGCAGGCAACGACGTTGATAGCACGCCACCATGAAGGAGTGATGTTGTGGAGTTTAGCTGGTCTACTTTCCTGCTGGAGATCATCAATTTCCTGGTTTTGGTCTGGATTCTCAAGCACTTTCTTTTTAAACCGGTTATGGCGGTGATCACCCAGCGTCGTACCAGTATTGAGGAACAACTCGCCGAGTCCCAGCGCCTTAATGATGAGTCCACAGTATTAAAAAAAGAATATAAAAACCGCCTGGCGAATTGGGAGCATGAGTGTCAGTTGGCACGAACCGAGTTGATGGAGGAGCTTAACGCCGAGCGGATATCTAAGTTAAATCTGCTGAGACAGACACTTGAACAGGAAAGAGAAAAAGCCAAGGTAGCCGAATCTCGCCAACGGATGGAAGCCACTCGTGAGATAGAGTACCAGGCATTACAGCAGAGTGCGCAGTTCGCCACCGCCCTGCTCAGTAGAGCCTCCGGGCCCGAACTGGAAGCACGTCTGCTGGATATATTGCTGAACGATTTATCCACACTCTCCCGTGACGATACCGCCGCCCTGCGGCTGCAATGGGGGGAGTTACCTGAATCGATTACGATCACCAGCGTGTACCCATTACCCGAGAACAAGCGGCAACAGCTGGAGAGCGTGATCGCAACCATCACCGGATTATCAGTACCGGTACATTATGACCAGGATCCTGAGCTGTTGGCGGGATTGCGAATCACTATCGGCGCCTGGAGATTACATGCCAATGTACAGGATGACTTAAAAGGTTTTGCGGAATTTGCCTATGCCAGTAAATGAATACGAACTCAGCAGTCCGCTTTCGCAGCAAGCCGAGTGGCTCAAGGATTTTCGATCGGGCTTGCGCATCGAGGAGCGTGGCATCGTGCTATCGGTCGGTGATGGCATCGCAAGGATCACAGGGCTTCCTTCGGCGGCAATGGACGATATCCTCACCTTGGAGGACGGTAGCCGAGCAATGGTCTTTGATCTGACCGACGATCAGGTCGGCGCCGTTTTATTGCATGAAACAAAAAACCTGACCTCGGGTACGCCGGTCCACCGTGCCTGCCACTCTTTAAGCGTACCTGTCGGTGACGGATTACTCAGCCGGGTCGTCGATCCGCTGGGCATCCCGCTTGATGGCAAAGCCGCGTCGAACGCTTCAGCATGGCAGCGTATCAATAGCGTTTCCCCGCCCATTATCAGCCGCGACTTTGTTCATTCGCCTTTGTATACGGGGATCAAGATCATTGATACATTGATCCCCATCGGCAAGGGGCAACGCCAGTTACTCATTGGAGACGAAGGTCTGGGCCGAAGTGCACTCGCGCTGGATACGTTGATTAACCAACGCAATAAAAATGTACGCTGCGTCTATGTACTCATCGGTCAGAGACGCTCTACCGTGATCAATACCATCGACATTCTGCGCGAATATGGGGCGCTGGACTATACAACAGTGGTGGTTGCAGAGGCGAGCAGCCTGCCCGGCTTACAACACCTGGCGCCATTTTCCGGTTGCGCAATTGCCGAGTTTTGGATGCAGCAAGGCCACGACACGCTGGTGGTGTATGACGATCTCAGTACTCACGCTAAGATATACCGCGAGCTGTCGCTGCTTTTGCGGCGGCCACCGGGACGAGAAGCCTATCCCGGCGACATTTTCTCGATACATGCCCGACTGCTGGAACGCACCACCTGCCTGAGTCCGGCACATGGCGGCGGCAGCATGACCGCTCTGCCTATTGTCGAAACCCAGCAGGGAGAAATCGCCGGCTATATCCCCACCAACCTGATCTCGATAACAGACGGCCAGATCTACCTTGAACGCAACCTGTACACCGGCGGCTTCCGTCCTGCGATCGATATTGCCCGTTCGGTTTCTCGTATTGGCGGACAAGCACAGCACCCTCGCATCAAGGAGGAAGCGGGGAGTATGAAACTACATTACCTGCAGTTCCTCGAGCTGGAGAGCTTCACCCGCTTTGGCGCTCGCCTGGAGGCCTCCATGGAAGCGGCGATTGAACGCGGCCTGATATTAAGAGAGATCCTCAAGCAAGAACAATTCTCACCGCTCGATGAAGCTTCTCAACTGGCATGGCTCGTGGCTTTTAACGATGGTCATTTCAATCATATCGAGCGGAAAAAAATTCGCTCACTTCTTGATATCCTCGAGCACCAGGCACAAAAAACCAGCCTGACGCTTGACAGCCCGAGGGACAAATGGAGCCATGCGGTAACCGATTGGCTGTCATCCGCCACAACCGATCAGGTAAACGCCGAGGAAAATGCCCGATGACTCGACGCCAAGACTTACAACATCATCGCCATAGCCTGCACGAGATCAGAAATATTCTGAACGCCATGAAAACTCTGGCCTACATGGAAAGCCGCAAGCTCAGCACGTTTCTTGATTCTCAGCACAAGGTCGTTGAAGGTTTAACGGAAGTGGCCGCCGACTTTATTAGCTTTCACCCCGAAGCACTGCCAGAAACCATGGAGGCGACCCCGGTCTACCTTCTGATCGGAACCGAGCGGGGCTTCTGCGGTGATTTCAACCAAGCCGTAATACGTCATACTGAGCAGTCTTTAAAGGCCCACCCGAGCATGCAGCCAACCTTAATTGTGGTCGGACGCAAGCTTTACAACCTAATGCAAGACGATATGCACGTCTTTGCCCGAATTGATGGCCCGAGCGTCGTGGAGGAAGTACCCGCCATTCTCGACCGTGCCGTGGAAGCTCTCGCTGACTTGCAGGCGCAACACACGGTAATAAGTTTGTATAGTGTTTACCATAGTGGCGAGGAAGGTATAGTCACGAAAAAATTATTACCGCCTTTTGAGCATAACCGGCAGCAATCTCCGCGCTTTCCGTATCCGCCGATACTCAACCTCCCCCCCAAAAGGTTTCTGTTCGATCTGACCGAACAGTATCTTTTTGCTGCTTTGCATGAATTGCTCTATACCTCTTTGATAGAGGAAAACCACCGTCGCATGATACATCTTGAAGGCGCAGTCAAGCACCTTGACAATCTATCTGATGAACTGACCCAGCAATTTAATGTCCTGCGCCGGGAAGAGATCATCGAAGAAATTGAGGTCATTTTGCTTAATACCGGTAATCTTGATGATGATTGGCATAAACGAAAATAAGTTATTCTTAATACAACAAAGTTGTAAAATAATAACATTACCGAGAACCAGATATATAATTAGGACTGAAGGCCAATGTTTTGTTTACAATCTAATTTATAAGCTAACGTGTTCTCATCATGCAACAGTCTGAAATTTGAACATGAAGCTATCACTTCGTTGGATCACACTATGACAAGAAATTTGATACTGGATGTCTTTGCTAAATCGCCACTGAAACCATTAGAGAAGCATATTCGACTGGTTACTCAATGTTGTCATCAATTAAAACCATTTTTCCATGCTTGTGTCGAGAATGAGTGGGGAAAGGCCGAAGAGATCCGCAAGCAGATATCGGAACTAGAGAAAGAGGCCGATCGGTTAAAGCGCGAAATCCGTCTTGAATTACCCAATAATTTTTTCATGCCGGTACAACGTACCGATGTGCTTGAACTGCTGACTCAGCAGGATAAGATTGCCAACAAAGCCAAAGATATTTCAGGCCGGGTAATCGGCCGTAAGTTACAAATCCCCAACGAACTATCTAAACAGTTTTTTGATTACTTAAGCCTCTGCATTGATGCGGCCGAAAAAGCCGCCGATGCGATCAACGAACTTGATGACTTGTTAGAAACGGGTTTTAAGGGTCGCGAAGTGGATCAGGTTGACAAAATGATCAATCAGCTCGATACAATTGAAGATGGCACCGATTCTATGCAAATTGAGTTGCGCCGTTCTTTATTGGCAATAGAAGCCGATTTAAATCCCATTGATGCCATATTTTTATATCAAATTATCGAATGGGTCGGCGAACTTGCCGATTTAGCCGAACGTGTTGGTGCACGTTTAGAAATCATGCTGGCTCGGTAATATTGTTTACCGCTTGTAAATAATGAATAACTGCGAGCTAAAAGTACAGTTCCGACCATCTGCGATACCTCTGACCCACCGCTTCCCCAAAGCCAATAAACACTTTATTTTATCCTGTTAGCGTCATTTTACCCATCATAGACTCTGGGCCTTAAGATCGTTTGTTATAGACTCATTAGTCATGGCTAAAAATGTGAAGAATTTGCATAAAGAATATAACCTGTGATGTAGGTATACATGACTTCACCTTTATTAATTTTACAGTTCAAATTAAATACACCATATGATATAAACCAATATGATGTATACGAATTGCGCATGCATTAACGGCATAGTAATAATGGAGTATAGGATGTCTGGCGTTTTAGGAATGATACTGGCTGGCGGCGAGGGGTCTCGATTACGCCCTTTGACGGATAAACGGACTAAACCTGCGGTTCCATTTGGCGGGAGTTACCGGCTTATCGATTTTGCATTAAACAACTTTGTGAATGCCGATATTCTGAAGATATATGTACTGACTCAATTTAAGTCTCAGTCATTGTATGTCCACATGAAAAAGGGATGGAACCTGACAGGTATCACCGACCGTTTTATTGACCCGATCCCGGCACAAATGCGAATGGGCAAGCGCTGGTATGATGGCACAGCGGATGCTATTTATCAGAATATTGGTTTTATTGAACTGGCTGAACCGGACCAAGTCTGTATCTTTGGTAGTGATCACATCTATAAAATGGATGTGAAACAAATGCTGGATTTCCACAAAGAAAAAGAGGCTGAACTGACAGTTTCTGCCTTGCGTATGCCTCTTCACGAAGCCAGTGCCTTTGGTGTTATTGAAGTCGATGAAAAAGGCTGCATGATTGGTTTTGAAGAAAAACCCGCCAAACCAAAATCTATTCCGGGTGATCCTGGTCATGCCTTGGTTTCAATGGGGAATTATATTTTCAATACTGACACCTTGTGCGCCGAATTAAATGAAGATGCGGCTAACGAAAATTCCAGCCATGACTTTGGTAAAGACATTATTCCTAAGTTATTTCCGCTGGGAAAAGTGTTTGTTTATGATTTCAATTCAAACATTATCCCTGGTGAGAAAAGTAATGGCTACTGGCGTGATGTCGGTACCATCGAAGCCTACTGGCAAGCACATATGGATCTGCTTTCTGAAGATGCCCCTTTTTCGTTGTATAACCGCCAATGGCAGCTCCATACTCATTATCCTCCATTGCCACCCGCGACAATTCTCGATACCGAAAATTGTAAGATAGATATTAATAACTGCATGATTTCAGCCGGTAGCTATATTCGAGGCGCTAAAATTTATCAATCAGTACTAGGCTTCCGCACCAATGTTGATCACAACAGCACAATTTCTGAATCTGTCCTTTTGGGTGATGTAAAAATAGGTGCAAACTGCATAATCCGTCGTGCGATTATCGATAAAGATGTGCAGATTGCCCCGGGTACGGTGATTGGTGAGGATCTTGAAGAAGATAAAAAGAAATATCACGTATCTGACGACGGTATTGTTGTGATCCCGAAAGGAGCGAAAATTGGCTACTAAAAAGAAAGTAATACCAACAGCGCCGCTCAAGGTTTTATTTGTTTCATCTGAAGTAGAGGGGCTGGTGAAAACCGGCGGCCTTGCCGATGTCGCTAAATCGTTGCCGGCCGCTTTAAAGCAGATGGGGCACGATGTTCGAATTGTCATGCCGTTTTATAAGACCGTTACAGAACGTGACCAGGCGGTTTCGTTACTTACAACAGCACTATACGTAGAATCGCAGCCTGCTGCCGTTGAGTATCAGATCATGCAATTGAAAAGTGGTGATGTGCCCGTTTATGCGCTGGATGCACCACAATACTTTGATCGCCCTGAATTGTATGCCGAAAATAATCAGGCATACCCAGACAATGGTGAGCGCTTTGCCTTCTTGAGTGCAGCGGCGCTGGATATGTGTGAAAAAGTCGACTTTCAGCCAGACATTATTCACTGTAACGACTGGCATGCCGGCCTGGTGCCGTTTTTACTAAAAACCCGTTATGCCCAGAGTGATTTTTTTGCTAATACGAAGAGTGTGCTCACTGTTCATAATGCGGTATTTAAAGGTATTTTCAATTACGACCAGTATCGCCTGATCCCAGAATTGATCCAGCACCGTTACATTAATGCTGAAATAGATCCCTCCCATATCAGTATGCTAAAAGCGGGTGTCGCTTATGCTGATAAAGTGAATGCGGTGAGCCCTAACTATGCCTCAGAATTGCTGACTCATCTCGGCTCACACGGTATGGAGGCTGACTTCCAAAACCGAATCCGTGATTTATCTGGCATTGTAAATGGCTGTGATTATGCCGATTGGAATCCGGAAACCGATCCTTATATCAAGCAAAAATTCAAAGCAAATAAAATCAGCCTCGCTCGGGGCAAAAAGGCCTGCAAAAAAGACTTGCAGCAACAGGTGGGTTTGCCGGTTGTTGATCTACCTGTGTACGGCATGGTGTGTCGCCTGACCGAACAAAAAGGTATCCAGTATCTGATCCCGATATTAAACGACTTCCTGGTCAATGAGGTTCAGGTCGTTATTGTCGGAACCGGCGATCCGGCCTTGGCGTCGGCTTTACGTCAAATTAGCGAAGCGCATGCCGATCAATTCGCGTTTGTTGAGGCATACAGCAACCCATTGGCTCACTGTATTACCGCCGGGGCTGACTTTTTTATGATGCCTTCTGAATTTGAGCCTTGCGGCCTGAATCAAATGTACAGCTTGGCGTATGGTACATTGCCCGTCGTTCGCGGTGTTGGCGGACTGATTGATACCGTTATTGACTATGACGACAAGCCTCAGGTCGCGACCGGATTTATCTTTAGCGATCCGACCCCAGAGGCTCTGTTGATTAAACTGCAACGTAGCCTTCTGCTCTACTGCCAAAAGCCACAGGAATTTAAACGCTTGCAACAAAATGCAATAGCCTGCCAGTTCAGCTGGCAGGAATCGGCACAGCAGTACCTTGAGATGTACCTTGATGGTCGCGGATTGCCATCCGCTACAGCTACAGAGTCTGTATCCGGCGTTTAATCAGCCGTTCTAACCTCGAAAGCCCGCATATTAGGGCTTTTCGGAGGTCCATTGCCGCTTTAGATGATGTCTTTGTCCATCAGGAAATTATCGATTTGACACCACACTTAGCAGAAGTGCGAGCAAAAGCTCTTCAATGATTAAATAAGGAGTACTTCGTTGAACAGAGAAATACAGGGTGAAAAGGAATACCGCCAGCTAGAGAGAGCCGCATTTTCAGATCCCTTTTCCTTTCTAGGGCCACAATACCATTCTGAAGAGATCTCACTTCGGGTATGGATGCCAGGAGCTGAAAAGGTTGAGGTAGAGCTCGAATATGGCGAACGCTTCACGATGGAACGTGAATCCGCCAGTGGTTTTATCCTGAAAGAAAAAACAGACCTGACCACGGCAAATTATCAGCTGCAGGTGTGTTGGCCGGACGGCCAGCAATCGATTAATGACCCGTATCAGTATCATCGTATTTTGCCTTCTGACCAGGCACTTTTCACCCCGTCACAGATGTACAAAGAAATGGGTGCACAACTCATCACACTGGAAAAAGCTGGCCAGCGGGTGTCAGGTGTTCGTTTTCTGGTTTTTGCACCCAATGCTTCTGCTGTCAGTGTCGTCGGTGAATTTAATGGCTGGGATGGCCGCCGCCATCCCTTGCAACGCATGGCTCATGGCCTGTGGGGATTATTCATTCCCGGGCTTGCCGAGGGTGAGTGTTACAAGTTTGAGCTGAAAGACCGTGCTGGCAATGGCCTGCCCCATAAAGCCGATCCATGGGGTTACCATGCCGAGCAGTACCCGTCTTTCTCGTCGCTTGTTTTTGATCAGGCCAAGTACCAGTGGCAAGATCAGGCATGGCAAACCCGGGAAGTCACATCAAAGCACCAACAGCCGCTGTCTTTCTATGAACTGCATGTCGGGTCATGGCGCAGGAATGAACACGGTGAATTTCTGACTTACCGGGAGTTGGCGCAACAGCTGATCCCTTATTTAACCGATATGGGGTATACCCATATTGAACTGATGCCGGTGTCAGAGTATCCGTTTTATGGCTCTTGGGGTTATCAACCGATAGGCCTGTTTGCTCCTACCAGCCGCTTTGGCTCACCGGATGATTTCAAGTTTTTTGTTGATCAGTGTCACCAGGCCGGTCTGGGTGTGGTGCTTGACTGGGTGCCGGCACATTTTCCCTCCGATGATCACGGTTTGGCAAACTTTGACGGTACCGCGTTATTCAATGACCCGGATCCGCGGCGTGGCTGGCATCAGGACTGGAGCAGCTATATCTACGATTATAGCCGGGATCATGTCCGCCGCTTCCTGGTATCGAATGCGCTGTACTGGTTTGAGCATTTCCATATTGATGGCTTGCGGGTCGATGCGGTTGCCTCCATGCTTTATCACGATTATTCCCGTAAGCACGGTGAATGGATCCCCAACCAGGATGGCGGTAATGAAAACTATGATGCCATCAGCCTGCTGAAGTGGATGAATGAAGAAGTGTATCGCCATTATCCCAATGCGATGACCATTGCCGAAGAGTCTACGGCTTTTCCCGGTGTGTCCAAACCAACGACAATGGGTGGTTTGGGCTTTGGCTTTAAGTGGAATATGGGGTGGATGCACGACAGTCTGTCATACATCAAAGAAGAACCGATTCACCGCAAATACCACCACAATACCATCACCTTCCCCATGATTTACGCATTCAGTGAGAATTACGTTCTGTCGCTTTCTCACGACGAAGTGGTGTACGGCAAAGGATCGATGCTGAATAAAATGCCGGGGGATGAGTGGCAGAAAACCGCCAACCTGCGTGCCTATATGGGGTATATGTATGGCCAGCCGGGGAAAAAGCTGAACTTTATGGGAACCGAAATTGCCCAGAGTGCCGAGTGGAACCACGACAGTCAGCTTGAGTGGCACTGGCTGCAGTATCCTCGCCATCGAGGGGTGCAAACTTTAGTGAGAGACCTAAACCGATTGTACACCAGTGTTCCGGCACTGTATGAGCTCGACTGTTTGCCGGAAGGTTTTCAATGGCGAGTGCAAGATGATGCCGAGCAAAGCGTACTGGCCCATGAGCGTTTCGCGCTCAATGGCGACAAAGTGCTGGTGATCAGTAACTTCACGCCAGAACCGCGCAACGGTTATACCCTGGGTGTGCCAGAGAAAGGGCAATACCGTCTCGTACTCAATACGGATGCCACCTGCTACTGGGGCAGCGGTTATGCCGTCGATGAATGTATTGAAGCGGTGGAAGAGCCAAGTCATGGCCTGCCGTATTCCGTCAAGGTGACTTTACCGCCGTTATCAACCCAATTTTTGGTCTTTAGCAAAAACTGAATGTCGAATAAAGAGTCAAGTTAAAGCCAGTGGAGCAATCCGCTGGCTTTTTCAAACACTGCAAAAAGAGTGTGTGACCGTGAGACGTCAGGGCTCAACCCGCATACTGAATGAAAATTCGCCTTGTTTGACCTCAAGCAGCACAGCGCTTTTGATCGGGTCACCGGAATCACGAAACTTAATTTTCCCGGTAACACCGTTATAAACGTCGAGGTTGTTAAGCGCATCGCGGATCCCTTCTGGTTCAACCCCGCCATAACGTTTCGCGGCCTCGAATAACATCCCGAAGGCATCATAAGTCAGGGCGGCCACATCGTCAGGCTCCCTGTTGAACGCTTGACGATAACGCGCCCTGAAGTTCATCGTCTCGTCATTGGAAGTATCAACGGCATAATGGGTGCTGAAAAAAGCGCCCTCAATCGCATCACGCTGAATTGCCGGTATCTGAGTCCAGCTATCACTACCGAGCAATTGGGCGCTTATTCCCATCTTTCTTGCCTGACGGGCCTGGCCTGGCACTTCATTGTAGTAATTGGGCAGAAACAGCACCTCGGGTTCGGCGGCCTGAATCCGGCGTAACTGCTTAGTAACATCCTCGGTGTCGCGGGTATAGAACTCAAAGGCGACGATCCCGCCTCCCAGTGCCTTAAAAGCAGTTCTGAAAACCTCTGCCAGATTACGGTTGTACTCACTGGAGATATCATACAGCACGGCTGCCTTTTTATACCCCAGTTCATCGTAGGCAAAACTTGCCATCACCTGGCCCTGAAAAGTATCAACAAAAGCGACACGATAAACCCAGCTTTTATCCCGGGTTGTTTCCGGATTCGTCGACCAGGGACTGATCATAGGGATCCGGGCGTACTCGGCATATCTTGCTGCAGGGATCGCGTTACGGCTGGCCTGAGGACCAACAATGGCGCTGACGTTTTGCTGATTGATCAATCGCAGAGCAGCACTGATAGCCTGCTCGGCCTTATCCTCATTATCTTCAATCAGCAGTTCCACCCGGTAGCGTTGATTGTCAATGATCAGACCGCCGCTGTCGTTGACTTCCTGCACAGCCAGTTGCGCAGCTTCTACCGTGGCCAGTCCTACTTCCGGAATATGACCGCTTATCGGCGCGATCAAGCCAATCCTGAACTCCCTGACTCTGGATTGCCGATCGTTACAACCGCTCAAAAAAAGGCTGGCAAGCATCAGCAAGGTAATCATTAACTTCATGTAAGTATCCTTCATTCAAGCCCTGCATAACAAAAGCAACCTAACTGATCGCCTCTTCTTTACGCCCTTTTAAAATATAGGTGTGCATTTTTCCTTTACCCTTGATGCCTATCATCCCGCGATCGGAAAAAACAAACTGATCCCGCAAGTGCCTGTGGGTAGCTTCGGTGACTTGGATCCCTCCTTTAAGCCCCTGAGACTCCATTCTGGAGGCGGTATTCACCGCATCTCCCCAGATGTCATAGACAAATTTTTTCGTACCAATTACCCCTGCCACGACCGGCCCGCTGTTGATCCCAATCCGCATGCTCAGATCACTACCATGCCTTCGGTTGAAACACTCAATCACCTCCATCATGTCCAGTGCCATCTCCGCAACCACCTGGGCATGATCATCTCGCGGGATGGGGATCCCGGCCCCAACCATATAGGCATCCCCGATGGTCTTGATCTTTTCCAGCCCCCGCAGCTCACTCAAGCGGTCAAACTCACAGAATATTTCGTTGAGCAGCCCGACCAATTCGGCAGCAGACAGTTGAGCAGACATGGGGGTGAAGTTGACGATATCAGCGAATAAAATCGAAACCTCGGCAAAGCTGTCTGCGATGGTATCCTCGCCATGCTTGAGACGTTCTGCAATCGGTGCCGGCAGAATATTAAGCAGTAGATGTTCCGACTTTTCCTGCTCCTCGGCCAAGTCGTCAAGGGTGCTTTTAAGCCGCTCGATCATAATATTAAAGTTTTTCGCCAGTACCCCGGTTTCATCCTGGGTCAGAACCGGCGCCGTCTGATTGAGATCCCCGGCGGCGATTTTCAAGGTGGTATCCGTTACGGCCAAAATAGGTCGGGCAATCCGAAAGGCAATCAGGTAAATCCCGATACTCAGTACCCCAACCGCCAATAATCCAACGCCCAGGATCATCCCGCCAAGACGGTTAGCAGGTGCCAAGGCAGTGGCAGCCTCAATTTCAGTGATCAGCGCCAGGCCCAGATCGGGAAGCCAGCGGTAACTGCCAATGACCGGTACGTTGGAATAGTTGTCATAGAAGCCCGCTCCGTTTTCCCCCTTCAGGGCCGCTTCGATACCCACGCTGTGTACACCCCGCGGGTAGGATTCATCGCCAAAGCGTTCGGCTGAAATAAAACGGTTGTGGGCATCGATCAAATAAGCCTCGCCGCTTTCCCCCAACCCGGTTCGCCTGCTGACAATCTCGACCAGAACTGACAACCGGATATGGGCTGCCAGCACGCCAAGCAGTTCTCCTGCCGGACTCAGAAGCGGCGTCGACACCGTCAGGGTCGGGACGCCGCTCTCGGCTCCCGGATACACCTTTCTCAAGTAGGTTCCCTGACGCCCTTTGGTGAAATACTGATCGCTGAGCCGATATTGCCCCTCATGAGACGGATCAGTGGAGAAGAAAACCCGGCCGCCTACATTTGTCAGCAATAAAATTTCCGTCAAATCAGAGGCGCTCGCTGAACCATAGTCAAGAAACGTGGACAAAAACAAGACTTCGGCCAACTCCAAATATGCGGCTTGGTACTGTGCACTATCAAACTCCTTCGACAATAGTGAATCAGCAGCTTTACGGAGTTCATCCAGTCCGGCAATTTTCGTCGCAATGGCAATCTGCTCGGAAACAAACCGATTAATTTCAAATTCTTTGTGATCAGCAATAACCTCAAACTGCGCGATTGCCACCTCCTTTTGAGTCTCAGCGGAAAGAAAATACGTCACTGCCGCCAGCGCAACAACAACCAGTACCGAAACCAGCAAGAAGTAGACCGTCATCCGCGCCTTCAGGCTCTTTTGCAAAAGCCCCATTGGAATCCCCCTGAAAAACAAATAAAAAATGCTCCTCACAAAGTCAGTATAGACTTCAATACCCATTTTTGAGCTAACCTAAATATATTGCTCCACCAGCGCTCAGGAGTGGGCTGATGAGTCAACATTTCCGGGAGCGATACCTTCTCACGCCATATGCCAAGTTCAGCCGCCGACGTTTACTTCAAGCCGCCGGAGCGGTTGGTATGACAGGAAACGATCAATCGTAGAGGCTGTTGCCATGCATCAAACATTTCTCCTGGTCCTGGGGCTCGTCGGCCTGCTTACCATTGCAAGTCTTCTGCTGCCCATCGCCAACCGTATCAATTTTCCCTATACGGTGTTACTGGCCGCCGCAGGAAGCCTCTTGGGTGGCATCGTACTGGCAATGAGCGGCGTTCAGGCACCCGGAATACTGGGGGATTTTCTGGCTTCACTTGAAGCGCTGGATATTACCTCCGAAGCTGTCTTTTTTGTTTTCCTGCCCGCGCTTATTTTCGAATCGGCACTGAATATCAATGCCCGCCACCTGGTAGCGGATCTCGGCCCCATCCTCCTGCTTGCGGTGATCGGCCTGCTGATATCCACCCTGCTTGTCGGCTTATCCGTCTGGTATGTTTCCGGTATCAGCCTGGTAGCCTGTTTACTGGTTGGCGCTATCGTATCGGCCACCGATCCGGTCGCCATCGTCGCCATCTTCAAAAACCTCGGGGCCCCCAAACGGCTTACTATCCTGGTCGAGGGCGAAAGCCTGTTTAACGATGCCACGGCTATCGTGCTATTTACGATTCTGGTGACAATGCTGATCAGTGGCGCAGAAGAGAGCATGCTGGCTGCGGCCGGCAAATTTATCGAAGTGTTTTTCGGTGGCATTCTGGTCGGCCTGATCACCTCCTGGCTCGTCGCTTCTTTGATCGGCCAGCTGCGTAATCTCCCTCTGGTCGAGATCACTCTTACCATCTGTCTGGCCTATCTGAGCTTTCTGCTAGCCGAACACTACCTGCATGTATCCGGTGTGATGGCTGTCGTCACAGCCGGTTTGGTGATCAATTCGTTCGGACGTACCAAGATCTCGCCCCATACCTGGCACACGCTGACCGAAACCTGGGAAGAGCTGGTGTTCTGGGCCAATTCCCTGATCTTCTTTCTGGTGGGCCTGCTGGTTCCCAAAGTCCTGGTCAATTTTACCTCAGCCCAGCTACTCGCCCTGCTCGCCTTAATCATTGCGGCATTCATGGCCCGTGCTGTGGTGCTCTACCTGGTGTTGCCGTCGCTGAATAGGCTCGGACTGGGACAGCAAATCAGCATGGCCTTTCGCACTGTGATGCTGTGGGGAGGATTACGCGGTGCCGTCTCGCTGGCACTGGCGCTGGTGATCCTCGAAACGCCGGGCATTGCCCCTGACATTCAGGCTTTTGTCGCCTCGCTGGTTACCGGTTTTGTGCTGTTCACGCTTTTTGTAAACGCACCGACCATGGGCATGATGATGCGTTTTTTTGGACTTGATCAGCTGCCCCCCGAAGAACGACTAATTCGCAACCGGGTCATGGCACTCTCGATAGGCCATATCCGTGAGGGGCTTGAACATGCTGCGCTGGAGGATAAAATCAATCCGACCATCGCCACCGGGGTGGCTGATATTTATGAGCAGCGACTGCACAGGATCGAGCACTCGATGGCGCGCACTGGCCAGAAACCCGATACCATCACCCTCTGTGTCGGACTCAGCACCCTGATCAACCATGAACGTCATCTCTACCTACAACGTTTCGGCGACGGGCTGGATTCTGCCAAAATCACCCGCACGCTGATGTTTCACGCCGATGATCTGCAAGACGGGCTGAAAATTGGCAAGCTAGGCGGCTATCAGGAGACTATCAATGCCGCTCTGAAATTCGGCCCCCTCTTTCATACTGCCATGCTGCTGCAGCGGCATCTGGGGCTTTCTCGCCCCCTGGCCATACAGCTGGCCAACCGCTTTGAAGTGCTGCAAGTTACCGATACCGTGGTCACTGCGCTTATCCGCTATAGTCGGGAGACAATCCCTTCACTATTTGGCGAGAGCACCGCCCATGAACTGGAACAATTATTAACCGCCCGCCTCAAAACCACCCAGCAGGCGCTGGAAGCGCTTCACTTACAATATCCGGAATACGCAGAAACGCTCCAGAAGCGCCACCTTGTCCGGGTGGCCTTACGCCTAGAGGAAGCCAGTTACCGCCGTATGCTTGATGAAGATATCATCAGTCAGGAAGTGTTTAATGAGCTGGGGCGGGAGATCGACAAACGCAGTCGCATCATGGATCGCCAGCCGCGGCTGGATCTCGGGCTCGAGCCCGCCAAGCTGGTCGCCAAAGTCCCGTTCTTTTCTGAGCTGGGTTCGCACCGTATCAGCGAAATTGCCGCGATGCTCACCCCGCAGCTGGTCGTGCCGGGCGAACGGATCGTCACTCAGGATGAACCAGGCAATGCGATGTACTTTATCTCCAGCGGTGCAGTCGAAGCCGCAACAAAGCACCAGTCGATACGCCTTGGCAGCGGCGACTTCTTTGGCGAGCTGGCATTGCTCACCCAGGAACCCCGCAGTGCCACTGTCACCGCAATTGCCTATTGCCAGCTGCTTGTCCTGCCGGTAAAAGACTTCCAAAAAATAACCTCAGCCCATCCCTATCTGCAGGAGCGTATCACCCAGGTTGCCAGCAAGCGTCTGGATCCGGAAGATCTGGTGGCAAAGGTCCCTTTATTTGCACCATTGGACAGCAGCCATATTGCTGAAATCGCCGGACACCTTAAACCGCTTCTCGTCGCGCCGGGCGAACAGGTGGTACATAAAGGAGAGGCAGGCAATGCGATGTATTTTATTGCTGCCGGCTCAGTTGACGTAACGAACAATCATGCCCCCGTCCGCTTGGGCAGAGGCGACTTCTTTGGTGAACAGGCACTACTGACTCAGGGACCGCGCAATGCCGACGTCACTGCTGCCAGCTACTGCGAGGTGCTGGTATTGCAGGGCGATGACTTCCACCGGCTCCTTGAGTCAAACCCTGAGCTGAAAGACCGAATCTGCATCCGTTAGCCCGTTATACCTATTCCTCGAGGGTAACCGGCGTGACAAACCCCTGCGGTTTGACCGCAAGTATCGAACAGTCGATTCGGCTGAGTATCGTTTCTGCCGTGTTACCCATCAGGAACCCGGGAATACCCGTGCGAACCACGGTCCCCATAACCACAAGATCGGCCTCAATCTTATCGGCAAAAAGCGGGATCTCTTTGCGTGGTGAGCCTTTTAGCAAATGAATTTTAGGTTTGAGATAGGCACAGGCGTGATTGCCCAAATGATTGGTGAACTCTGCCACTAATTCATTCAAGTTTTGCTGATGCTGCTGCTTGACCTTTTCGACATAGGCAACAACCTCATCTTCCGTCTTGTGCATAAACCCGCCTCGCAGCGAACTTTCACCAATAGCCTCCCATACATGCGCGATATGCAGCTCGGCGAATTCAGACAGCGCTAAGGAACCCGCCAGGTCGAGGATCTGAAGATCAAGCTGATGTTTGGTCTCTGACTCTTGCGGCAAAAAAGAGCTATAAATATCCACCGCGGCCGCCACCAGAATACGGCGATATGCTTTCGGGGATTTCGAATGGACTAACCATACCGGACATGGACATTTACGTAACAAGTGCATATCGTCACTGCCAAAAACCTGCGCCCGCAATCCATCGCAGCCTGCGGCTTTGACCAACAGATCACGTCCATTTCGGATCACCTCTCGGATGATTTCTAAAAACGGGATACCTATAAGCACTTTGATTTGAATATCGATATTTTTGCTCCACGGCGCAATCAACTCTGCCAGTCTTTTTTCATGCTCGGCAACAATGTTCGCCTGGAGGATCTCGGGGGACAGGTCGTTATGAAATAACTTCAGGTTGGTCGGTATTTTTTCAATGACTTCAACAACGGTAAGACGCGCCTGGTTGTTGTTCGCCAGATCGGCGGCACGTTCCAATGCCGCCTCGTTGGCCGCCTCGGCTGTTGCGACGACAATTATATTTTTAAATCTCTCCATGTCACGGTCCTCCAGTTTATATTCAAGGTTATGTAAAACTGAATTCATCAAGGCACTTTTCTGTTGATATAATCTTAGCTGAGTATCATCAAGTAACTTTGCCATATACGCCGATTTCTTCACGGTTTACCCAGCAAAGTTGCCCCTTTTGATCTTCAACGATGACAACTTTCTGTAAGATAGCCATCACTGACCATCTCTGATAATAAGCAGCCCTTATGAAAAATGTCCATCAACCACTGTTTGATAACGACAACCCGCCAGGCGATATCTTTTTTGGCCATGACGTTTTTCTGCCTAATAGCACCACTCAGAAGCACCACCATTCCTGGGGTCAGCTACAGCTGATTAATGGCGGTATTCTGGAGCTGAATGCAGAAGGCAAACGGTTTTTGTCACCATCACAATATGCGGTATGGGTACCAGCAGGAATTGAACATGAGAGTTATATGCGTCGCAGCATGAACTATTGTTCGATGAATATCGTCAGGCCCTTTGCCGACGATCTGCCGGATTATGCATGCTTGTTAGAAGTCAGCCCGATCATGAATGCAATTATTAATGATCTGCGCGAACGTCGTATTACGGTGCCCAGCACCGGCGAAGATCAACGAATGGTGAGAGTGCTTCTCGATCAGGTGCTTTGTGCCAATGAGCACGAACAATTTCTGCCAGGCAGTGAAGATAAGTTATTAAAACCCATTTTGACCGAACTGGAACGCGACCCGACCAATAACAAAACTCTGGCCCGCTGGGCAAAAGAGATTCACACCACTGAACGTACGTTAGCCCGGCATTGTCAGAATAAGCTGGGGATGAGTTTTACCGAATGGCGCCAACGGCGTAAGTTTATCTACGCCTTACACCTGTTGCGCAAGGGTTTATCCGTCAAAGAAATAGCCCTGACCTTGGGTTACCATCAGGCCTCGCCATTTATTACCCTGTTCAAGAAACACGCACATTGTACGCCAGAGCAGTATCGTAAAAAGCTGGAATGATGGTTGTGTCGCTAAGTTATACAGAAGCACAATCGTACTGATTTCCAGATACTACTAGTCTTCCAACGCGTAAAACTCATCCCAGATGGAGGTTATCGAGCTGCCCATTTTTAATCATCGACTACAGCTCCTCGCTGGCGAGTATGGCTTTATTCAACTACGTTGTTCAAATAACACTTCAACCAGGTTGAGCATCTTCCCCGCCAACCAGAGTTGGACATTGATATTATGTAGCGCTAACACATTGGCATTCGAATTTCGTATTGTTTAAGAAGGCGAGTCCAATCAGACTTAACTGTAAAAAGGAGAGCGGCAATTGTAGATTTGCCGCTCTTGCTTAACTAATATTAATTAAATATATATAGTTCACTCTTTCTGTTAAAACTGGCTTACGGCCAACTTATCCCAGTCGATGGTGAATCGAACCTGTGCCTCTGTGTAATGGTTTTTTGTTCCATAGTCAGACCAGGTACAGGCACTGCGGCTAAATCCTTCTTCTACTTCCTTCATTCCGGCCCGGACAATCATCTCAGTTTTGGCTTCAGTGCCACTTTCAGGTTCTGGCGTGAACACGTACTGGAATTTCGGCTTAAATCCATAAATCAGGCGGGGTAGGTTTTCTTCGGGCAGCAAGTTTTCATTATAACAGTCAGTATAGTGGTAGACCCCAGCCCACTTACCGTAATACTGGTAATCATTGGTATAAAGCTGATTTAGTGATGTTTCCCATTTAACCCCGGTGCCACGTCCAGCACCGACATGTGGAACCACTGCCGTAACATAATCTTTGCTTGTATACCGAGAGGTATAGCTTACTCCCAGCTGGCTTCCCAGTGTACCGGAGAAGCTCGGCATCGCTCCTGGTGTTGCCGTCACAGTCAGACCAATAGATGGTGCAACCGTCGTAGACGACACAGAAACGTCATTAGTTTCATTTTGCGGAGAATAGTCATCGCCAAAAATCGACGTACCTCCAGCTTGGTAAATACTATAGTCAAATGCAACAGGATATGTTTGCGTAAACCGGGCAAGCAATGGGGAGTTATAAGTCTGCTTTACCCCTGATTTCCCTGGTACATAACCGCTGCCGAGTGTTACAACTCGTGCTGCTTTTTTTCCATTGTTTGAATTGTGAAACAGCTCGACAAGCAATTTCATTTGAACCCTGCTTCCACGAAAAGCATAAGATGAATTTTCAGACTCGTTTTCGAGCACTACCTCATAGCTCTTCTTTGAATACCCATTTAAGCTCACGTCATCAACGATAACACTTTCTACAATCTCAGTTGCTGATACCGATGCCGCAGCAGTAAGCCCCAAAAGAACGGGTGCTAATACTCTTTTCATTATTCCTACTATTTTATGGGAGTGTTCCCATAAAATAGCAGGCTGATTACAGAGCATCAACAGTATAATCAACCGAACGTGCCATTAGAATGAAAAACTAGAAAGTTATGTCACGGTGATATATGGACCTGATATTAATCAGAATTTGGCAATAAACGCTACTAGGAATATCTTGGCCACATCCGTTATCTTTCTCACCGCCGCATAGTAAGTGTTATGTTAACGCCAAACACCATCATTTTAACAAGCACACCACGTGTTAAAAACTATCGTGAGTACAAACTAGTCTCTCAGGGACTATGTAGCAAACTGGAATGAACATCCGCATATTGAGTGGGGTACAGTCACTCCGTCCATATTTTCAAGCATTCCGAATAGAGCGGTCTAAGTTTGGCCCGGTTTGGCTTTACTGCTGCACAGCGCTAAGCAAATATCTGAGCACACTTTATAATCATCCTCAGACTTAGTATGTTTTTTGTGGATCAACATCAGGTGTGATGCTGCCATCATAGATGTGGTTTTGGCTTTTTCAAGCCATGGGATCGCTTCGTCATAGCGTCCATTGTCATAATACCAGACTCCGAGTTGTGCCGCGGCTGCAATACCATGCTCTCCATCTAGGTTGGCTGATTGCTCCCAAAGTGACTTAACTTCATCCCAAGGCGTTTCCGCATTCATAAGCTTCAGACACAGACCTTTTCGAAACAGTGCCAGTGCGCGATCATTCGGTTCCGGCTCTTGTGCCAGCCAAAGATCTAAGAACTCAATCGCCTTTGTGTAACTCACCTTGCAGAGCACTTTGTTAAATGCGCCATGACGACCTAAAAAGACGGCATCCTGTCCCAGAATAATGCTTGGCAGGTGCCCCCGCAGAGCGGCGTCATGTAGAAAGGTTACGGCGACTGAACGTGCTTCTGCTTTTGCTTCATCTTTCGATTGTCCCGCAGAAGGCGTGCCACTGTATTTGTCGGCAAAAATCAACTTTGCATACTCTAAGCAGGCATCATTATCTCCGGACTCTGCCAGAAGCTTAAGCAAAGGCCCCCGCTCTTTTGCTGGCAGTGCCATTACTTCAGAATACGCCATTTCCATATTCCCAACCTTCGATTTTACAATAATTTTATAAAACGATAGTTTACATGACTTTGCTGATCAATCCAGAGTCTGAACAGATGGTCCCTATTTAATTCTGCGACTTGATGCAAGCCAGCAAGATGGGTAACCGCCACCTGTAAAGTGGCGGTTTTAGGCGGTTTTAGGCCATCTCTGCCATAGCACCCGAACGATGAATCTCTGAAAGGTTGTGTCGCTAAGTTATACAGAAGCACAAGCGTACTGAAGTCGCCTATGGCGACTTTTGTAAAAGGCCAGGTTCGCCATACCTATATGATTCGAAAATCAATGACTCAGCCCCCTTTTGATTAGTTCGAAATTAATATGTCACTCCATCGTTGGCATAACAAAAGCACTGGTATGTTGCTCTAAGCGCACACTGGCCGGCCAGCGGCTGGTCACGGTCTTCATTCGGGTATAAAAACGCACCCCGTCATTACCGTGAACATTTAGCGGACCAAACACCGAGCGTTTCCAGCCGCCAAAGCTGTGGAATGCCATTGGTACTGGAATGGGCACATTGACCCCGACCATTCCCGCCAGCACATCTTCGCTAAACTGACGTGCTGTTTCGCCATCACGGGTAAAGATAGCGGTTCCGTTGCCGTACTCATGACGATTGATCAAATCCAATCCAGTCTGGTAATCAGAAACACGAACCACGGCCAGAACCGGGCCGAAGATCTCTTCTTGATAAATCGCCATATCTGGCGACACATTATCGAACAGTGTTGGCCCGACGAAATACCCCTCTTCATGACCGTCAACCACCAGCTCGCGGCCATCAACAACCAGCGAGGCGCCTTGTTCAACGCCTGAGGTGATGTAGTCACAGATCTTGGCTTTGTGCTGGGCTGAAATGACCGGCCCCATGTCGTTTTCTTTCCCTTCAACAAGACCTGGGCCGACGTTCATTTCACCGATGTAATGCTGTAGCTTTTCAATCAGCAGATCGCCTGTCTCATCACCGACGACAACGGCGACTGACAACGCCATGCAACGCTCACCGGCTGCGCCGTAAGCTGCGCCCATAATCGCGTTGGCGGCCATATCCACATCGGCATCGGGCATCAAGATACAATGGTTTTTCGCCCCGCCGAGTGCCTGACAGCGCTTACCGTGCACTGACGCTGTGCTGTAGATGTATTCTGCAATGGGTGTTGAACCGACAAAGCTAACGGCTTGGACTCGATGATCCGTTAGCAACACATCAACGGCTTCTTTATCGCCATTAACGACGTTGAAGACACCATCGGGCAGGCCTGCTTCTTTCAACAGTTCAGCTAGCATCAGGGCAAGAGAAGGATCTTTTTCAGACGGCTTAAGCACAAAGGTATTACCGGCTGCCAGCGCAATCGGAAACATCCACATCGGCACCATTGCCGGGAAGTTAAACGGGGTAATACCGACACAGACACCAAGCGGTTGCATCAACGAATGGCTGTCAACACCAGTACCGGCATTGGCAGAGTGCTCGCCTTTCAGCAGGTGAGGAATACCACATGCAAACTCGACCACTTCCAGCCCGCGGGTGACTTCACCGACCGCATCGGAATACACTTTGCCGTGTTCGTTGGAAATAATACGCGCCAACTTGTCCATATTCGCTTCAAGTAAGGCTTTAAACTTAAACATCACCCGCGCCCGCTTCAGCGGGGATATTTTTGCCCATGCTGGAAAAGCGTTATCTGCCACTGCAACGGCTTCTGCCGTTTCAGCAGCCGAACTCAAAACAACCTGACGGGTTTGCTCGCCGGTCGCGGGATTAAATACGGGGGCACAGCGGTTACCGTGACTTTCACTTACCCGGCCGTTGATATAATTCTGAACGGTTTCCATGACTCTTTACTCCTGTAATCATTGATTGCGGTTGCTATTAAACAGCCCGGATTAACCGCGCTGACGCCAAAGCGTGATCAGATTGTGATAATTATTTTTTACTTGTTCGATCAATCCGCTGTCATCTATATTTCCAGCCAGCCAATCTCGAGACGGTTGTCCGAAGATAGTGCGCCCAACGGCAAATCCTTTAACGAGTGAATTACTGGCAGCCGCATCAAACCCCGCTTTCAGCTCGGCTTCTGGTGCATCGAGTCCGAGTAAGACAACACCACGGCAATGCGGATCTCGTGCTTCGATCAAGGCACTGGCTTCTGCCCAGGATTGTGCAGACAATGGCGGCAGTTTCCACCAGTCCGGCTTCACATTCAGGTTATAGAACTGCGTCATCGCCCCCAGGTATAGCTCATCACTACGTTCCATATCTGCCGGTAAAATCACTTCCAGCAGCATTTCATGGCCAGATTGGCAGCAAGCGGCATACACCTCTTTGACCATATTCTCCTGCTCCAGACGCAGGGTATGCTGATCTTCCGGGTGGAAGAACACTAAACACTTAACAACATGCTCCAGTGGCCAGCCGATAAGCTGTGATCCTATGTTGCCATGCTCCAGACGGAGCGGGCGCGACCCCGGTAATTCAACCGGACGTCCGATCCACCAGCCTGAGCCTGTAACTTCATTCAGGACATTCTGACCAAAGCTGCTATCGCACAGAATGCCGGCTTTTCCTTCTAACCCTGCTTCCTGAGCGACTTCCTGGCTCGCCTTCAGGATCAATTGCTTCAGGGGAGAGATGCGGTCGGTACTTGCTCCCACTTCACGTGCCATATCGACAAACTGAATACGATGGTCAAACGCCAGAACACATAACTCTTCCCAGTTTGTCTTTCGGGTTGTCACGCGATGGAGGTGATTGAGTCGCTGATCCCGATCCGGACGCGGTACCTCGTTGGCCCGGACAAGGTAATCATCCAGCTCTTCTTTGGAGGGCATCGCCGGTGCACAGCCGTGGCGGGAAACCACCAGTGCACCGCACGCATTGGCATAGGCGCAAGCCTGCTCCCAGCCTTCGCCATTCAGGTAGCCACGCAGTAGCCCTGACATAAAGGCATCACCAGCCCCCAGGACATTGAGCACATCGACACGTACTCCCTCGATGGTGATCCCTTCATCCAGATCATTGGGAATATCATGGCTAAACACCGAGCAGCCTAACGGACCACGCTTGCACACCAATGCCGCCGGGCTTACTTCGCGTACTGCGCACAGAGCTTCAACAGTATCGGTTGAGCCGCCGGCAATATGGAATTCTTCTTCCGTGCCGACAATCAGGTCAAACAAACCCAATACTTCCTGTAACTGCTCAGTTACCGGCCCCGATTCAATAAAACGGGTTTCGCCATCACCCAGTGATGTTAATCCCCACAGTACCGGGCGGTAGTCAATGTCGAGTGCTGTTTTTACGCCATGACGGCGGGCATATTTGAGAGCAGTAAGAACAGCATCACGGGTTTTCGGATTGGATAAATGAGTACCGGTAATGGCCAAACAACGGGCCGATGCGATGTATTCTTCTGAAACGTCATCAGCCGTGATGGCCATATCTGCACAGTTATCACGATAGAAAATCAGCGGGAACGTTTCTTCATCCTTAATACCCAGAATCACCAATGCGGTTAGGCGATCTTTGTCTGTGATCAGGTGGCTGGTATCGACACCCACGCTTTCCAACTCTTCCCTGAGGAAGCGGCCCATGTGCTCATCGCCCACTCGAGCCAGCATTGACGACTTGAGACCTTGTCGTGCAGTACCGTAAGCAACATTCCCTGATGAACCACCAAGATACTTGGAAAACGACCCCATATCTTCCAGGCGGGTACCTATTTGCTGTCCGTATAAATCAACAGCCACACGACCCATACAAATAAGATCGAGCTTCTTATTGCTGGTATTCATCCTTTTTACTCCTTCCTCGGATCACTGAACAAGTCGCCCTGAACCCTAGTGGCCAGCCTCCTAATATAAGGAGGCAGGCCAGGCATCGGCGCTAAATTGCTTCAACGTTTTTGTTTCAACAACACCCTTATACGAAACAAATATTTCATTTTCAATGTAAATTGAAACAAAAAAACCTCTTTGTGATCTTGATAGTCTTTCTCAAGCAACATGAAATAGATTCCGATTGACGACGGAACAAGGAGTTAAGCCATAGCCAGGAAAAATAACGGCCGTAGCGGTGAGGTGTTTAACATGGCGGAAATACGTTACCGGACGGGATGTAAAAATGGAAAAAGAGCCGACAACGCCATCAACCAGCAACACGGGGTTTACTTTGCTGCTGGGTGGATAGCGTATAGCTTGCAGCGGCTCTTTCAGGCGTCGTGGCTTTTGCCCTGGTTTTGTAATTTGTTTCGAAATGTATATTTCGGCATGAAAGCTAAATAGACATTATTGAAAAAAACGTTTCATCTTGTTCGTCAAGCCCCTACAATCAGAAAATGTAGAAATCAGGGAGCCTTCTATGCCTATTGCGACTAACCTAACCGAACTGCAGGATCAGATCCGTTCACGATACGGTGATCTGAGCAAGCGCCTTCAACAAGTTGCTCAATATATGCTGGACAACACTAACAGCATTGCCTTCGATACCGTTGCCGTTATCGCCAAACAGGCAGGTGTACCACCATCAACCCTGATCCGTTTTGCCAACGCCTTTGATTTCAAAGGTTTCAACGAAATGAAACAGTTATTCCGCCGTAATTTGGTTGAAGAAACGGCAAGCTATACTGACAGAGCCCGCCTGTTCAAAGAGCTAGAAACTGAACAGAAGCCGCCTGAGCGCCCCGAAGACATTTTGCAAGAATTTGCAAGGGCCAACGCCCAGGCGATGCAACAACTGGCGACTCAAACTTCTCCAGACAAGATGGAGCAAGCTATTGAGATGCTGGCAAGTGCCGAGAATATCTACATTATCGGTTTACGCCGCTCTTTCAGCATCGCGTCTTACCTGACTTATGCTTTGCGTCACGTCGAACGCCGAGCCTTTCTGATTGATGGCCTGGGTGGAATGTTTGAAGAACAGTTAAGTATGATTGGACCCAATGATGCGGTTATTTCAATTAGCTTTAGCCCCTATGCACCAGAAACTGTCATGCTGAGCGAAGTCGCCTCTCAGGCGGGAGCCAAGCAAATTATCATTACAGATAGCCAGATCAGCCCTCTCGCCTCGTTCAGCGATGTGTGTTTTGTTGTTAAAGAAGCGCAAGTTGATGCCTTCCGCTCTCAGTCTGCCTCACTATGCCTGGCTCAAACGCTGGCTGTATCACTTGCTTTCAGGCAAGGGAAAAAACAGGGTGACGATACAGACGCTCTTTCCGGCTAACTCGTCATAAATGCACGCCCAAAAAAAGCCTTGCCTTCGCAAGGCTGAAGCTGGATTTTTCCTTCGGGTCATAAGCAATTTTACCGTATCGAGCTCGTGCCTTGGGGGCTAACAAATTGGCATAGATCCGCACTCAGGTTATAACAAATGGCTTCTGAATTAGAGACCATTTTTTATCCTCCTGGCAATTTTGCCATTACCCTCGCGCTGCCTCGATAAACCAACAGAGCACATAAAATCATGGCGCAGCCTAGCAATTTATTTATCGGCATCTGCTCGCCGTACCACAACATACTCAGTACCACTGTCCAGACCGGCTCTAGCACCATAATAATCGCTGCATTGGCGGCGGTAGTATGTTTCTGTCCGGAGGTTTGCATGACGTAGCGCAGACTGGTGGCAAGTAGCACACTCATCGCAAACCAGCCCCAGATATCAATGCTGATCTGCTCTGGCCAGGTTTCAAAGCTCAGTGAGGCTACTAGCCCCATAACGCCGGTGACAAACAGCTGAATACTGGTCAGAAGCAAGGTCGGAATACGCTGGGCGAAACGACTGTTGAAGTTGAAATGCACCGCCAGCATAACGGCAGCCAACACAAACCATATCTGGCTTGCTGACTGCTGCCAACCAGAGGCCGATGACAGCAGCACCAATCCGGCAATCGCAATCGGTAAGGAGAGCCAGAACATTCGGGGAGGTCGCTGTTTAAACAACGGCCAGGCAACCAGAGGAACAAATAACATGGAAAGGCTCATGATAAATGCCCCTTCCCCGAGCGTATCACTCACCGAAATGGCATAGATCCAAAGTAATAACGCACTCCCCAGCAAGCAACCAACACTCATGGCGCGAACAAGATCACCGCGGCTGACCTTTCTTAATGCCTGATAGCTAAATGGCAATAGAAATAGTGAGGCCAACACAAACCGTGAGCCAATAAACCCAAACGGGGGGAGCCCTTGTATGGCTTGTTTGGAAAAAATCCATCCGGCGGCAGCCAGCATGGTGGTCACGACTAAAATAAAATCTGCGCGGCGTTCCTGCGTCATAGCGTTCCTGAGTTAAATTGAGAGTAAATACCAGACGGCATAAAGGTGGATAATGGTTATTCTCTTGTTATTAGGTATGACGGGGAGTAAAAAAGCTGACCTACGCCAACTTCTTTGGCCTGAAATGTGGGTTATTTTATTTCGCGGCACATCAGGCTGACTGCCAGGGTTTGTGCCAGATACATCGAGCTGCTCAGTGAACGAAATCCCATGACCTCACCTTCTTCGACTTCAAAGCAAACATCCATCTTGCTGCCTTGAGAAGTCATTTGATTGTCGGTAATAGCAACAATCGGCACACCTTTGTCGAAGGCTTTTTCAATCAGCTCATCGGTTTCAGGAGCGTAAGGCGCAAAAGTCACCGCCACTAATACATCGTTGTCACTCATTCGACGTGTCATCGGGGTCAGCATTCCACCATGATCGTCGAGCAACACCACATTATTGTCGGATTTCATCAAGGCATACCACAGATAAAACGCGACGGGATAGGCGCGACGCATACCCTGAATATAAATCGTATCGGCCTTATCCATCAGTGCGACGGCGCGATCAAGCTTTTGCGGTGATATCGAGATCTGGAGCTGCTCCATGGCTTCAATATTGGCGGTGCCGTAATCTTGAAAAATCGCAGTCGGCGATTCAGGCCCCACAGTGTCTTGCTCACGAGCCTGACGAACACGCTCTTTGTAGTCTCTTGGTCGATTCAGATACTGATCACGGAATAATGCCTGCATCTGACTAAAACCACTAAAACCCATGGCATTAGAAAATCGGCTTAAGGTCGATAGTGGTACATTGGCCTGCTCGGCAATCGTCGCCATGGTCTCGACTGCGACTAACATTGGCTGGGCCATCACATAATCAGCGACTTGCTGAAGTCGCAGGCTCAACTTATCGTAACGCTTTACAATTAATTCTCGTAGCGTATCCAGATCGGCTGGCATTTGTTGTAATTGGATATCTTCAGCTTCCATATCTGGCTGCTCTCCCGTTAGAAAGCTATTGAGTAAAATGATCATACCCCAAGGCGAAGCATCTTGGGGCACGTATTTTAGGATAGTAATTGAAAGTTGCGGATCGCTTCTTGTTTCACAAAGGGCATTGCCTTTTGCATAAAGTAGATACGATCAAACTTTTCTGGCTCATTGTTCATGTGATCGCGCAAATTATACCCTAATGCCTGACGCAAACAGGTGCCTATATTAAATTTCGAGACCCTGCTTTGCTTCAGTTTCTCCATATCTTGATCACAAATACCGCTTGAGCCGTGAATCACCAATGGAATCGAGACCTTGTTGGCAATACGATCCAGCAGGCCAAAATCGATGGTGCACGTAGGCTCTGTCAGACGATGGACATTCCCCACCGATATCGCGACACAATCTGCACCACTTTCTTCGGCAAACCTAGCGGCATCAGACGGTTCGGTATAGATAGATTTTATATGATCACGCCCCTCTTCGTAAGGTACCGAACCAATCTCACCTTCAACCGACGCACCCAGTGCATGGGCAACATCAGCCACTCTACGTGTTCGTGCAATATTTTCTTCTAGTGGTAGCTGTGAGCCGTCAAACATCACGGAACTAAAACCGGCCTTCAATGCCCGAAAGACAATATCTTCCTCATAGGTATGATCCAGGTGTAAACAAACTGGCACCGTGCTGTTATGGGCAAGGCTCAGAAACATCGCTGCGGCGGTTTCAACACCATAAAAATCCACGACATCTTTGTTACATGCAAGAATCACCGGCTTGTTGACTTCTTCTGCCGCTTCAACAACGGCACGCGCATCTTCAAAACCAAAGATATTGAAACAAGGAACGGAATAGTTAGACGCCGCTGCCTGTGGCAATAAATCATTTAAATTAACCAGCATAATTGCTCCTTGTTATTTGAATTTGGCAACCATGTCTTTGATGCCAGGGATGGTCTCGACCTGATACTCATGGTGCGGGTCGAAGTGCTGCACCAGTGACTTGGATGTTTTGCCAACGATAATAGTGAAGTAATACATTTCATAACCCGGTGCCGCGACACTTGGATGGTAGCCTTTATCGATCGCAATCACCGAACCGGTACGTACGTGGTATACCGGGCCGAAGTCATCTTCATGCTCATACAGGAACTGGGCACCGAAACCAAAATCGGGATTAAAGCGGAACTGGTACACTTCTTCATAGAGTGTCTCTTTGCTGCCGTCTGGCTTGGTGCGATCTTCATCGTGTTTATGTGGCGGGAAACCCGACCAGCCACCCGCACCGACCGTAAACAGCTCGCTGACCAGTAAACGCCCACGCTTGTCGGAATTACTCTGACCCAGCACATGCTTGATTTTACGGTGTGTTTTGGTGTCATCTGACCCGTACTGAATCATGTCTACGCTATCTTGGCGGATACAAAATGGTTCGAGGGATTCTTCAAAACGGCCACCTGCAATCATCACGTCAGCCGTGTCACTCACACACTCGATGACTGCGGTATAGCCCACGGGGACATACACAGATTCTGGGTCTCCCTCCCAAACTGAGGCTCGCTGGCCAATGTTGTCAAATACCGTTTCTTGCTGATCACCATTACTCACTTTAATACAGCAAGTACCGCCAGCCAGCACAATCACCGACTCATAGCCTTCGACAGTGTGCAGGTGTGTCTCACCTTGGCTTAAGCGAACTTGATTGAAATAACACAAAGGTGTCACTTCGTCGTTGATATCAATGATTGGCTGATTTTTATTATCAAATGGTGGGATATGTTTACCCATTGTCACTTTCTCCTCACTTGCCACGCAAGGGATCAGACCTGCATAGCAATAGAAATTCTATTTTTGAATAATGACTTATTAAAAATGTCGATAAAAAAGCCGGGCCTCGATGGTATGTATTGCCCGCGATGGCCTATCTGGCCATACTGACGGTTAATACTGGCCCGACTGACCTAAATAACCCTATTCATTTCGTCCGAAGATGAAATATCAAAGGTTTTGTTCTCGGGCCTCAATAAAATCAAGCAGTTGTTCTTTGGTTGGCATCGCTTCGGTGCAGCTGTTGCCGCTCACATTAATGGCCGCCGCCGCCGAGCCATGCTTGACACCCGTTTCAAGATCGCCGCCGTTTACCAACGTCCAAATCAGGCCACCTGCGAATGAGTCGCCAGAGCCGAAGGGCTTCTGGACATCAACCCGAAATATACCCTGCTGAAACCGGTATCCATCGCGGCAGTAGACTTTCGAGCCCAGCTCTCCGGCCTTGATCACTACCACCTGGGTACTGGCGCGCAAGAAACGCTCTGCCGTTGCATCATCGTCTTTGTTACCCGGAGCCAACACGGTTTCCATCATGTCGAATTCTTCACGATTACCGATAACGATATCCGACAGGCCTGCAGCAATGCCGTAATAGATAGAGGCATCAACATCGGTTCGCCATGAATAAGGGCGATAATCCACATCCAGAACGACAACGGTGTTATTACGGCGAGCATGCTCCATTGCAATTAACGTTGCTTCACGGCTTGGGCTTTCTGATAGTGCTGTGCCTGTTACTACCAGCACTTTCGAGCTGGCAATATAGTTAGGGTCAACCTGTTCTGGTTTGATGGTTAAATCTGATGCTTTGTTACGGTAAATTAGAACCGTACAATCACTTGGCTTCATCTCGGTAAACGCAACAGAAGTCCGTGAACCCGAATCGTCAGTCATCATGCCATCAAGGTTGATACCCTGTTCGTTCATATAGCCTTTTACGTAGCCGCCGAAAGCATCATCAGCGACACAGCCAATAAAGCCGACGTTGCCACCTAGCTTACTGATCGCCACTGCAATGTTGGCTGCAGAACCACCGACGAACTTATTAAACCCTGAAATATCAGCCATATCCGTGTTTGATTCACGGGCGTATAAATCAACGCCCGCGCGACCTAACACGATGGCATCCAGCTGACGGTCTTGCTGAAGTGCTATCTTTGTCATCGTAATTTCCTATTACTTGTATTCAACCCAAGCGGCGTTCTGGTCTGCTGACTCTACGCACTTCTCACAAAGGCGAACGCCTTCAATACCCGCATCGATACCCGGGAACCAGATCCCCGCCAGCGCTTCTTGGTCGTCACGATCTGCGGCATCAAATGCCAACGCAAAACGGTGATAGAGGTTTGCCCAAGACTCGAAGTAACCTTCTGCGTGACCACCGCCAACACGGTTAGCCGCCACACCTTGAGCATCTTGGTGCAGGTAGCCCATGCCACGCTCCAGAATGCGCGAAGGTTCGCCCTGCACTTCGTAGCGAAGCTGGTTTGGCTGCTCATCCCACCATTCAATGGAAGCTTTTGAGCCGACTATACGAATTTTCTGCTGATGCATAGAGCCAGAGTTAACCGCTGATGCCCAGAGCGTACCGACCGCGCCACCTTTGAATTCCATCATGACGTGCGCATTATCTTCCAGCGGCGTACGAGACTTGATAAAGCTTTGACGCATGCAAGATAGACGGTCTACCTCCAGGCCTGTCATTACTTCACACAGATAGAACGCATGGGTGCCGATATCGCCAAGCACGTAGGTTGGGCCAGAAACTTCAGGACTTACACGCCATTTCAGACCCGGATCATTCTTTTCATATTCTTCGTTGTGGAAGCCATGCGCGAACTGCATATTGATAACACGAACGTCACCAAGGTCACCACGCTGAACCATTTCACGTGCCTGCTGAACCATTGGGAAACCGCTATAGCCGTACATCACACCAATAACACGGTTTTTCTGAGCAGCCAGCACTTTTAGTTCTTCCGCCTCTTCCGTGGTAAAGGTAATTGGCTTTTCGCACACCACGTGCAAGCTTGCTTCTAATGCCGCTTTACAAATTTCGTAGTGGGTTGAGTTTGGTGTGGCAATAGAGACCGCCTGAATACCGTCTTCACGCTGAGCTTCTTTTTCGAACATTTCTTTGTAGTTAGCGTAGCAACGGTCACTATCCAGACCTAGGTTGGTACCGAAATCGCGGCAACGCTCAGGATCTAAATCGAAAGCACCCGCAACCAGCTTGAACAAACCATCTCGCTGTGCTGCATTACGGTGTGAATAACCAATCTGGCTTCCACGACCACCACCGACCATTGCCCAGCGGATTGGTTGGTCAAAATGACGTTCTTCATTAAACATAGCTTTGCTCCTTTGCCGGCATCACGACCACGTTAGGCTGTGCTTTCGGTGATGCCTGCGTATAGGTTGAGGAAAATGAAAAATTGTTATCTTTATTGCTTATATGATTCGGGGCTACACACCGCGACGTTGTGTGGCTCGACCTTCTTCCCAGTCAGCGACTTTCTTCGCGGTCTCTTCATTGCGAGTCACTTCAGGAAGACCGACTTCCCACCAGCAGTCACATTTCGACCAGGCCGCAGGTGATACAGGATCAATATCGACAACAATCACATACGTGCGATCAGCTTCTTTTGCACGGGCAAAGGCAGCATCAAACTCATCGACAGAGGTCAGCTTCTCACTGATAGCGCCCTGTGCTTCGGCATGCTTGGCAAAATCCACACGAGCCACCTCACCATCTGGACGGCGGCAGTCTGCAAGCAGGTTGTTGAATGACTCGTTACCGGTATTGTTTTGCAGTTTATTGATAACTGCGAAGCCGCCGTTGTCACACACCACCACAATCATTTTGTGACCAGTTAACACTGAAGAGTAAATGTCTGAATTTTGGATAAGGTAAGAGCCATCACCCACCAGTACCACGACATCGTTATCAGGATTCGCAATCTTGGCACCCCAGCCACCGGCAATTTCATATCCCATGCACGAGTAGCCAAAATCGATATCGAACTTACCGATCTGGTAGTTCTGCCAGTTCATTGAAAGCTCAGCTGGCAGACCACCTGCCGCAGTCAGCACAGTATCGCCTTTCTCCATTGAGGTATTGAGCTTGCCAATCACTTCAGCATAAGAAGACAGGCCAGGCAGCAAATCACCTTCTTGCGGATGGGTACGACGCTGGACCAGGGCTTTCCACTCATCGGCTTCTGCTTTCGCTTTTGCAGACCACTCATCACCTGAACGCCAGTCACCCAGCAAGCCAGACAGCTTGGTCATACAGGTTTTGGCATCACCCAGTACCGGGTAAGAGAGGTGCTTGATAGCATCAAACTTCGCCACGTTAATGCTGACCAGCTTCATGTCCGGGTTCTTGAATACTGTCCAGGAGCCGGTGGTGAAATCTTGCAGGCGAGTACCGATAGCCAGAACAACATCGGCTTCGTTCGCCATATGGTTAGCTGAATCTGATCCCGTAACACCAATTGGGCCAGCATTTAATGGGTTGTCCTGCAGCATAGTGGCGCGACCTGCAATCGTTTCAACGACTGGAATATTGTGCTTAGCCGCAAAGTCAGCCAACTCATCGGTTGCCAATGAGTAATGCACACCGCCACCAGAGATGATCAGTGGTCGCTTAGCCTTAATTAGGATCTCTTTCGCTTCTTCCAACACCACCATTTCAGGCTCTGGACGGCGAATACGGTGCAGTTTTTCAGCAAAAAACACTTCAGGGAAATCGTACGCCACACCCTGAATATCTTGTGGTAAACCGAGGAATACCGGGCCACAAGTTGCAGGGTCTAGCATCGTATCCAACGCTTGAGGCAGAGTATGCATCAACTGAGTCGGCGATAAGATACGATCCCAGTAACGAGTTAGCGGCTTAAAGGCGTCGTTTGACGTCACAGACGGATCTTCAAAGTTTTCCGGCTGCTGAAGAACGGGATCAGGCAAGCGGCTTACATACGCATCGCCCGAAATAAGCAGTAGTGGTAAACGGTTAGTATGAGCAATACCGGCTGCCGTTACCATGTTGGTCGCACCTGGACCAATAGAACTGGTTGCAATACCAATACGTCGGCGTTGATTAGCCTTGGCGTAGGCAATGGCTGCTGTTGCCATCGACTGTTCGTTCTGACCACGCCAGGTTGGAATTTTATCTTCGATGTTTTTCAGTTGCTGACCAAAGCATGTCACATTACCGTGACCAAAGATGGCAAATGCAGCACCGAAAAGCTGCTCTTGGTTACCATCAATGTCTATTTTCTGTGCTGCAAGGTATTTAGCAAGCGCTTCAGCAACAGTCAGGCGTACAGTTTTCATCTTCTTCCTCGATCTTCGACACACAAAATAATGGCTTCCTTGCCCTTGCCCCGGCTACAGTGTGTTTTCCTGCTTTAATTGCAGCCAGTGTTTTAATTGGGGAACCAGCGCCCCCCAACAGAACTGAATGTTGCTACTTACAGGCCATATTTTGTTGCATAGCCGGTGATATTTTCGTAGGCAGTCTTGGCAAATGTTAATGGGGGAGCTTTAGCTGGATCCTGCTCAGCTTCAACCAATAACCAACCTTCGTAGTTACGTTCTTTCAGTGCTGCGAAGACATCGTCGTAATCCACATCGCCAGTACCCGGAACGGTAAATACACCATCAAGAACTGCGTTGAGGAATGATTTATCTGCCTCGCGGGCTGCCTTCATCACTTCCAAACGAAGATCTTTGAAGTGCATGTGGCCAATACGGTGACCCCAGCGTTTGATCATGGTGACAGGGTTACCACCGCCATATGTGATGTGGCCGGTATCCAGCGTCAGATAAACGGAGTCGCCCGTTAGTTCCATCAGAAGATTGATGTCATCTTCTGTTTCGACGATGGTGCCAACGTGATGGTGGAAAGAGAGCTTGATACCGTGCTCGTTCAGCAGATAATCCGCTACGGTTGTTAATTTTTCAGCGTATATTTTCCACTCATCCATGGTCAGGATGACGCGCTGTGACAGCGGTGTATTGATATCACCGTGAACAGTATTGCTCACCTCACCGAACACCATCGCCTTACAACCTGCCGCTTTTAGTAATTTGATGTGCTCTTGCATTGCCGCAATTTCTTCGTCAGCAGTCAGCGTCATCAGGTTGCCGCTGTACCAGCCAGAAGCCAAAACCAGTCCGTGTTTTTCCAGTAGGGGAATTAACACTTCAGGTTCACGTGGGTATTTAGTCCCTAGTTCCGTACCGGTAAATCCAGCTTCCGCCATTTCGCTCAAGCACGTTTCCAGTGGGATATCACCGCCAAGCTCTGGCATATCATCGTTAGTCCAGGTCAAAGGGCTGATACCGTATTGCACTTTGCTCATGTTGTTCTCCACAATTTTTAAGTATTAGGAAGATGAGATTGACTCTCTGGTCCTATTGATGATGTCTTTTGCACAACTTCGCAAAAAACCGGTTCAATCTTCATCACTTTGCTTCACTGGAAATCAATATAAACGAATAAGAACGAAATGAAAAATATTTTTCACGCCAAAAGCATTTTTTCAAACAACCATTATTTTCTGAAAAAACACAGAGCCAACGCGGCCTGACGAGCTTTTTGAACAAGATCACAACAATGACTACCACATTAAAAAACAATGACTTATATGGAATTTATCGTTTGAAAAATATTTTCCACAATTTGACCAAGGTAACATTTTCGAGAAAAGTAAGTTTAAATGGTAGCCGGATTCATTTTGAATCCCTATGATTAAAACAACGCCAAATGGAAAATATTTTTCAACAAATATTTATAATTATTAAAATACTTGGCAAATGACGCAACCCGATACCAATACCCTACAGACATATGGATATCGGATAACTACCCAACTCAAACTTATTCGGTGGTTGAGAAAGAGATGGGAATCTTAATAAAGGAGTAGAAGATGTCACTCAATACCAGGACACCGTCCCAGAAACATAATTTCGCCTACATTATTAGAATTTGTTGTATCGCAGCTTTAGGAGGGATTTTACTTGGCTACGATACCGCCGTAATTTCTGGTGCTATTGGGCCCATTCGTGAGTACTTCGGCTTAACGTCCGCTCAAACCGGTTGGGCCGTATCGAGTGTCGTACTCGGTAGTATTTTTGGTGCTATCAGCGCGGGCTGGAGTGCCCTTAAATATGGTCGTCGAAACACACTTTTAATCGCCGCTATCTTATTTGCCATCTCGGCCGTAGGCTCTGCCCTAGCACCGACTTTCATTCTCTACGTTTTGCTTCGCATTGTAGGGGGTGTGGCTGTCGGCCTGGCCTGTGTGGTTTCGCCAATGTATATGTCTGAGGTGGCTCCAGCAGACTTCCGTGGCCGGGCAGTGAGTATGTTCCAACAATCAGCGGTTGTTGGTCAGACGGGCGTATTTTATGTCAACTATTTGATTGCAAAAGGTATGTCTGAAGAGTGGCTGGTTGATTTAGGCTGGCGTTGGATGCTCGGTTCTGAAATTATTCCCGCCCTGTTATTCGCAGTTCTGCTCTTCATGATCCCTGAATCGCCACGCTGGTTAGTACTTAAGGGCCAGCTAGGTAAAGCCAAACAAACCCTATCCCGTATTTCAAACCCGGAAGATGCCGACCGTTTAATCAGTGAAATTCAAGCATCGTTAACAGATCTCAATTCAGCGAATAAGAATAAGGTAAGCCTGCGCTCTCCGCTTCTTTTCTCTATTTTACTTATTGGTACCTTTGTTGCCGCTGCCCAGCAGCTAACCGGTATCAACGTTATCATGTACTACACACCTGAAATCTTGAAGCCAATTGCTGGCGGTACTGAAAATGCCCTCTTCCAGACCACATTTGTCGGTGTCGTCTTTATCCTGGGTAACGCCTTGGGTATGTACCTGATTGATAAAGTGGGCCGTCTGCCACTCATGAAATACGGTACATTAGGTTGTGCTCTTGGTATGACAATTGTCGGTTATGTGCTTTACACTGGTACTGAAGGCTACGCTGCATTATTCGCACTGTGTTTATATGTTGTGGCATACGCGACGTCGTGGGGCTGTGCATGTTGGACGATGATTTCAGAAATCTTCCCGAACAGCATCCGTTCACGCGCAATGGCAATCGCTGTTGGTGCACAATGGTTCACAGGTTTTATCGTTACCCAAGCGTTCCCGATGCTAAACGATAATGCCTTCCTGAAAGAGCACTTTAATGGTGCATTCAGCTTCTGGATTTTCGCGGTTCTTTCTATCATTTGTATGGTCGTTGTCGTTAAGTACGTACCTGAAACGAAAGGTGTCAGCTTAGAAAAGATGGAAGAAGTCATGGCCGCCAAACTTGGCAAGAAACAGTCTGTTCATACTGCTGAATCCAACGCTTAACGATTTGAAATATTTCGGTTAACGCTTTATACAGGCTTATCTCTTGATAAGCCTGTTTTTTTTCAACAAACGGTAATGCGTGGGGAAAATAAAATGTTAGATAAAATGGCTTTTTTCATCTATGTGATCCGCACAGGGTCAATTTCAGCGGCCGCACGCAAGTTCAAGGTATCGGTGTCGGCCGGCAGTCGCTGGTTACAAGATCTAGAACAGAGCTTTGGCATCAGCTTGTGCCGCCGCAGTAACCGCAGAATCACCCCCACTCCTGCCGGGCAAAAGCTGTTTGATGAATTCTCACCGATGGTCAACGATGCAGAGCATCTTTGCCGCACCATGCAAGATTTTCAGCATCATGATAAAGGCCATCTTGATATTGCCTGTACACCTGTTTTTGCCAACCATTTCCTAATGCAGAAGATAAGCAATTATTTCAACACCAATCCAGAGGTCACATTCAACCTCAATATAACGCCATGGGCTCTTGACCATATTGCCGATAGCGATTTAATCATCTGTGCCAATGCCTGCTATCAGGGCTATCGAGAGAAAGATCTCCATTTAGTACGACGAGAGATCATGCAAAGCCCCTTTGTTGTGGTTGCAGCGAAAAGCTATCTCGAACATAAGCCTGCTCCGGTTGTGCCCGCCGATCTCGCAGAGCACCAATGCTTGTTCGCGACAACACTGACAGGCAGTAATGACTGGATATTTACCCAAAAAGGCGAGACTCAGATGATAAAAGTACCTAAATCGCTTGAAGTGAATGACAGTGATCTGCTGCTGAAAAGCGCAAAAATGGGGGCCGGCATTGCCTACCTGCCCGCTTTTCTTGTCGAAACAGCGATCAATGATGGGGAACTGGTTTCCTTGCTGGACGAATTTGAAACCAGTATCTGGAGCTTGAATCTGTATTACCACTCAACGACGACGGCGTCAGCTGTTGCCATGCATTTCAAACAATACCTCTTAGAAAACTGAGACGCCATCAATCGATAACTTGAGCCCTGAGATAAACAGAAACAGATAACATAGCCGGTATACCCAATCTTGGCTGACCCGGTGAAGGAGCCAGATCCCGATGTAAACGCCGACAGGTGCCAACGGGGTAAGTAACAATGCCGTCATGAGATTGGTGGTATCGAATCCGCCGATCATGGCATAGGGGATCAGCTTAACCAGATTAATAACCGCAAACAGTACAGCCATGGTCGCCACCAGTGTTACTTTCTCTAATCGAAGTGGTAATAGATAGATGCTGACAGGCCCGCCACCGGCATGAATGGCAGTACTGGAAAAACCGCCGAGCGTGCTCCACCACCACGCAGCAACTAGCCCTGCTGGATGTTGGCGAGTACCACGTTGCAACATATATTGGATACAAAAGAGTAGCGACAAGCCACCTATAAGCAGTTTCAGCCCTGCCTCTGGGGTAATGCTTAGAAAAAGGCCGGCAAAGAGGATACCGAGCAGCGAACCGGGTAACATCCTTTTTATCACGGTGTAGTCTGCACTCTTATAATGTTGCCTGACGGCAAATACATCCATTACACACAAGGTCGGTAACAATATTGCGGCCGCTTGGGTCGGAGAAACTGCCAGCGCCATCAACGGGACAGCAATAATTCCCAATGCCCCACCCAAGCCTCCTTTACCGATCCCATAAACCAGTACTGCAGGAATAGCCGTTAGATAGAACCAAGGATCGGTGATAAACATACTTAAAGGTGACTCCTATAAACCATTTTCTCGCAAGAAAGCGCGACTCTTATTGCCATCGTTTTATTCCCGCGATGATCAAACCTTTACCTTGCAACCAGACTTCCACTGACTACAAACAAAATCCTTTCTCTGATAAAAACTGACGACTTTTCCTAAATACAGTACATAAATAATGCCTAGGCTATTACAAACCTGAAGGGCGTTTCGTGAAGCGGCACTCACACAGGTTTTGCATTTACGCAAATCTGATTTGAATTTTTGGCTATAACACTAACCAAGGGCGGACTCGTAAACTGATGAGGTATCTATAAGAAAATTCACAGGATTGAAGTTTATGGAACCTATTTACATCGTGGCAGCAAAGCGCACACCAATTGGCAGTTTTAACGGCTCTTTGGCTCCTCTGACGGCACCAGAGCTCGGCGCTGTTGCTATTCGCGGCGCCATGAACCAGTGCCAGCTCGACGCCACATTGATTGACGAAGTGATTGTCGGCAATGTCCTCAGCGCAGGCATCGGTATGGGCCCGGGTCGTCAGGCCGCTATTGCTGCGGGTATTCCTGACACCGTCCCCGCTTATACCCTTAATATGATTTGCGGTAGCGGAATGAAAAGCGTCATGGATGCGGCCAGCCACATCCGCGCCGGCGATGCAGAAATAGTGCTCGCCTGTGGCATGGAAAGTATGTCGCAGGCCCCTTTTATTACGTCAGCACAATTGCGTGCGGGGGTACGAATGGGGCACCAGACCATTGAAGACAGCATCATCAAAGACGGTCTCACCGATGTTTTTAATCAGTATCACATGGGGATGACTGCAGAAAACATTGCAGAACAACTTAATATTACTCGGCAGCAGCAAGATAGCTTTGCTCTTAGCAGCCAGCAGAAAGCCGCAGCAGCATTAGAAACCCATGGCTTCAACAGTGAAATAGAGCCGGTTACAGTAACTCTCCGCCGCAACCAGTATCGGGTAGAGTGCGACGAATACCCGAAAGCTGATGCCACGCTGGAAGGACTGCAAAGCCTTCGCCCCGCTTTCAAGAAAGAAGGAACAGTCACGGCAGGGAATGCGTCCGGTATTAATGATGGCGCTGCTGCGATTATCCTGGCGTCAAAGTCTGCCGTAGAGCGCTATCAACTGACTCCGCTAGCTGAAATTGTGGAATATGGCCAAGCAGGTGTTTCACCTGAAGTCATGGGGCTAGGGCCTGTTCCCGCCATCGCCAATGCCCTCCAGAAAGCCAACCTGTCACTTCATGAAATCCAATGCTTTGAGTTAAATGAAGCCTTCGCGGCACAGGCACTGGGAGTGGTCAAGCAGCTCGCAGAACAACACGCCGTGTCCGAAGCGTGGATTCAAGAACGAACCAACCCCAATGGCGGCGCAATTGCCCTTGGTCATCCTCTTGGCGCATCAGGCGGCCGTATTCTTACCTCACTGCTTTACGAAATGGAAAGACAGGATCATGAGTACGGGCTGGCATCACTGTGTATTGGTGGCGGAATGGGTACTGCGGTGATCCTTCGTCGTTGCAAACAAGCATAAATTAAGGAGCCACCAATGAGAAAAGCGATTACAAAACAAATGATTGCCGAGCTTCTCCATGATGACATGACCATCATGATTGGCGGATTTATGGCCAATGGCGCCCCCGAAGGCCTGATCGACATCCTGATCGAAAAAGGGATTAAAAATATCACATTGATCAGTACCGATACAGGAACACCCGATACCGGTTCGGGCAGGCTTATTAAAAATCGTTCCGTCAGCAAACTCTATGCCTCTCATATTGGTTTAAACCCTGAAACCGGGAACCAGATGAACCGCGGCGAGCTGGATGTAGAACTGGTTCCACAAGGCAGCCTGGCTGAAAAGATCCGGGCCGGAGGGGCGGGATTAGGCGGCGTATTGACCCCGACAGGTCTTGGCACGCTAGTGGCTGAAGATAAGCAGGTCATCAACGTCGATGGCACCGATTTCTTACTTGAAAAGCCCCTTCGTGCAGACTTGGCACTGATCCGTGGTTCCATCGTCGATACCAAAGGCAATGTGTTTTATAAGCGAACTACCCAGAACTTCAACCCGCTGATGGCAACCGCGGCCGATACCGTCATTGTCGAAGCTGAAATCCTGGTTAAAGCCGGTGACATCGAACCGGAATCTGTTCATACACCGGGGCTCTTTGTCGACTATATCTACCAGGGAGAATAGCAGCATGGCTAAGCAACATGATAAACATCAGATCCGCCGCATGATTGCGTGGCGTGTCGCTCAGGAACTTCATGACGGTGATGTCGTCAACCTCGGTATTGGCCTTCCCTCACAGGTTGCCAATGAAGTGACCAGTGATATTGAAATTCTGCTGCAGTCTGAAAATGGGTTGATCGGGATTGGCGAAATGCCGGACTCTGACAGTTTTGACCCTGATTTGGTTAATGCGGGAGGCCAGCCGATCACGGCAACAACCGGTGCTTGTTATTTTGACAGTGCAGATTCATTTACCATCATTCGCGGCGGGCATGTTGATGTCACGGTACTCGGCGCGCTTCAGGTCGATGAGCATGCGAACCTTGCCAACTGGATCATCCCCGGCAAGATGGTGCCCGGTATGGGAGGCGCAATGGATCTGGTTGTTGGAGCAAAGAAAGTCATTGTGGCAATGGAGCACACCGTCAAAGGTAAGCCTAAGCTTCTAAAGCACTGCTCTTTACCGCTGACAGCGGCCAATCAAGTTGATTTGATCATCACCGAGCTGGGTGTCATTAAGCTAACAGGCTCCGGGATGGAGCTGATTGAAATTGCACCGGATACAACAATTGAGGAAGTGCAGGCCGCAACAGAAGCTGAATTACAGATTTCACCACAGTTAACCATCATGGCGGTACCATTCAATTAGGTGAATCACCATTCCTTCTATTTGTCACAACAGCGGCATTGTGGGGGGAAATACACCACGATGTCAAAACGAACCCGGCGAGCTTTTCTGAATTTACGCTTGAGCCCGTCTACTGAGTCTGTCTGTTGCAAGAATACCATCAGAAGCCACGATACCGCTTGCTGTATTTTGGATTGAAGCAAACATCTTTGATTTAAAAGTTATTAATATTAAGTTAGGAGTTAACTATGCCTGTAACGAATATAGCTGAACTAGATGCAATGGTTGCCCGTGTCAAAGCTGCTCAAAAAGAGTTTGCGACTTTCTCTCAAGAGCAAGTTGACAAAATCTTCCGTGCTGCATCTCTGGCGGCGAACAACGCGCGTATTCCTCTAGCTCAACAAGCT